>LIAL01000011.1 GCA_001437625.1 Nitrosopumilus sp. BACL13 MAG-121220-bin23
AAAAACCAAAAATTTTATTTTAAAATAATCTTAAATCATGTGATCCGATAGTTGAGAACAAAGAGTGTAAAATAGCATGCTAAATTCAAGTATCTGAATGTCATTTGGATTTTATCTCCCTACAGTTCATAAAGAAAAAATGTGATTTTACTACACTTTAATGAAACAATGATAAATTATTAATTTTAGAATCTTCTTTTAATTCCAACAATCACTACAACTGGAACGCCAAGATACATTCCAAGATTTAACATAATTACAGATAGTCCAATTCCCAATACTTCTGATTCAGAATTTGCATTTTCCATTAATGATAAACTGGAAATCATTGGAGTGATTACAATTTTTACTGCTTCTTTGAATAGTGGATTCTCTCTTTCATAATCTGCAATTATTGGACTAAATGAATAGTAAATGTCATTGAATGTTGTGATAAATGCAGTTCCAAACTCTGTGTTTAGTAATTGATTATCCCTTAACTCTCTGAGCTGTTGAACTTCAGTTGCCATTTCAGAACCATAAGTTGCTGTTGCAATTAGACAACCACCACCATTACCAGATTTTACACTAGTTGTTTCTGTTACAGATTTAGTGGGTATATTTTTAGAAAAAGTTGAAACATCAGTCCATTCCTTTAGAGTATAATCATTAATGTGATTTGCAATTAACATCGTACCCTCCATAAAATTATAATCATCATGATAAATTGTAAACTCACCAGAATTTGTTTCACCCAATACTGTTGCAATGTCACCATTACTTACAGAGATTGTAACTTTACCAGGAGATTCAATAAAAATTGTTAATGGCTTGCCAATGGTAGGGATTTCATAAACATCTTGATCTAAAAACACCAAGACAACACCAAAAACAGTTGATGATGATCCAATCATCAACATAACTGCAAATACAATAATTGTTATAACTTTCAATCTACTTCAATCGCCATTAAATATGCAGATTCACCATCACGGTAATATGCATTTAGTTCTAGTCTAATTACAAATCCAAGTTTTTCATAAAGACGAACAGCATCAGTGTTACTACATCTAACTTCTAGATAAAATTCATCACAATTCCTAGATTTTACACCAATTACAGATTCTTCAACAAGGGCTTTGCCAATTCCTTTTTTTCTATGCTCATCAAGAACTGCAATTGATACGACATGTCCTTTTTTTACAAAACCTAGTTTCTTAAAATTTGAAAATCCAAATTCAGTTTTACACATTTCATAACCAACAATCTTGCCATCTATTTCTGCAACCAAAAATGCTTCAGGTAATTCCTTCAATAATGATTCATAGAAATAGTCAGAATAGTGTTCAGGTAATGTTTTTAGATTAATTTCCATCACTGAAATTAGATCGCTTGGAGCTGCTCTACGTATACTGCAGTCACCTAATTGTCTCAAAATCACTTGCACAACATACCATGAAAGTATCAATATTTAATTTTAAACAAAAAGATGATTAATGGAATAAGAGTATATGAAATGAATGGAAGAAGATTCTCAAGAAAATATTATTTCATTGGTTAATTCAATTTTTAATGTAGGTGAGTTTACAAAAACAGAATTTACATTAGAATTTAAAATTACAGATATAGAATTTCAAACAAAATTTGAAGATTTAGCAAGAGAATTAGAAAATATGAGTTATGTTTGTAAATTATTAAAAAAAGATAATGAGATTTATGTTCAAATTCAGAAATTTACCATAAAAAAAGCTAGAAAATTACTTAATGCAACGTGGACACCGAGATTTTTGTTTGTAATTGTAATATCATTTGTAATGATTGATGGTTACTATAGAACGTCTGGAACAAACGCTATTGTAGAAATTGGAGATCCATTTCAAATGGCAATTATTTACACACTTGCTCTATTAGGAATTTTAGGAACGCATGAGCTTGGACACATTATTGCAGCAAGGATACACAGGTTAAAAACAAGTTGGCCATACTTTATTCCAGGTTTACCAGTGATCGGAATTCCAACATTTGGTGCATTCATTCAATCAAAAGGATTAACAATTAATCGAAGAATTTTATTTGACGTAGCTATTGCAGGGCCTGTTGCAGGACTTGTAATTACAATGATAGTTTCACTATATGGAGCATATACTGCACCAATTTTAGATCAAGAAATATCTGAAGGATTATTTGCAGATAAAATACTAGTTGAATGGGAACAGGGAGAGCCACTACTAATGACTGCTAGTTTAGCAGTATTTGGAAAAGGAGGTTCAGGTCATGAAGTGATCATGACACCAGTAATGTTTGCAGCGTGGATTGGGTTTTTAATTACATTTTTGAATTTACTTCCAGCATGGCAACTTGATGGTGGACACATGGCAAGAACTCTTGTAGGTCAAAAAATTCACAGATATGCAACGTATGGAAGTATGCTAGTACTGGTTTTACTAAATTTTTGGCTTATGGCAGTCTTAATTTTAGTAATGTCAACCAAAAATCCAAGTGCAACACCACTTGATGACATATCTCCAATTACAAGAAATAGAAAAATTGCATATATCGGAATTATAGTATTAGCATTTTTGTGTGCACCACTACCATCAGGATTATTTTCAGGACTTTTACCTTAGAAAAAGTCTAGCACCATCATTTACTACTGCAACTTTTTGTCTAGCACCCTGTGTTTTTAAAATATAATCCATAGAATATTTTATTCCAGGTAAAGAAATCATGTCAAGTTTCTTTACATAAAATTCAGGTAAAATAGAAACTAATCCAATTTGAAAGTTTTTTTGTATTTCTGAAAGAAAAAGTAAATCTTCCATCCCATCAACATATTTTGTAGGATTTCGTAATTGTTCCAAAGTTAATCTATCTTCAATGTATTGTTGAATAGCATCA
Source organism: Nitrosopumilus sp. BACL13 MAG-121220-bin23 (assembly GCA_001437625.1). Lineage (GTDB taxonomy): Archaea > Thermoproteota > Nitrososphaeria > Nitrososphaerales > Nitrosopumilaceae > Nitrosopumilus. The sequence continues at coordinate 2,878 of LIAL01000011.1, forward strand.
GAACCTAAACCACCTTTACATTCAGCAACTAAAATTGCAAGGCCATCTTTTTTAATAGCATTTGAACAATTCCAAAGTGAAGATAAAGAATGTCCCAAAGTATCATTACTTGCATCTTTACCAGTACTCATTATCATGGTTTTATGTTGACCAACATCTTTAATCGAATTTAATTCTAAAATTTTAGTAGTAGAAAGAGTTTGAGAAGGATGACCAATGGTGAAGTCAATTATTCCTTCAGAATTTGAAATAATTTCAATTGCTTGAATTTCAAAATTATCGACAAATTTTTTTGCTTCAGTTAAACTTTCAGTATATTGTCCAGGAGTAGGGAGATTACCTTGTCTTTTTGCATATGCTGAAAGCATAGATTCTGTACCAAATTTTTTGATAAGGCGTGTTGCAATAGTTTCATAGCCAAATAGTCCATCAAACCCCATTTCGCCCATAAATACAAGATTAGTATTAGAAATATCAACATCGTTAAATTCGTTAATTGCACTGCCTTCAGGTAAACCAGACTTGACTAAATTTAGAATTTTTTTCTCGGCTAATATTTTAGGAAATGGTTTTGATTTTTGTTCACATAGTGTGAATAATGATGAGATAATTTTTAGGATAGATTTAGAATTATGCAGTACTACCAATTCCATGGGTTTGGATAAATCAAGTGTGTTGAGTTTCTCATTAATTGCAAAATCATCCATAATTTTGCCATCAGAATCAATTTTTTGTTCTAAATTTTCAGCTTTTATGTCCAAAACTACGTCTGTAATCCCATAATTCAACCAAATTTCAGGCATAATAGATAGTAAATACAAACCAAAATAAATCCAATGTAGTGAGTTTTGATATGGAGTTTATGAAAGAATTTGTGACATTTTTACATCAAAAAGAAATAATAAAATTTGGAGATTTTACACTAGCCAGTGGAAAAAACAGTTCGTATTATGTGGATTTAAGATTAGTTCCAAGTTATCCTCGTGAATTTAGAATGATGATAAAGTATCTTGAAAATCAGATTACAGAAGATATAGGATTAGATAATTTTGAAAGTATTGTTTCAGTTCCCACAGGAGGATTAGTAATTGCATCAGCGTTAGCAATTGAAACAGTAAAACCACTAATCTATGTCAGAAGTAAACCAAAAGATTATGGTACTTCAAAATCAGTTGAAGGAAAAATTCAGGACGGAATGAAAGTTGTCATGATAGATGATGTTGCAACTACAGGTGGTTCAGTTGTAAATGCAATTAAATCACTAACGGAGGTAAATGTTACGGTAAAAGATGCATATGTAATTGTAGATAGAATGGAAGGAGCAGATGAAGCTCTTGCAGAACATGGAGTAAAGATGCATTCAATGTTAAACATAGTACAAATTACAGAAATATTGTATGAACAAAAAATGATAGACATCAATATTTTAGATAAAGTAAAAAAGCAAATTAGTAAGTAATTTATGGCAGCTCAGACAAATGCCTTCCAATCATCAATTTCAGATATAACTCTGATTCTTCATTGCAGCCAGCAATTTTTGGATACACTCATTTTAAAACTAATTGAAAATAATGGGCCCGAAGGGCTTCGATCCCTTGGCTCACCGGTTATGAGCCGGTTACTCTACCAAGCTGAGTTACGGGCCCTAAAGTATTAAATTTTTTTTGAGGTATAAAATGTTATGAGATTAACAGTATTCATCATAACAACTATCAAGTAAAAGATTTTGTGCTGAAACAGATTTTTCAGCAATTTCAATTAAATCACTTGTATCAACATTAGATTTTTCCAAAATGTTTCTCCATGATGCCGTATGTCTAATATCAGCTTCAGTATGGAGTTTAAAGTATTCAGTTGCTTCATCACTAGTTATTTTATAAAATTCAGATAATCCATCCAATTTTGTTTGACTAATTTTAGGAATCTCTTTTTCAAATGCATACATTGCACATGCACCACCATCAAAAGTATTCATTAATGCAGTCAAATCAAATACTGCTTTCTGAGTTTTATCTGATCCAGAATATGAAATTAATTCATCTTCAGAAATACCAAGTTCTCCTGCAAAGCTAATCCAAGGTTTAATGTGATCAGATTCTTCTTGTTGGTTTTCAGTTAATTCAGCAATAACAGAATTAGGTGCTTTTTCAATAATAGGTGTCATAAATTTAGGAACTGCTTTTACAAGTTGGAAATATTCCTTTGAATATCCGGCTAAAGATTCCTGGGTTAATTTACCATCAGACCACATTTGATAAAATGGATGTTTAAGTAAACTTCTTGCTTCAATTATTTCATCAATTCTTTGAATTAGGCTCATAATGATTGCTTAAATTTTCCAATACAAAAATCTTTGTTGTGTACAAAAGATTTTATGATCTAAAATAAGAATTATCATGGGTTCCTGTGGTGTAGTCCGGTCAAGCATTCTGCCCTTTCAAGGCAGAGATCCCGGGTTCAAATCCCGGCAGGAGCACCAAGATTTAATTACTAATACAAGAATTTTTGATCAATTATCTTGGATAGAAAAAATATGGAGATTAATCCATTACTTGAAACATATGGTAAATATATTGAAAAAATAGATCAAGCGTTAGATAGAGAACTTGCATTATATTCAGAATCAGAATTTATCGAACCTCTAAAGTATTCATTAGAAGGTGGAAAAAGAATCAGGCCAATTATTTTGAATTTGGCTGCTGAAAGTATCGGTAAAATAGATGAAAATGTGTTATCAGCCTCTTGTGCAATTGAATTTTTACATATGGAATCAATTATCCATGATGACATCATAGATGATGAAACTATGAGAAGGCAAAAGGATCCATTTCATGTCAAATATGGATATAACACAAGTGTATTAACAGGAGATTTTGTTTTAGGATTAATCCTTGCAATATCGTCAAGATTAGATAATGTTAGAATTACAAAAGACTTGGCAACAGCTGCAATGTTAATGAGTGAAGGTGAAATGATTGAAGGCAGATTAGAAGCTAGCGGAGATATCACATTTGATGATTATCTAAAAGTCATAGAATACAAAACTGCAATTGCATTTGAAGTTGCATCTAGAATTGGAGGTATAATTGCAAATGGAACAGAAGAACAAATTGAAGCATTATCTGAATATGGAAAAAATCTTGGAATTGCATATCAGATCAGAGATGATTTATTGGATTGGAAGGATGAGAAAAAATTATTTAATTTACTAATTAAGAAAAGTGTAGATCCTAGAGAGGGATTTAACAAAATGGAAGAATTGTTAAAAGAATATTCTGAGAAAGCAAGAATATCTTTAAGAAAAATTCCAGACAATGATGCAAAAATGAATTTAGAAAAATTAATTAAATTTACTTCGTTTAAGGCATAATTCCTAAACCAATTACAGGTGTTGCAAATTCTACAAATTTAATTAATGGATCTGGATAAACACCAAATCCAATTAAGAAGATTGTTGAGAATATCATAACGGCCATGACAGATTTTGGTTCAATAACTCTCTTTTGGGTTTCTCCTTCAAAGTACATCTTTCTAGTTAACCAACCATAGTAAGCAAGTGACAATGCACTGTTTAATACGCCTGCAATTGCAAGCCATGGTGCCCACCATAATACAGAACCTGCATCTAATGCACTACCAAATAACATTATTTTACTCCAAAATCCAGAAAGTGGCGGAATACCAGCTAAAGCAAATAATGCAATTACCAAACCTAAAGCAGTGATAGGCATTCGTCTTCCAAGTCCTTGTAGTTTATCGATGTGAGTTACTGCAAGGGTTGTAGCAATTCCTGCAATTGCAATAAATGCTGCACCTTTCATTACAGCATGATTCATAATTTGATACATAGAACCTTGTAAACCAAGGGAAGTATGTGGTGCAACTGCAAGTCCAATTAGGATATAACCTGCATGTGCAATACTAGAGTAAGCTAACATTCTGGAAATGTTCTTTTGCATAATTGCTGCAATATTACCAATAGTCATTGTCATTACTGCAATAATACCAAGTGCTAAAGTCCAATCAATATGTAAAACTACCATTCCTAAAACTACAATTCTAATCGTTGCAGCAAATCCAGCTTTTTTGGTTGCAGCTGCAAGAAGAGCAGTAATTGGTGTAGGTGCACCTTCATAGGTATCAGGAAGCCATTGATGGAATGGAACAAGTCCCATCTTAAATCCAAATCCTGCAATAAACAATCCAACTGAAAGTAACGCAAGTGGAAGTAAAGAAGGATCAAGTACAGAGTAACCTTGAATGACTTCTCCAATATTTGTAGAACCAGTTAATCCGTATGAAAGTGAAATACCATAAACAATGATTGCAGAAGACAATGCACCAAACAAGAAATATTTTAAAGCTGCTTCATTTGAACTTGGACTCTTTTTCATAAATCCAACTAAAATGTATGTTGGAATACTCATAAGCTCCCATGCAACAAATAGCATTACAAGATCAGTAGAATATGCAACTAGTACCATACCTATAGTTGCAAGTAAAATTAGAGAATAGTAGACAGCAGGGGAATTATGTTTTCGCATATAATTAAAAGAGCCGACAGTTGTGAACAAAGCAACAATTAACATTGCTATTGCAAAGAATCCACCAAACGCATCATCAACTAAAACATCTTCAGAAAACAAAGCAGATGCAGAGACATTATCCTCAATGAATTGATATCCAACATATCCCATAGAGAGAATTAATGCAGAAAATGCAATTATAGCATAAAATGAATTAGAACCTCGTTCTTTTCTTGCAATGCTTATGATTGGAAGGAGTATACCGACAGTACCCAATATTGCGATTAGTACCAAAGGAGTTGAAGTAATTTCTAACATATCATCAAATCCCCTATATCAGCAATATCAAGACTACGAATAATAATCCTGCTCCAAATACAAATAGATATGATTGTGTGAGACCTGTTTGGGTTCCCTGAATCACCTTAGCACTCCAACTAACAGCTTTTTGGACTCCATCGTTCATACCGTAATCAATTACTCTCTTCTCAAAGTATCTAGAAACCCACCTTGCCAACCATAAAGGTGTTGTAACAAAGCACCAGTAGACAATTGCATTGAGATACCATCGGTTTAAGAGGAATTTATGAATTGCATAAAACGCAATGTTAGAATTTACAAATTTCACAGGATCTACCCATCTGCCAATATAGAATATGTAACCAAGACCAATACCGGTAGCAAATGCCACTAAGGAAGAACCAAGTGCAACTGGATTAAGTCCTTGTAAGAATCCAGGTAAGATGGATGCTTCTGCTGCAACATGTATACTGTGAATACCAAAGGAGTGTTCAAGATATTCAGTAAACATATGATGTAATCCTTCTTCAGCAGATAATCCAATTAGACCAATACCAATTGTAAGCACTGCAAGAATTCCATATGGAATCCACATAGATAATGGTGCGTCATGAATATGATGTCCTTCTTCTTCCATCTTCTGAATATGTTTACTCTTCTTTCCAAAGAATACCATTCCAATCATTCGAGTAGTGTAAAATGCAGTAATGACTGCAGTAACTACTGCAATTATGTATAACGGTAATGCCCATTCACTTCCAGATTCATATACAGATGCAAAGATTGCATCCTTACTCCAGAAGCCTGTTGTGATAAACGGGGCTCCCATCAAACCAAGACCTGCGGCCCACATGAATGCATATGTTTTCTTCATCTGTTTTCGTAGACCTCCCATATCGGTCATAAATCTAGAACCAATAGAGTGTAACAAGAAGCCGGCTGCCATAAACAATGAAGCTTTAAACATTGCGTGAGAAATTAAATGGAAAAATCCTGCAGTATAACCATCAACATATTGGTGAGATAATCCTGCAACACCTAATGCCATCATCATATAACCAATTTGGGAACCAGTTGAATAAGCAAGAACTTTCTTAATTTCGGGATTAACCATTCCTTGTGTTGCAAGCAATAATGCAGTAATTCCACCAACCCAAGCAATAATTTCAAAGAATTGATCAGCCATAATTCCTGCTGCACCCAATGCAAATACAATTGGGCCAATTCTTGCAACTAAGAATACACCGGCCTTAACCATAGTTGCTGCATGGATTAATGCAGATACAGCGGTAGGACCAGTCATAGCTTCTAGCAACCACTCGTTTAGTGGGAATTGTGCAGATTTTCCCATAGCACCTCCAAAGAGAAGAAGGAATGCAGGAACCAAAAGTCCTTGGGCAGACATTGTAGTTGCCCATGCTGTATCTTCCACTAATTCTTTAAATCCAAAAGTGCCTGCAAACAAGAATATCAAAAGCATACCTGCAATCATCATTACATCTCCAACTTTGGTCATGATGAATGCCTTCATACCAGCATGTGTTGGGGAATAGTAATCTAACATTCCAAGAACCGTACGTCCTTCAACACCAACATGATCTTTCTTTTTATCACGATACCAAAAGCTGATTAGTGCATAAGATGCAAGTCCTACACCTTCCCAACCAAAGAATACTTGAAGTAAGTTATCAGATAATACAATTAATTGCATAGAACCAATAAAGAATAGCATCCAGAACCAAAATCTTGTAATATCTTTGTCACCTTTCATGTATCCTGTACTGTAAATCATAATCAAGAATGAAATCCAACCAACCACATTTGCCATAATTATTGAAAGTGGATCTGCCAGTACACCTGCTTTAAGATCAAGTGCTTCAATCCACATTATTTGGCTATGAACTTCATGGCCATCTAATGCAACAGGAATTAAAGATACTGCAGATACTGCACTCATTAAAGCAAATCCAACTGCAACATATCCAGTTGATTTTTTAGATAGTTTTCCAATTCCAGGCATAATTAATGCTGCAGCAAATGGAAGTATCCAAATCAACCATGCAGCAGATACTTCAACTGACATTCCTAAAATTTCAATTGCCATAGTCTAAACCCCCATTACTCCGTTCATGTACGGAATAATTGTTTTCAAGAAAATATCTGGATAAATTCCAACTACAATTGAAAATCCAGCCAATATCATCATCGGGATTGTCATGTACCAGCTTCCTTCTTTTACATGTTGAAGGTTTTCAGGAAGTTTTCCAAAGAATACACGCTTTAGCATCCAGAGCATGTAAGACATTGTAAGTGCAGTTGCAACTAAACCTAATCCAAATGCTACTGCTCTAACTGTAGAACCTTCTGAAATTGCAGTTTCTAATGCACCGTAAAACATAATCCATTCACCCATAAATCCAGCAGTTGGCGGTACACCCATTATTGTCAATGCACCAATAACTGCACATACAGCAGTGATTGGCATCTTACCAGCCAATCCTCCAAGTTTAGAGAAGCTTCTAGTTCCAACTCTAACAATTATAATTCCAGCCATCATGAAGAGAATACCTTTTCCAATAGCGTGTGTTACATACATCATTTCTGCACCAGCAAGACCAAGTGATGACATTGATCCTATTCCAAATAACAAATATCCCATCTGACTTATACTGGAATAAGCAAGAAAACGTTTCAAATCATCTTGCATTAATGCCATAGCTCCACCGTAAATCATAGTGACAAGACCCCAGATGTGGAACCATATTGCAAGTTCTGAAAATGTTGCAGGTAAGAATTCAACAATTAATCTAAAAATACCATAAGCTCCAATTCCAATCATAGCTGGTGACAATAGAGCACTGATTGGAGTAGGTGCTGCACCGTGAACATATGGAAGCCAAATGTGATACATGAAAACTGCCAGTTTAACACCAAGGCCTATCGCAATTGCGATAGCAGCATACATTACAATATCTGCAGGAATTTCAGATTCTTTGATATCTGCAAAGTCAAAGCTACCAAGTGTAAGGCCTATCATCAAGAATCCCAATAATAAAACAACTGCACCAGCATGAGTCCAAAATAAGAACATTAAACCAATTTTTCTTCTTGGTCCATCACCCCATAATGCAACTAAAAAGAAACCAGGGATTAACATAACTTCAAAGAAAATATAAAATTCAATGAGATTAGTTGAAAGAACGGTTCCAAGCATACCCATTGCAAATACAAGATAAAGTGCAAAGTAAAGACCAGATTTTGCATTTACATAATTTGAAAGAGCAGCGGATTCAACAATTGAAGTTTGACCATTTTCAGAAACAATCATTTTTTGTTCTTCTTCAAATTGTTGATGGAATTTATGAAGCATGTATGGTTTTGAATAAATTGCCAAAATTGTAGATAAGACGTAGATCATTATTGCAAATGGAGATGCAAGACCATCCAACATGAAACCAAATTCTCCAAATTGTTCTGTCCATGGATAATGCTCTTCTACAGTTCCAGAAAGTGCTGCATTAATTATAAGAATTGTAGCATAAAGTAAAATTCCAAATGTGAACCACATTGCGGGAGCAGGACCTAATTTTCTTCCAATAATATAAGCTACTGGTGACAGTAGTAAAGGCAGGAAAACTGCCTGTAACAATGCATACTCCATTATCCTTTCAAGCTCCTAAAGTCAGCTATATCCACATTTTGATACATGCGGTATGCTACAATGATTAAAGACAATCCTACAGCTACTTCTGCAGCTGCAATTGCTATTGAGAATAATGCCAAAGTTTGACCACCAGCATGAGGTAAAAATCTACCAAATGCAACAAGATTAAGATTTGCTGCATTGATAATAATCTCAACGGCAAATAACATTCGAATAAAATTACGTTTTACTGCAAGTCCGTAAATTCCTATTGCCAACATGGCAACAGAAACTAATGTAAAATCAACTAGTTCGTTGGTCATCTTCCACATCCTCCCTTCTAGCTAGAACTAGGGCACCAGTTACGGAACCGGCTAAAACCAAACCCATCAAAATTAATGCAGGCCAATAATAAGTTACAAAGTTTTTACCAATATCTCTAAAATCAACTGATGGTTCATCAGTAGTTATTGTTTTAATTCCAGAATCTAAAAACACTGCACCTAAAGATACCATGATAATTAACATTAAACCAATTCCTGCAAATTTTCTTCTTCTATCTTCAATCATTTTAAAAATAAGTTCTCGTTTTACAAGCATGACAGTAAATAAAATTAAGACAGCGATTGAACCAACATAAACTGCTAATTGAAACAATGCAACAAATGGTGCATCAAGTAAAAAGAAAAATCCAGCAATACCACCAAGAGTTCCCATTAATGCAATAGAACCATAAATCAATGATCTCATTTCAAGTGCGGCAATTGCAGAACCAATTGTAAGTACAGTTAGTGCAAGAAATGTAGCATCAGCCATGAGTTGCACCCCATTTAGTAATTATAATTTCACTGTCCTGTGCAACATAGGGTTTAACCTGAAGTTGTGCAGGGGTGTAAATCAAACCTTCTTTGGTAAAAGAAGAGAGTTCATAATCATTAGTCATGTAAAGAGCATAAAATGGACATGCGTCAACGCATAAACCACAAAAGACACATTTTCCATAATCAATTTGAGGCATGATAGATTTTTTATTTTGTTTTTGGTTTTCTGGAACTTTTACCATAGCAATTGCTTCAGCAACGCCTTCACATGCAATAGAACATAATTGACATCCAGTACAATGATCATGGAATAACATATGACGTCCCTTTAATCCAGCAATTCCAACACCTGTAGAAGGATCAAATTGGTAACCATCACCTACAAACTTTAGTTTCTCTTCAGGATAACGAAGAGTAAATCTTTTTGTTGCAATGTGCTTAATTCCAGAATTTAATGCACGTATGATACCTGTAGCAGTTCCCATTATTGTAAACCTCCTGGTCCTAGCACTCCAGCGTAAACTAAGGCTAGTGCAATAAAGATGTTAATGAATGCAAGTCCGATCAACTTGTGCCAACCAAGATTTAGTAGCATATCAACTCTAATTCTTGGAAATACACCTCTTGGGAGTAATATGAAAAAGATAACACCAACTGTCTTTAGAACAAACATTAAAACTCCATTAATCATTTCTGGAGTAATTAATTGAGTAAGTAATGGTTCCAATCCACCTATCTTTGCAGTTATAGGACCAAGCGTAATTCCTTCAGTTACAAGTTCCATAGGGAATTGCGGTACAATCATCGGACCATTCCAACCACCAAGGAACAATACAGTAAACAATGCTGCAAATGCGTAAAGTTTGAGATATGTTCCCAATTGAACAAGTCCATACATCATTCCAGATAATTCAGTTAACCATCCAGCAACAATTTCACTTTCTGCCTCTGGTAAATCAAATGGAATTCTTTCCAATTCTGCAAGCATTGTGATGAAAAATACAATTGCACCAACTGGTAAAAAGAGAATCCATGGGAAACTAGATTGACTAGCAGCAATTTCAGATAAATTAAGAGTACCAGTTACCATAACAACTCCTAACAAAGATAAGATTAATGGAATTTCAAATGAAACCATTTGGAATAATGCTCTAATTCCTCCAATGAATGGGAATTTACTATTTGCAGACCATGCAGAAAGAATTGTTACAATTGGGAAAAATCCTATAACTGCAAAGACAGCAAGTAATCCCATATCCACATCTGCAACTACCCAACCTGGTGCAACAGGAATTAATGCAACAAATGCTGCAGCTGATGCTACAAACAGAACAGGTGCTGCCCAGAAAATAGGCTTATCAGCTTTTGCAGGAATAATAATTTCTTTTGAAATTAATTTTAGGCCGTCCCCCATTAATTGTAAAATTCCTTCAAATTTTCCACAGTAAAAAGGACCAACTCTTAATTGTAATTTTGCAAGCATTTTTCTTTCAACAAAAATTGTTCCAGCGGCTAACAAGGCTGCAAAACCAAATCCAGGAAATGCCATTATCTTAAACATATCAGTCATCATGAATGATTGAACAATTGGAAGTGTACGTGAAGGATCAGCTAAGTAAGTAAATGCAAGAAATGGTGTAAGTAATTCTCCATCAATTACAGGCATTGGAATAAAAAACAAAATCATCATAATTAGCGGGAACCCAATTAATGATAATATCAAAACAAACCAAACAACATCACTGATTAAAGATTGGATAAATTTACTAAATTTGAAATCAGGTGCAATAACAGACATTTATCGGTCTGCCTCCACTGGCCAATAATTAAGACTCCAATAAACAGATGGCATGTTGCCAAGTTTTTCGCCTTTTAGAAGATACGGTAATGCAATTAAATTTCTAAAAGAACCAACACTTAGTTTTAGTCGGTATGGTTCAACTTTACCATCAGAAACAATATGGCATCCAAGGGAGCCCCTACCAGATTCTACACGTTTGTATACAGAATCAAATCCTTTTCCTTTTGGATTTGGTTTTAGTTTAACTCTAACAGATCCAGATTTTGGCATCTTTTCTAATGCTTGTTTAATTATATTACAACTTTCCAACATGTCAAGCCATGGAATTTTAGATCTTGCATATGAATCGCCTTCTTTCATTACATTACTGTGAACATCTAATTCTTCATAAACGTCATATGGTTCTTTTTTTCTAAGATCATAATCAACTCCACTTGCTCGAAGCACAGAACCAGTTACTCCAAGTCGAATTGCATCTTCACGAGAAAGTACACCAGTATCTTGTGTTCTTGAAATTAAAATTGGATTGTCATAAAAGACTGCAGCATATTCTCGTATACGTTTTTCAAAATAATTTACTTGACGCAAACATACTTCTTCAAAGTTTGGAGGTAAATCATTTCTAACTCCACCTGGAACAAAATGTGCATGGGTAACTCTTGCACCACTAATTTTTTCCATAAGATCAATTAAGAGTTCACGATCACCTGCGGGCCACATAAACATTGTAGAATGACCTAAGAAAATACCATAGATGGCAAGCCAATACATGGTATAGATACAACGATTTAATTCAGAACAAATTACTCGAACATATTTTGCACGTTCTGGAACTTCAATTCCAAGTAATTCTTCTACTCCTAAGACATATGGATAAAGTACATTACAAGAATCATGAATTACTGGTCTTTCTAAATGAGGAATATTGGTAATGTAATTTCTGTATTCAGCCATTTTTTCTTCCCCACGATGTACATAACCGGGATCAGGATCACATGCAACAATATAGTCACCGTCAATTTGTACAATAATTCTCATATGTCCAGAACCAGGATGTTGTGGTCCAACATTAAGAGTCATAATTCTCTCATCGGCTTTTTGGAGTGCTAATCCAGGAGGTAAAAATTCGTTAGTCATTTCTATCGTCCCTTTATTGCAAAGTCCTTTCTAAGAGGAGGTAAATCTGCCCAGTCTTCAGGTAAAAGCAATCGTCTATTATCAGGATGACCAGTAAAGTAAACTCCAAACATTTCAAAAACCTCTCTTTCATGAAATTCTACACTGTAGAATATATCTCTAAGAGTAGGTAATTTGGTTGCATCTTTTCCAGGTATTGGATTTTCTTCTCTTACAGCTCTAGTTGCTAAAACAATAAGTTGACTTGCTAGTGACGGATCAGAATAAGATCCAATATGATAAACAACTTCAATTTCTTTATCTTGTGGATAATCTACACCTGAAACAGACTCTACATGATCATAATTTAGTTCATCACGAATGAATTTAGCTACATCATGAACATTTTCTTTATCAACATTAATTCCAACACGATTTTCTTTAACAAATGAAACCACAATTTTATCACCAAATTTTTCAACAATTTTATCAGAAATATTTTTTTCAAACGCAGGTAATTCCACTGGCTTTGCTACAGGTTTTGCTACAGGTTTTTCTTCAGCATGGTTTTTCTTCAGCATGGTTTTTCTTCAGCTGGTTTTTCTTCAGCTGGTTTTTCTTCAATAGTAACTTGTTCAGTATTAGTACTCATTATACAAACTTCCTAGCTTTCATTCTCTTAATTTTTTCTTGTAACAAAATACATCCTTGTATGAGAGTTTCAGGTCTAGGTGGACAACCTGGAACATACACATCAACTGGAAGAATACCATCAATTCCTGGAAGTACATTGTATGAATCAAAATACAAACCACCAGTAATTGCACAAGCCCCCATAGCAATTACATACTTTGGTTCTGGCATTTGATCATAAACTAATCTAAGACGTGGAGCCATTTTTCGCGTGATAGTTCCCTGAACAACAATTAGATCACATTGTCTAAGTGATCCAAATGCTTCAATGATACCAAATCTTTCAACATCATATCTAGGACTTGATGCTGCACCAAACTCAACACTACAACAAGCTGTTTCAATATGTACAGGCCAGAGTGACCAAATTCTACCCCAATTGATAGCATAACCCAATGGCTTATCAATTGCTTTTTCTAAAATATCGCCTAGTTTTCCAATGAAAACATTTGCATTTTCTGGTGTCATTAAATCTTTAAGCAATTCTATTCCCAACCCTCATCAATATTATTTGTATAAATAACTACCATATTCTTCTTCTCCCTGATTGATATAATGCAAATGCCATTGCACCAAACATTATTGCCAAGAATCCCAACATAGGCAAAGTTGCACTCTTTGGAAGTTCTAAAAGAGTACTACCCCAAGCATACATGAAAATTGCCATTACATCAAAAACAACAAACATCAAAATGTACGGGTAATACTGCATCATGAAATGTGTTCTTCCTTCACCACTAGGAACTTGACCACATTCCATTGGCAAAAATTTTACAGGATTGCCTTTTTTACGAGGTGAAATCATACGTGAAAGTATCAGTGCAGGTGCCATTGCTACAATCGCAAAGCCAAACATCAATACTATGGGGCTATAATTGCCCGCTATTTCTCCGACCAATTTAAACTTCATCCCTAATTTTTGTATAATAAGGTATGCTTCATTTTTTCGATCAAATTTTTATAAAAATTATTTTTGTAAAGTAATTAATAGGATAATGGTAAAAAAGGGATTATGGTATTGAATGTAGGCGATATTGCTCCAAATTTTGAACTTCCAGATACAGAATTAAAATTGAGAACTTTAGATGAATTCAAAGGTAAAAAAATCGTATTATCATTCATAGTTGCAGCAAGTTCACCAGTATGTGAGGTTGAATTATGTACTTTCAGAGATTCATGGCAAGAAATATCAGATATGGGTGCACAAATAATTTCAATTAGTAATGATGGACCATTTGCAAATAAAGCATTTTCAGAAAAAAATAACTTTAATTTCCCATTATTAGGAGATTATACCAGTAAAACAATCAAAGAGTATGATATTTTACTTAAAGATTTACTACACATCAAAGATTACAATGCTGCAAAACGTTCAGTATTCATAATTATGGAAGATGGTAAAATTGGTTACAAATGGGTTTCAGAAGATCCGCTAAAAGAACCAAATTATGAAGAAATTAAAAACTTTTTAAAATAAATAATTTTTTTATTCTATATTTGCAATTAAATCGCCTTTAGCAACAGTTCCGGTTTCTTTAACTTTAATAGAATTTACAACTCCATCTTTGTGTGCCTTAATCTGAACTTGCATTTTCATAGATTCCAAAGTACAAACAATATCACCTTTCTGTACAGAATCTCCATCTGCAACTGAAATTGAGACTACTTTTCCAGGAATTTGGCTTTTTAATCCTACTTTTATTGAACCAGAACCACCGCCACCAGAATTTTTGTAAACAATTTTGTCAAAATGAGTATGTAAATTAATTGTCATTGGAACATTATCAATTACAATATTCATTTCGTTTGTAGATTGATCAAGATATTTTGCCCTATGATATGTTTGATTTAAAATAAATTCAATTTTGTTTGAATTCATAGTAATAATTTTTAGTTCATGTTCATTGTCATTAATTTTAATTATAAAATTATTATTTCCAAAGTTTTTTACTATATGTCCATCAAATGATTTTTCAATATCTTGTATTTTGTAATTAGTCATATCATCAATCCAGCTTATTTTTCCAATTAGAATTATGGTTAGTAGTATTTTGTACACGACTCTTAAAGTATTCAGAATGAATAATTGCGGCTGCTAAAGCTGCTTCGCTTTTATTTTCTTTTTCTTTCTTAAGATCTTTTGTTAACCTATCAATCATATCATAACGTTTTAAGAAATCAGTAGAAAGATCACCATTTTTGTATTCATCAGAATTTAAAATTGTCTTATACAAAGGAATTGAAGTTTCAACTCCTTCGATGTAAAAGTCATTCAATGCAGAAAGCATTCTAGTTCTTGATTCTTCAAAAGTTTGACCCCATGTAACGAGTTTTGCCATAAGTGAATCATAAAATGGTGAAACCGTACAGCCAGGATAAAGGTAAGTATCACATCTAACACTTGGTCCTGCAGGAATAGTGACATCTGGAACAGGTCCAGTTGAAGGAGCAAAATCTAAGAAGGTATCTTCAGCATTAATTCTACATTCAATTGCATATCCATTCATTTTTAGATCATTTTGTTTGAAAGGAATTGGCTCCCCGTTTGCAATATCTAATTGTAGTTTAACTAAATCTAATCCAGACACAAATTCAGTAATAGGATGTTCTACTTGTAATCTAGCATTGATTTCAATAAAATAAAATTCACCATTATCAGCTCGTAAAAATTCGGCAGTACCTAAATTAGTGTAATCAACTGCATGTGCTGCATTACAGACTAATTCACCAATACGTGCTCGTGTTTCTTCATCAACAATTGGAGAAGGAGTTTGTTCAATTAGTTTTTGATTACGTCTTTGAATAGAACATTCTCTTTCAAATATATGAACAGCGTTACCTTGTATGTCCCTAGCAAATTGATATTCAATATGGCGTGTTTTTTCTAAATATTTTTCAACAAGTATTGCAGATTTTCCTACAGCTGCAATAGATTCCCCAGTTACAGATTCATAACCATCACGTAATTCTTTATCATTAGTTACAATTCTAATTCCACGGCCCCCTCCACCATAAACAGATTTTAACATTACAGGATATCCAATGCCATTAGCAATTTTTTCTGCATCATCTGCATCCTTAACTAAACCAGGGCTTCCAGGAACAGTTGGAACTTCTGCTTTTAACATTGCAGCTTTACATTTCATTTTATCACCACAAAGATTCATGGAATCAGCAGATGGACCAATAAAAATAATTTTATTTTTTTCACAAAGTCTTGCAAAATCATCATTTTCAGATAAGAAACCATAACCTGGATGAACTGAATCTGCACCAGATGATAGCATTACCTCTAGAATTTTTTCTTGATTAAGATAGGATTTAGCAGGAGATGCCTCACCAATATGATATGATTCAGATGCTTGTTTAACATGCATTGAATTACGATCTTCATCAGAATAAACTGCAACTGTTTTAATTCCAAGTGCTTTACAAGTTCTAATTACACGTAAAGCAATTTCTCCTCTGTTAGCGATAAGTACTTTTTCAATCATCATTAATCACAAATTGATATTCCCATGTTTTCTAGGTAATTGTTTAGATCTTTTGTTTGCAAGCATTTCAAGTGCTTTAATTAACATAGGTCTTGTTTCAGCAGGATCAATTACATTATCAACAGTTCCATGAGATGCAGCAACGTAAGGATTTTCAAATTTCTGCGTATATTCATCCATTAATTCTTTTTTAAGAGATTCAGGGTTATCAGAAGCAGCAAGATCTTTTCTATTCATAATGTTTACAGCAGCCTCTGCACCTAAAACAGCACATCTAGCAGTTGGCCATGCATAGTTTACATCAGTTCTAAGATTTTTACTTCCCATTGCAATGTATGCACCACCATATGCTTTACCAATAACTAATGTAATTCTTGGTACAGTTGCTTCACAATATGCATAAAGAAGTTTACTTCCATGTCTAATGATTCCATTATGCTCTTGATTAGAACCTGGCATGTAACCAGGTGTGTCTACTAAAGTAATTATTGGAATATTAAATGCGTCACAGAATCGAATAAAACGTGATGCCTTATTTGATGAATCAATATCTAGTGCACCTGCAAGATACATTGGTTGATTGGCAACAATTCCAACAACATTTCCATTTAATCTACCATATCCAATTATAATATTTGATGCAAATAATTCATGAACTTCAAAAAATTCATGATTGTCAACAATGGAATGAATGATTTCTTTCATATCATAAGGTTGCAAAGAATTTTCAGGAATGATATTAATTAAATTATGATCCAATCGGTTCGGATCATCATCAGTTGTAAGTTTAGGTGGTTGTTCAGAATTATTTTGAGGCAAGAATGAAATTAATTTTTTGATATAATCCATGCATTGGTATTCATTTTCAGCAACAAAATGTGCAACACCACTTTTTGAA
>LIAL01000012.1 GCA_001437625.1 Nitrosopumilus sp. BACL13 MAG-121220-bin23
ATATCTCTAATATTTTTTTATTGGATACTTTGACGGGTGTGGTTAGTAATTTTATCAAGTCTGATCCTAATGCTATCTTTGCCAAAAATATTGGAACGCCTCCTGGATGTTTTGCACTTATTTGATCTGCTGTGAAATTTGAAAATTCTTTAAAACTTACTGGCATAGAATCTGCAATAATAAATGACTCTCCAAATGATTCTTTTTCCAGTATTGCAATCATACTTCCTACTGCATCATCAACATGAACAAAACTTTTGTAATACTCTCCTCCATTAGGTATTCTAAATGTATTTTTTTTTAATCTTTTGATAAGCATTTCATAAAACCATCCATCTGACCCATAAACATCCCCCAAATGTACAACTGTAAAATCTATTTTGTGTTCTAGTGAATTATCTTTTAAGTATTTTTCTGCATCTAGTCTAATTTTAACAAAATTTGTATTTGGATTATATTTTTGATTTTCATCTATTACTATTTCACCTGTTTCTCCATACACGCCTAACCCTGAAATATAAATTATTGATTTTGTTATTGATTTAATTTCTTCAAATAATTTTTTTGTTCCTCCTAGATTTACTTTTTCCAATATTTTTTTATTTTTTTCTAATGGTGTATGTGATGCAAGATGAAATACACAATCAAATTCTAAATCTTTAAAATCTATTTTTTCGTCTGTTATGTCGCCATAAATTATATTTGATTTTGAATTTCCTTCTTTTCCCTTACGGATTAAACTTGTTACATTATATCCATTATCTATCAATGAATTCACTAATCTTGAACCTATGAATCCTGTTGCACCTGTCACCAAAATTGATTTTGCCATTAGTTTTTACGATTTTTTTTACCATTTATTGTATTTGTATCTATTTTACTAGTGCCATACGTTAATTCAAAAATTATATGCAACATTATTGAAATATTTTTGTGAATCAAGATTCTCATTCTGATGAAAAAATAATCGATGTGTTATCTTTGAAAACTGTTGCTGTAATTGGCATGTCTAAACATCCATCAAAAGCTGCTCATTACGTTCCAAAATATCTAATTGACAATGGATATGATGTAACTCCTGTAAATCCTACTACTGATAAAATTTTGAATAGACGTTGCTATGACTCTGTCAATGAAATTGATGGCCCTGTTGATATTATTGATGTGTTTAGACCCTCTGATCAAATCTCTTTAATTATTCGTGATTGTATTGAGAAAAAACCCAAAGTGATATGGTTCCAAGAAGGAATTCATGATTTTGAGTCTGAAGAATTAGCTAGAAAATCTGGAATTATTGTTATTTTTAATAGATGTATGTTGGCAGAACATCTGAGATTGCTAACATGACTAATTTTGAAAATTTTCGTCAAGATCTAATTGATTTAGTAAAAAAATACGATTCTGATATCCCTTTGAAGGTTGAGGAAGATATTGAAAATAATATTATCAAAATATTTGGCGCAAACATGACTTCCTTGGCTAGAGCTCAAAACGGTCTTAATGATATGACTGAATTGGCATACACGACAGCTGAGCACCACCCTTATTGGAATTTATTGTATAATTGTTCAGAAATTGCCAATACTGTTTTAGATAAATGGAAAAATTCCTTGTCTTCTGATGATTTTAAAGACATTGATTGGGCTTTGAAAGAAATTCATCAAACTTTAGAAAAAATTAAAGATAAAGAACCACTTGAACATGATTGCTAAATTTAATCTAAATTTTCTATTTTAACTAATAATCTTTGAACTATGTAACATTCTTAGATTGTCCTGAAAATTGATCCATCTTTGCTTGTATTACTTTATAAAATACCTAATCTGGTAAATAATTGATGAGCTCCAAAAATGATAACTCTGAAGGCCTATTCGGTACTGTAAAAGTAGGTTTTGGAGCTGGTTTGGTTGCTGGATGTGCATTATTTTCATCATTTCTTTCGATTGATCAACAAATTAACATTCCACATGGTACATTTTACAAAACAATTGGTATTCCGTTTGGTGTTGAAGGTATGGGTGCAGTTGCAATAGGATTTCTTGCACACATTATTGTTTCTGCACTAATTGGTATTTGTTTTAATTTGGCAGCTTCGTATTGGAGAACATTTAGAATTGTAACTATTCCCAAGGGAATTTTAACTGGTGCAATCACTGGTGCAATTGTATTTAGTTTAGCGTTCTTACCATTACATACTCTGGTTATGACGCCTATGCTTGAATCTGCAATTTATTCAAGTGATTCTATTGTTAATATCCTACCTGATGAAAAAGAAGCATTAGCTACGTTATTGGTTAACAACGATTTTGTATTGTGGTATTCTGCGCTTTTACATGTAATATTTGGTTCTGTAATGGGTCTGATGTCTGGATTCCTTCTACATGATAGATATAGAACTGTAGAGCGAATTCGTTCATTTTGGTAATAGTTGGATTTAATTTTTCTTTTTAATTTATTACATAAAATCTGAAATTGTTTTTTGTCTAACTCTGTTAATCATATTTCCATTTACAATCCATTCTTTTTTACTTACACTTGTTTTTGCTGATGCTAAATTCAATGCATGATTAAAGTCTGACACAATTTGTGGTTTTTGTTTCATAGCTTCCCTGATACCTTCACGAACTTGCCATACTCCGACTGGAATAGCGTATTCTGGTCTAATTTCCCTAAAAATTAAAACCCCTGCTTGAATTTTATTTTTTAGTAAATATTCTGAAACTCCTAGTTTTGCAGCAAAATATGCTCCTGCAATACGTGGCGGATGATCTATACCTCGTGCATCCTCGCTATCTGAGCCAAACCCTAAAATTCCATTTGAATACCATCCCTCAATCATTTCAAAAATCCATCTGTGTGGGAATAAAATCACTGAAAATATATTCCCTAAATGTTCATATGAAAAAATTTTACACGTGTCAATAATACTATTTTCTAAAATTTCTTTAACTATTGATTTTGAAATTATATCATCTGTTGCAGTAATACTCCATTTTGTTGGAACTAATTTTCTTTTTTTACCTAACATCCCAATACTGAAACATTTTTGAATTTTAGAAATTTCAATTCCTGAATTATATAATTTTAAAACTGCATCTTGTGCTTTCATATCTTTATCATAAAATATTTTTTCAATTGATTTGGTGGATGTACTTCCAGAAAACTTTGCAGATTTTATTTCACCTGTGGGGCCAAAAGGTGCACTTTCGCCATCAATAGAAATATTTGAAGATGTATTTTTCATAAAAACTAAATCTAAATCCGTAGGTTTTTCTGACATGGTAATTTCTTGAAGATTCTCAATGTACCTGCCTTCTGTTTGTTCAATTGGTATTTTTTGAACCCCTCTTACCAAGTTTAAACGAAAATTTATGATTTCTTCAAGTGATTTACCTTTCCATTTTTCAGGACTATCCAACAAACTAGTATCTCCGTGAATCGGTGGAACCATTGGACCCACAAAGACCTTTGGATAATTATACGATCCCACAAATACTGATGGTGGACTAGTACCGCTAATGGAATCTGATGAAAATAAATTTCCATATTTTGATAAAGTTTTATGCCATTTTGATAATATTGATCGTCGTATCTCTTGAGAGTCTGATGACATTGATATTTGTGCCTAAAATGAGCCTATTAACTTGACTAATTTTTAAAATAGATAATTACTATATGTGTAATCTTTAAACTTCATAACATCTATTTCTAAACATGGCTGTAGATAGAATTGTTTCATTTCTACCTAGTGCCACTGAATTACTTTATGAATTTGGTGTCGAAGATAAATTGTTTGGAGTTACACATGAATGTAAATATCCTGATTCTGCAAAATTAAAACCACAAGTAATTTCTTCTGTAATAAATTCTAATGAATTAACAAGTAATGAAATCAACACTGCTACGTGTACACTATTACGTGACGGAAAAGATATTTTTACTTTAAATGAACAAAATCTTAAAGATGCAAATCCTGATTTGATTATTTCTCAAGAAACTTGTGAGGTTTGTGCAGCTTACACTGCACAAGTTAAAAATGCAATAGATCTTCTTCCAAAAAAACCTAAATTATATTCTATGGATCCTCATAACTTAGATGAAATAATACAATCCGTTATAAAATTGGGAAAAATTTTGGATAAAAACCAAAAATCTTTAGAAATTGTTAATTCTTTAAAAAAAAGAATTCAAAATATACAAAACTCTAAAAATAAAATATCTCTCAAAGTACTTGCAATAGAATGGATTGAGCCTTTTTTTACTGCTGGTCATTGGATTCCTCAAATGATTGAATCTGCTGGAGGGATTAATTTAATCAGTAAAACTGGCGAACATTCTCGACGTATGAATATGGATGAAATCATAGACTCTGATCCTGATGTGATTATTTTTATGCCGTGCGGATTTGACACTTTACGTACTGTATCTGAATATGATACGATTTTAAAGAATAATTCTGTTTGGAATTCTCTAAATGCTGTAAAAAATAAACAAATTTTTGCTGTTGATGCAAATTCTTTTTTTAGCAAGCCTAGTATCAGAACAGTTGAGGGATTAGAGATTTTGGCTAAAATCATACAGCCTGATAGATTTAAGGAATTAGTTGTATCTGAGGGTTCTTTTTACCATATTTCTTAAAAATTCCTTTATCTATGACAAACTATTACCACTTTGTATGGTTCGAGCAAAATTAACTGAAAAAGAGAAAGAAAAGTCAAAGAAAGAACAAACAGTAAGAGCAGAACAATCTCGTGCTGCTAGGAGAAGTGGAAAAAGTACGAAAACTGAGGGTAAAGTTGCTAAATCAACTTCAAAAACAAGTGAATCTAGATCCTCTAAGAAAATTGCAACTATCAAAAAGAGAACTAGAAGTTAATTATCTTAATTTCTTGTCTATGATTACTAATTGCATTGACAATGAAAGTTGCTAACATAACGCAAATTGTCGACTTAACCATAATAAAATGAAAACAATGAGCACTGCTTCTGAAACAACTTTTTCAAATTATGGGATATATGATTTAGGCGATAATCTTGAATTATTACTTCCAAACACTTTGATTACATTTCAAAGAATAAGTGATGACGCTTTTTCATACTTTAGAGAAGATTCAGAAGGTAAAATAATTGAAAAAATTATTCCTGTAAAATCTAATGATGTTAAAATTAAATTGGTTCCTATCCCACCTCTTAACCATCCTGCAAAAAGAACAAACTATGTTTTTTTAAAACTTGATAAAGAAATTCATCTTGGTGAAAATTCAGCTGCAAGTATTTTTGTTCACTGTCCTATTGAAATTGGAATATTTTTAATTTATGGTGATAATCACGAGCCTCTTGATTGGGTAACTTGTAATCCTTTGAATTCTAGATTTGGACTATATGGTTCTCCTGATACTGGAAAACTATGTAAATATGCAGAAGTATCATTAGCTACTGATTATGATGATTCTGTTTCTTATGTAAATGCAGTGATGCATATTGTTATTGAAAATACTTTGTCTTTTGCACAAACTATCAGTAAGGTAATTTTTCCTATAACTGATAATAATCTGTACTACAAAGATTCTAGATCTATTATTGATGGGATAAAAATAATTATGAAAAAACGTGCAGCTGTAAATATTGCTGAGGTAAAACCTACTCTTGTAGATACTGAGTGGGCCACAGCTCCTGCTTGGGATAAATCAATTACTAGTATTCATAATATGGAGATGACCTTGGAATAATGGTAATAGAATTACTTCAGAGTTTATCTGAAATGCACCTTGTTGGAGAATTAACTGTTCTCTCCTTACTACTTGGCGGTATTATAATGGTAGGTGGTATAATTACTGCAAAAATTGCAAAAATATTATTTCATAAATATTATGCACCGTCCTTACCTAAAGATACTGCTCAGAATATTAGTAAATTAATTTATTTTGGAATTTTAATAATTTCTTTTCTAGCATTTACTTCTAGCCAGGGCATTGATTTATCTGGAATTATGGTGGCAGGTGGGATATTTGCAGTGGTTATTGGATTTGCAACGCAATCTGTTGTTTCTAATTTAATATCTGGTCTTTTCTTGATGGTTGAAAAACCTGCAAAACATGGAGATGCTATTGATCTTCCTGATATGGGGATTTCTGGAACTCTTTTAGATATCGGAACCTTTTCCAGTAAAGTTCGAATATTTGATGGCACTGTTACTAGAATCCCTAATGACAAATTCTTTACATCCAACATTCGTTCCCTCACTTTATCTACTGTTAGACGTGCTGATGCTGTGGTAGGAATTTCATACAATTCAGACATAGAAAATGCAATTTTAGTTATGAGAACTCATATTTTACAAACAATGCCTTTTGTACTTCAAATACCTAAACCTGAATTTCGAATTGAAGAGTTAGGTGACTCTAGTGTACATATTCATGTATTTGTTTGGTATCCTAAAGATGATTGGAGTGAAGCTCAACCTATTCTTCTTGCAAAGCTTAAACGGGCTCTTGATAATGCTGAAATTGAAATCCCTTTCCCACAAAGAGTAATTTGGTCTGGAAAAAATTAACTAGTTTTTGCCTGTTTTTTATCTGCACGTCTTTTCTTAATTAAACTAAACATGATCATACCTACATTGATAATTGAAATGATTTCAATTAAATCTACGCCGTATAGGAACCAATCAATTACTGGATGAACTCTTGAAATGATTCCTGCTTCAAGCATTATGTCTGCATTCCATACCATATGTGGTATTTGAATAAATTGTATTATTGCAATAATTACAATACTTCCTAGTATTTTATTTTCATACCAATTCCAAAATTTGCCCCACGGATTCATAAATTATTTTATTCTTTAATTGTATTAAACGCTGTTAAAATTAGACGCGACTAATTAGATTCGCCTAATTTTTTTACTCTTATTTTTCTGATTGTATTTTTTCTTTTTTCATCCAGATTGTTCTTTCTTTATGATCAATTAATTCTACATTCATTTCATTTAGTTGTCCCCGAATTTTATCCGCTTCCTCAAATTGTTTTTCTTTTCGTAATTTCTCTCTATTTTGAATTAAATCATCTATTGCCTGTTTTTCATCTTGAGTCATTTCTGGAATGGCTAGTCCTAAAATATTTGTCATTCTTTCAAATTCTTTTTTAATTATCTGTGCCGATTCTTTAGAAAGTTTTTCTTCTGCGGCTAATCTGTTTGTTTCTTTTACCAGTTGAAAAAATGCAGATAGCCCTAAATGTGTATTAAAATCTGATTCTAACGCTTCATCAAACTCTATGCCTATTTTTTCAATATTTTGAGTATTTTTTTCATGCTTTTCACTTTCTGCATGAATTAATTCATAATAACATGTTTCAACTTGTCTCCATTTTATGAGATTCTCTTTTAACATCTCTTCAGAATAATCTATTACTTTAGAATAGTGCCCTGATAAACAAAATAATCTAATTATGTTTGCACCCCAATTCTCTAAAACATGTTTGATTGATTTTGTATTTCCTAATGACTTTGACATTTTTTCACCACTAATTGTAACCATCCCTACATGCATCCAAATTTTTGCAAAAGGTAAATTTGTACATGCCTCTGATTGTGCAATTTCATTTTCATGGTGAGGAAAAATTAAATCCCGTCCACCGCCATGAATATCAAAATTTTCTCCAAGGTACTTTAAACTCATTACCGAACATTCGATATGCCATCCTGGTCTTCCTTTCCCCCATGGACTATCCCATACCGGATTGATATCTGAAAATTTCCAAACTGCAAAATCTGCTGGATCCTTTTTTGTTTCGTCTATTTGTATTCTTGATCCTGACTGCAGTTCATCTATTTTCTTTTTTGAAAGTTTCCCATACTCTGAAAATTTTGAAACTGCAAAATATACTCCATTATTTGAAATATAGGCAACTTCCTTATCAATTAATTTTTTAATAAATTCTATAATGTCTTCTATGTGCTCTGTAGCTTTTGGATAATTTGTGGCACGTTTAACATTTAACTCCTCAAAATCTCTAAAATAATTTTCAATGTATTTTGAACTAATTTCTTTAGCTGTCACATTTTCTTTAGTGGCACGATTTATGATTTTATCATCTACATCTGTAAAATTCTGAATAAATTCTACTTCCACTTCTTTGCTTTCTAGATATTTTCTTAAAACATCAAAAACTATGATTGTTCTGGCATGTCCTATGTGTGATTCATCATACACTGTAACTCCACAGAGGTAAATTTTAATTTTTTTAGAAATATCTAATTTTTGTTCAACTGTTGTCAATGTATCTTGGAGATTCATTTTACTATCTATCTGGCTTTGTTGCTAGTAATCTTTTATGTTCACTGTTTATGTTTAATTCATAAATTTTTTCAACTGTTTTTTTATCTATTTTTGTAATTTCTACTGTTTCTTGAACTGAAAGTTTTTTTTCAAATAAGCAATATAGTATAGAGTCTACTTCTTCATATTGTATCCCTAATTCTTTTTCTGCTTCATGATCTTTCCAAAGATATGGACTAGATTTTTTTAGTATTATGTTTTCTGGAATTCCTAAATATTTTGCAATTTCTCTAACTTGTAATTTGTATAGTGAAACAATTGGTGTCAAATCTGATGCCCCATCACCAAATTTTGTAAAATATCCAATCAGGTGTTCACTTTTATCACTTGATCCTAACACTAGATAATTTTCAATATTTGCATAATAGTATAAAATATTTGTTCTGACTCTTGCTCTTAGATTCCCTTTTGCTTTTTCATTTGGTTGTAAATACATTGAATACTCATTTACAATTGGGGTGATGTCAATTAGTTTATGTTTAATTCCTATTGTTGAAATTATTTTTATTGCATCTTCTGTTTCACTATTTGGAGTTGTTGTAGTGTCTGGCATTATTATGGCGAGTGTTTTGTCTTTTAGTTTTCTTTTACAGATATATGCTAAAACTGCTGAATCTATTCCCCCACTTAATCCTAAAATAATTCCCTTTGATTGATTTTTTTTAATTTCACTTTCTATGAATTTTTCAATTTTATCTGTAATTAAAGAATAATCTTGATTAATTATTTCATTTATGATATCTTGATTCAATACTGATTTTAAAAAATATTTAAGAATAAAAATTATACTTAAATTGAATTTCTAGATATCTACGTAAAGTCCGTCATCTCTTGACTGAACTGAATATGTTTCTAGTTTAACATCTTTAAGATAGTCTACTAATTCACCTGTTTTGATATTATACTTCCAAAAATGTAATGGACATTCTACAATATTTCCTTCTAATTTTCCTGGTGCAATTGATCCATCTTGATGCACACAAAGATCATCCATTGCATGAAATCCATCTTGATTAAATACTGCAATTTGTTTTCCATCAATTTTGAATGCTTTACCTTTCCCTGATGCTATTTCGCTTTTTTCAGCTATTTTTTTCCAAACCATTAGTTTATTGGAATATCTGTCATTTATTTAGATTCGCATGATAGTATTTTATAGCCCCAATTCGGATCTTTGTCATTGAGTAAAGTAAAATCTAGTCCGACATTGATCAAAGAAGGTAAACTATCCTATGAATGGGCTAGATCTCACATGCAAATTTTAGATAATACAATTAATAGATTAAAAAAATCAAAACCTCTCAAAGGAGTAACAATTGGTTTTTGCTTACACGTTACAAAAGAAACATCTGTTTTACTTATTGGTGCTAAAGAATTAGGTGCAACAGTTGCAGTTTGTGGTGGTAATCCTTTAACCACTCAAGACAATATTGCAGCATATTTGGCATCTGAAGGAATTCATGTTTATGCATGGCATGGCCAATCTGTTAAAGACTATGATTGGTCTATTGATCAAGTGCTCAAGCATAGCCCAACTATTCTCACTGACGATGGTGCAGATATGAATATCAAAGCACACTTTGACAAACGATTCAAAGATATGAAAGTCATTGGTGCAACTGAAGAAACTACTGCTGGTGTAACTAGAATTAGAGCCGTAGAAAATCAAGGTAAATTAAGATATCCTGTAATTTTGGTTAATGAAGCATATACTAAACACATGTTTGATAATCGATATGGTACCGGACAAAGTACTATCGATGGTTATTTGCGTGCAATGAATTTACTTATGGCATCAAAACGTGTTGTAGTTGTAGGCTATGGCTGGGTTGGACGTGGCGTGGCGTCAAGATTTAACGGAATGGGCTCTAAAGTCATTGTAACTGAGGTTGACCCTGTAAAAGCCCTTGAAGCCCACATGGATGGATTTGAAGTAATGCCAATGGCACAAGCAGCAAAACTTGGCGACATGTTTGTTACATGTACTGGAATGACTAGTGTAATTAGAAAAGAGCACATTTTAAAAATGAAAGAAGGTGCAATAATGGGCAATGTCGGTCACTTTGATCTTGAGATTGATGCTGAGTTTTTACTAAAGAAATCAAAATCTGTTAAAGAAGTTAGACCAACACTTGATGAGTGCGTTTTACAAAATGGCAAAAAAGTTTACTTAATTGGAGAAGGTCGTCTTGCTAATTTAGTTTCTGCAGAAGGACACCCACCAGAAGTTATGGCTCAATCATTTTCAAATCAACTTTTGTCTATAATGTATATTCTTAAAAACCATAAAACAATGGAAAATAAAATTATAGATGTTCCTAAAGAAATTGATATTCAAATTGCATTTGATGCATTAAGTGCAATGGATGTTAAAATTGATAAATTGACTCCTGAACAAGTAAAATATGCAAATAGTTGGTAGAAGTTTTTAACTCTATCTTGGTTTTGAGAACTATCTGATGAATAAAAGAGCCATAATTACAAGTGCTTTACCTTATGCAAATGGAGAAATTCATTTGGGTCATGTCGCATCTACATATCTTCCAGCAGATGTAACTACAAGATTTTTAAAACAAAATGGAGTTGAAGCATACTATGTTTGTGCATCTGATGATTTTGGAACTCCCATTCTAATTCAATCTGAAAAAGAGGGAAAAACTCCTGCCGACTATGTTGCACATTGGAATAAGCGTGATTATGATGATTTTACTGCATTTGGTATTGATTTTGATTATTTCTATAAAACAAGTTCATCTGAAAATATTGAATTTGTTCAAGATGTTTTTACAAAACTAAATGATGCTGGGCATATTTATCAAAAAGAAATAATTCAATTTTATTGTAATAATGATAAAAAATTCCTTCCTGATAGATATGTAAAAGGTATTTGTCCTTATTGCAAGGCTGAAGATCAATATTCTGATCTTTGTGAGAGTTGTGGTCGTGTACCTGAAGAAATAATTGACCCCAAATGTTCTCTTTGCGGTCAAACTCCAACCAAAGAAAAAACAGATCATTATTTTTTCAAACTCAAAAATTTTGCTGACTCGTTATCTAAATGGTTAGATGAAACTACCACTCTTCAAAAAGACGTAAAAAAATATGTTCAAAATTGGATCAAGTCAGGATTAATTGATTGGGATATTACGCGAGATATTCCTTGGGGTGTTCCTGTACCTCTTGATGGTGCAGAAGGTAAAGTTTTCTACGGTTGGTTTGATAATCACTTGGCATACATTTCAACCGCATTAAAATTTCTTAATGATAAAGGAATCGATGGAAAAGAATTTTGGAATTCTGCAGATATTTATCATTTCATTGGAAAAGATATTGTATATCATCACTATCTTTTCTTACCTGCAATGAGATTGGGTCTTAATGAAGAATACAAATTACCGGACTATATTCCAACCAGAGGACACCTTACGCTACAAGGAAAGAAATTATCTAAGAGTAGAAATTGGTATATTGGATTAAAACAATTTTTAACATACTATCCTGCTGACTATTTGAGATTTTATCTTGTCTCTATTAACCCGTATTCACAAGATGATTTGAATTTTGACTGGGATGATTTTACAACTAGAATAAATTCTGAATTAATTGGCAATCTTGGAAACTTTGTTAATCGTGCTTTAGGATTTACAAAAAAAGTATTTGATGGAAAAATTCCTGAGACTGAATCTTTTGATGAAAAAGATTTAGAAGCAGAACAAAAAATAAAATCACTTGCAATTGATGTTTCTACTTTAATGGAACAAAATCATTTGGATCGGGCATTAAAGAAAATAATGGAGGTTTCTTCTTTTTTTAATCAATACTTTCAACACAAGGAACCTTGGAAGAACGGTCCTGGAACTACAAATTGTGTGTATCTTTCTGTAAATGCTGTTAGAAGTTTTGCCATAGCAATATTTCCATTTATGCCTGAATCTGCACAAAAAATCTGGGTTCAGCTTGGAATTGACGGGAATGTATCTGATATGTCATGGTCCTCACAATCTGAACTGGATGTTTCCCCTGGACATATCTTGGGTGATTCGTCCCCATTGTTTGCCAGAATTGAAACGTCTGATATTGAAAAATATAAAAAAGAATTAGGCCCATCTGAATAACTATGAAGCCTGTTGCCCGAATTTCAACTCGTGGGTATTATGATTTACTAACAGGAAAAACCCTAAAAAATAATTTATACTATCTATACCCAAAACAAGATTTCAAAAAATTAATTGATTCCAAAGAATTAACGATCATGATTCATGGTTTAAGAAATGATAATGCTGGTGCAATTACAAAAGTTATTTTGGCAAAAAATAAATTAAAAAAATTAAACTACCTGTATCCTATAATTGGATATAGTTATGATTCTAACATAACTGGTGCTCATTTAATTAAACATACAAAAAGATCATTGGCTACAGGACAAATTATTGCAAAGAAAAATGGACGTAATCTGGGAAAATTCATTGAAGATTTTAAAGTAAATAGTCCTAGCACAAAAATTCGTCTAATTGGACATTCTCTTGGTTCTCAGGTAATTCTTAGTACGTTACAATATCTTGCAAAAAAGAAAAAAAATACTGGAATTGTTGAAAGCGTATATTTTTTTGGTGCATCTATTACTGATGATGTCCCTGCCTCAAAAAAATATGGAAAAATTCTTCAAAATATTGTTAATGTAAAAATTGTAAACTACTATGCTCCATCTGATGAAGTGTTGGGCTGGGCAGATAAAGAAAAATTTGTTAAATGCCCTTTGGGGCTTAATGGTGCAACTGGAAAACCTATTTCAAAATACCGACAAACTTTACTGAAGCCTAAAAACCATAGATTTGCAAGTTATGTTTCTGTATTGAAGATATTTCCCTAGATTTTCAACAACGTATTACCTAGTATGATTGATACGTCATTGTTTTATACAAATATTGATTAATTAAAATCAGATGAAATTTAATACTTCACTGTCTTCTAGTAGAAACTCTATCTTATTCCATTTTAACATACTAAATGAAGGTGATTGGGATTGTTAGACTTGCTAAACCTAACATCTAATTTTTAAGAAATTATTCTAATTTTAAAATATAATGTCTTTTACTTTATTCCAAATCCTGTCTAACTTTTGTTTAATTCATTAAAACTAATTACACCTGGGTGTTATTTTTCTAATAATATTTTTAAATTTTCTAATGATGCTTCATAGAATGAACCCATAAAGACCAAAAATTCTAAAAATTGTTTTTCAGTCATTTTTTTACTATTGATATATGATCTCCAAGTTAATTCTGTAGTTGTTTTTGTTTTCTTTTTAATTGAAATTGTTGCAACATATGCTCTTAGTGGTAATCCTTCTGTTGCAACATATGTGAAAAATTCATCTTTTTCCCATGCTACAATGTGTTCTTCTATCTCTGTTTTATCTCCAAATGTAATTAGCCTGATTGCACCTACGCCCTTTTTCTTTATTGATAGATACTCTGTTTTTTTTACGTCTACTAACCATGATGATAAGCCTACAATGTTGCTAATTTTTCTCCAAACTTTATCCTTTGAAGTGTTAATTTTAATTGTTTTTTCTATTGTTCCAGTATGAAATGATTTTTCTCCAGTTTTTGCCATGTGTCTGTATTCTAACACTTGAATTTTAATTTTTAGTTAAAGAATCATTTTTAATCTCTCTAGTGTAATGTTATAAAATGGTATTTGGGTGGGGTAAAAAAAAACCAATAGAGTCTACTGCAGAGCGTAAATCTGTCAATCAAAATATTGAACTTGATGATGTTCCTCAAATTATATCTGATTTGAGTAAATTAAGAGAATCTCAAACCCTTTCTGAAATAAAAAATTTGAGAAATAACACTGCTCCGCTTATTGATGATTTAATGAAAATTGGCATTGTACTTGAAAAAGATAATTTGAGTGTCGATGATATTGATAAACATTTGGCTATAATCGTGGTGAGAGGCAAGCAGCAAGTAATTGATATTTTAAAAAAGGATGTAAAGACTTTGATGCAAGTTTCAACAATTACCGATGCAAAAAAATTAGACTATTTTTTAATTCAACTTCTTAAAAAAGTTGGTGATGTTTTAGGACGACAAACCAGGGTAATTCATATTTTTGCAAAAAAATATGCAAATCAACTAACTGATAATCTTAAAATTATGAATGAGAATTCTGATAATATTTCAAAACTTCTAAAACATTATGAGTCTACACAATCTACTTTTGATGAAATTACTGAAATGTTGAATAAAATTGAATCCCTTAACACTGAATTAAGTGATAAAACAAAAAGGAACATCGAAATTTTAGATAATTTAAAATCTTTTGAAGAAATGAAAATTACTTTACAGACTTCTCTTGATGAAATTCACTCTTCAGAAAATTATAAGAAATATGTTGGTTTGGAAAATAAATTAACTAAATTTACTAATCAAAAATTAAAGATAAAGTCTGAAATTGATACTCAATTCACAAAAATTTCCCGTCCTCTTGGTAGGTATGCATATGGTTCTTCCTTAGATAAGGAGCAAAGCGGTATTTTATCTACTTTAGTTGACGATCCATTTGATGCACTTCTTTCTGAAAATTCTGATACCATTATTGTTATTTTGGAAAATATTCGAAAAGGAATATCTTCTGGTGCCATATCTGTAAAAGATGCTGACAAAACTTTGT
Organism: Nitrosopumilus sp. BACL13 MAG-121220-bin23; assembly: GCA_001437625.1. Taxonomy (GTDB): domain Archaea; phylum Thermoproteota; class Nitrososphaeria; order Nitrososphaerales; family Nitrosopumilaceae; genus Nitrosopumilus. The sequence continues at coordinate 15,017 of LIAL01000012.1, forward strand.
CCCAGTTGACTGAGACTGAAGAATCTCTAGATGGTTTTATCAAAAAAGTATCTGATTATTCAAATATTTTTAATTCTATGAAAAATGAACTAAGTGAGTTGAAACCTAAAAACTTGACATTTCTTGAAAATGAATTCTCAAATAATACTGCCTCAGAAAATGACTCTGATTTAAAATCTAAAACTATTTTATCGGAAATTGATCAAATAAATTCTAAAATTCCTGAAATTATATCTAAAATTGAAGGTAAATTAAGAATATTTTCTAATTCTAAATACGTAATATCTCAATCTTAAAACTAATTTACCGAGTAATTGAACTCTTTTTGTGTTTTCTAAAAAGAAAAAAATCGAACGAAAAATTTTACTACAAAAAACTGTATTGGATAGTATAATCACTTTCTGTAAAATGAAGCACCCTAATGAGGGTATTTTGATCTTAAAGGGAAAATCTAAAAATGGTGCTATAACCATAGATGGATTAGCTATTCCGCCGTTTAATTTTACAGGTCCTACTTTTGCAGGATTCCCTCATTCCTTTTTGCCTTTTGATAACAGCTATATTGGAATCATACACTCACATCCGTCTGGTTCTGCTGAACCCTCTGTAACTGATTTGAATAATTTTTTTGGATTGGTCTCTTTAATTATTAAATTTCCATATGAGGATGATTCTATTTTTGCTTGGGATAGTAGTGGAAATTCTATCCCCCTTGTCATTGATTAATTTTAAAAATTAATTGAAATCAATAAAAACTGACAAAGCTTTATAACCTTTTTTTAAGAACTTTCAATGAATTGAATCCTCAACTTAAAAAATATTATATTTTTCTAGGTGCGTCACTTGTATTCAGCATTGGATTGCAGATTGTTCTTGGCATGCTTGGCGTTCCTTGGTATATCAGCATTGGATTAGTTATGGCTATCTTTATTTTACTTCCTATGTACATGAGAAGAAGACAGGCTGGTAACTTTGGTGGTTCTGGTTCGGGTTCTGAAGGGGGCGGCTTCTTTGGAAATAATGGCATGAACAATTCTACTAGGGTAAAGTATGTGTGTCTTGTCTGCCAGAATAAACATAATGGTGGTTCGTGCCCTAGATGTGGATCAAAAATGCAAAGAGCTGATTTTTAGGTTTAATAATGTCATTAGATGAAATTCGTAAAAAAGTTATTTTTCATAACTCTGTTGATGTTTGGATTGCAGCATGTTTTGAAAAAAAAATATCATGGACAAACACTGAAGATTATAAAAAATTCATGAAACATCTATTGTCATTTAATCTAAATTTAAAGGCCTTTAGCTTGTGTGCACATGATGCTGGTGCAACTGAAGAAGAGAAAACTAAATTCACTGATATTTTATTTGAAACAAAAGATGATCCTACTTCATTAATTTATACAATAAAACTAAATGCTTCTGCTTTAGAAATAATTCGAAACCATTTTTCATAACTATCTTTTTAATTTTGGATTAATTATTGAATCTAATGCGTTTCCAATAAATACAAATGCTAAACCTGTTATCGCAATCATAATTCCTGGTGGCACTATCCACCACCAAAGTCCTCTAGATGCTGCTCCAAATGTATTGGCATCGTGTAAAATTTGACCCCATGTTGGAAATGATGGATCACCTAACCCTAGAAAACTTAATCCAGCTTCTGTAGTTATTGCTGCTGGAACTGATATTGCAATACTTGCAAATGCATATGGGAGTAATTGTGGTAAAATATGTTTGAGGATCATTTTTGAATCTCTTTGACCCATTATTGTTGCAGCTTCCACATACCCTCGTGTTTTAATTTGAAGTGACATGCTTCTTGCAACTTTTGCAATTCCAACCCATCCAAAAATCATCAAAAACCCTGTCATCACAAATATGCTGTTACTAATGGTAACTGAAAGTATTATCAGAAAAGGTAGTGCCGGTAATGCATAGATGATGTCATTAAAACGCATCATGGTTTCATCTGTTTTTTTACCTTTGAATCCTGCATAGATTCCATACACTAATCCTATTACAACTGAGCCAATTGACACTACAAGACCAATGAATAGTGCTAGTGGAGTTCCCCACAATAACCCTATGGCCAAATCTCTTCTCAATTCATCTGTTCCCATTATGCCAAAAGCTTTTCCTCCTATGATTAATTTTGAATCAATAATTTTACTTTCTTTATTTATTTCATAAAAATCAATAAAAAAAACATAATTACCTTTCAATGGTTTATTTAATTCTGTTTTTGAAAAAATAATGTCTTCTACAGACAATCTGTCTATTTCAAATTCAAATTTTTCTGCTTGTAAGCCTAATTCCTTTTTAATCATTATATCCGTTGAAAATATTCTGTCATTATGAATTATTTTTAAATTTGAATATGGTAGTGATGTTGAAACTAATTCTAACCTAACTCCATCTGGTCTAATTACTGACATTTGAAGTAGTGGTGAACCTGAATACTCTAACAAATATGAATAAATAAAATCTTTTGGAAATTGATCATAATTAAAATTTAAATTAAATTGATATGATGTTAAATTTATTTCATTATTAGATATTGATTGAATATTTGGCTCTACTAAAATTTTATGTTCTGGAATTTTTTCTGTTAAAAATAAGTTTACCCAAATTGGAATTGCTGTTTTTGGATACGTGATCCAACTTTCTGGATTATTCCATTCTTGAAATGTCTCTATTGGAATTATAATCATTGTAATAATTGATATTGAAATTAAAATTGTAAGAATTACAATCCCTGCAACACCCATCCTACTTTTAAGAAATTCTTTCTTTATCTCTTGGGGCGTTACGTTGCTCATTATTATTCACCAGTACTGCTGCGAATTCTAGGATCAAAATAACCATAAAGTAAATCTGCAATGAATATGCTTACTAGAAAAAACACCGTTAAGATGTACGTTGCACCTATAATTACTGGTAAATCCATGACTGTAATTGCTTCAAAGTATAACCTTCCCATTCCTGGCCAATCAAATACTGCCTCTGTAATTATTGCTCCTCCTAATGAGCCTGACAAACTGAGTGCTAAAATTGTAATTATTGGAGGTGCTGCATTTTTTAATGCATGTGTGTATGTTATTTTACTTTGATTAATTCCCATTGTTTTTTTTGCTATTATGAAATCCTCTTGCATAATGCCTACCATAAAATTTCTTACCAAATATGCCCAAGATCCAAATCCTATCATTACAATTGTAATCAATGGTAATGTCATGTGATACAATAGTGCCCCTAGATATTCTGGACTTGATGCTGGAATGTCTGGAGTTGCTCTTGCTGGGAAAATTTGATATGTAAACGCAAATAAAAATATCATTAACATCCCAATCCACCATACTGGAAAACTAGAACTTATTATTGCAAAACTTGATGTAATTCGATCTATTATGGAGCCAACTTTAGTTGCAGCTAATGCCCCTACAAATATTCCTATTACCGAAATAATTATTGTAGCTGATGTAAATAGAAGAATTGTTTTTGGTAATTTTTCAAAAATAATGTCTTTCACATCTGAAGATCCTGAATCACTAGTAAGAAATGTGGCTTGTCCAAAATCTAATAATATTATTTTGTACATTGTAAGCCCAATTCTTTGAGGCGAATACCATGGTTTATCCAATCCCAAATGCTTTATTCTTTGATCTGTTTGATCTTGGATGAATGCTTCAAAATCTTTAACTGACGAAAAACTTTCTGCTATCGATGGATTTTCAATAATTTCAGATCGTACTTGAAAAACAATACCTTGTTTTAGAATTGTGTCCATATTGGAACCTACGAGTAATATTGTGATCAATAATGTAATTAGTAACACACCAAACATTGTCGCGGTACGTGTGACAATGTATTTTTTCATACCCAATATTGATTTCTATAAAAATAGCTTATAATATTATTAGATAACGCCTCCTTTTCATCACATTATGCTGTGGGCATGATTTAACTATCGGGTTTGAAAAATATTCTGATTGACAACCAAATATGATGATAAAATACTCGAATTAACTGGTAATTGGAAATTAACAAATGATATTGTTCGAAAAATTGGAGGTGATAAAATGGCTATATCCAATGCTCTTAAAATTCTAGAACTTATTGGTCATCTTCAAACTAAACCTGATAAAAATAAATTGATATATAAAAAAAATGAAAATGCTCAGAGTGAGTTTAATTTTTTAAAAATGATGGAATTTTTTGAATCAAATCAAAAAACACAAATAAATTTTATTAAACAAATTCCAACTATTATGAAATCAGACAATATCCGGTTAAGGGAAAAAAGTCTAGATTTGTTAGAACGTATACAAGATGACGCTGATCGTGCATATCTTGTCATGATTCAAAATAGCAAACATGAAGAAATAGGAATCCTTTCACCTCAAACAACACAAGAACGAAAAAAAATATTGATCCGTTATGTAAATAAAATATTGAATTCTCTTTTAGATAAATATCCACAAAAACACATTAGGAGTCCAATACAACAATACTTTCAAAATAATAATGCAAAATTTGAATTTAAAATTTAATAAAATCCTCTTACCTAACTACTACATAATAAAAAATAAATATATCCACTAAACTTTAGATTATGGAATTTATTATACTTATAATTTTTAACATTTTTTTTGGATAAATTTACATTTAATATTTTTTAGGACTTATGTTTATGA
>LIAL01000013.1 GCA_001437625.1 Nitrosopumilus sp. BACL13 MAG-121220-bin23
TTCATGAAATAAAATATAATTTTTATAAAAATTACCATTATAAACTAGTCAATCATAAAAATAGAAAATGGCATCAAAAAAAGGAATTGCAATTACAGTAATAATTTTAGCATCAATTACAGCTGCCAGTTTTTTGCTATGGGTAGTTCCGCAAGAAAATAATTCAACATTCATAGTTACAGATTATGAAGGATATTTAGACGGAGTAAAAAATATCCATGAAGTTTTACAAGAATCAATAGATATAGAATACAGGAATCTTCAAGACGGAAGAATATCACCAAGTGAGTACATAATCATAACTGAAGTGACATCATCACAGGTAACTACACAGATAAGTGAATTTGTAACATCAAAACCTTCAGAAAAATGGCAAGAAAGTTACATTAGTTACATGAATGGAATGAAAAAATTTAATGAATATATTATAGAAACTAAAGTTTTAGCAAATCAAATTGAAAATAAAAGTGTAGATTCTAAAATTTTAGAGACAGTCAATAAAATAGAATCCATCAAAGTAGAATACATAGAACATATCAAGAAATCAAATGAATTAAGACCATAGTCTCAAGACATAATCATACTAATGAGAATAGTTAGAAATCATTAAAAACAGAGTATGTATTATGAATTATAATGTCACAAAGATCTACTAGAGTAGAAAAAGATGTCAGTGAATCAGCAGTCAACAAATTAGTAGTGATTTGTGTAGATAGAGATGACGATTTAGGTCAGAAGACAGGAATTACTACACCGGTGATAGGAAGAGATGCATGTATAGAAGCAGCACAAAGATTAGCATTAGAAGATCCAGAAGATGCCGATTCCAATTCAATATTTGCAGCAATTAAAACATATGAAGATTTAATCAGTAAAGGATACCAAGTTGAAGTATCCATTATAACAGGAGTTAAGGATAGAGGAGTTCAAGCAGATGAAAAAATACTAGTTGAAGCAAAAATAGTATTAAAAAAATTTCAAGCAAATGGAGCAGTTATTGTTTCAGATGGAGAAGACGATGAAAGCGTAATTCCAGTTATTCAAAATATCCTACCAGTAGTATCAGTACAACGAGTGGTAATGAAAGTAAGTAGAAGTGTAGAGTATTCCTATGCAGTTTTTGGAAAATATCTAAAAATGATGGCTTATGATACAAAATATTCAAAATTCTTTTTAGGAGTTCCAGGAATTCTTTTATTGATTGGAGGAATAGCAACTATTTTTGGATATACTGCAGAGATATTTGCTGTACTTGTTAGTATTCTAGGCGCAGCATTTTTGATCAGAGCGTTTGACATAGACAGAGCATGGTCAAGTTGGTCTAAACCTACACCGACAGGTTTTATCAAAATGTTTACAACAGTTACAGGAATATTATTAATTCTATCATCAATACCAGCTGGAATTAGTACAATAGATTCAAAAATAATTGAAGTGAATGGAGGAGTCATCGAAAGTATGTTAAATCAAATAGGAATAGGGCAATTTATCGGAGGATCATTACCAATCCTATGGATTGGTTTAGGTTCAATATTTGCAGGAATATTACTAAGTAATTGGATAAGAGGAATCCCTAGACAAATTAGTGATATTCTAAGAATAATTGTTTTAATTTCATTATATCCAATTATTGTACAATTTACAAACATAATGATATTTGATGAAAGTTCATTCACATTGATTCCACCATTATTGGGAGGATTAGCAGTAACATTAGTTTCAGCTACAATTCTCTTCAAAAAATATAGAAAACAAAAAGATCAAGAAATGATTTTAGATTAACATCATCAGATTTTAAAAAAAATAAAAAACATAGATATGATGATATATTCATCAAGGTTCAAAGAAAAATAGAAATGGGTAAAATAAAAGATGTTGTTTTACAATTATCAGGGTTATACAAAATATATGGTAAAAAACTAGAAACTGAAATTAAAGCAGGGGATATTCCAAATCATATTGCATTAATTTTAGATGGGAATAGAAGATGGGCGAAAAGAAATTTAGAAATTAATAAAAAAGGTCATTGGAAAGGGGCAGATGCAGTTGAAAATTTACTTGACTGGTGTGAAGAATTCAATATTAAGATTGTAACATTATATGCACTGTCAGCAGAAAATTTAGATAGAAGAGATGGTGAACTAGAAGATCTTTATGAATTAATTAGAATGAGATTAGAAAAATTATACAACGATCCTAGAATACATAGATGTGAAATGAGAGTTAAAGGGATTGGAAGAATAGAATTACTACCAGAATCAATTAGAGAAGTATTAACGCGATTAGATAACGTGACAAAAAATTATGACAATCATTTTCTAAACATTGCACTGGCATATGGAGGCCAGTATGAATTAGTAGATGCAGTTAAAAAAATAGGAGAAAAAATAAAAGAAGGGAAATTACAGATAGAAGAAATTACAAAAGAAGAAATTGAATCAAATTTATACACATCACACCTACCACAGCCATCACCAGACATGATTTTACGTACATCAGGAGAGAAAAGACTAAGTGGGTTTCTAATATGGCAAAGTGCTTACAGTGAATTAGTTTTTATGGATATTTTTTGGCCAGAATTTAGAAAGATTGATTTAATGAGAGCGATTAGAACATTTCAGGAAAGGAAAAGAAGGTTAGGAAAATGATAGAAGAGACATCTGCAGGAATCGTAATATTTAGAAAAGAGGAAACAAGAAAATTATTTTTGTTGCTACATTATCCATCAGGTCATTGGGATTTTGTAAAAGGTAAAATGGAAAAAGGGGAAACAACTCATGAAACTGCAATCAGAGAAACAAGAGAGGAAACGGGCATTACAGATATTACATTTCTAGAAAATTTTGAAGAGTGGATTGAATATAATTTTAAATATAAAGGAGAGTTAGTTCAAAAAAAAGTAGTCTTCTTTTTAGCTGAAACAAAAACTGAAGAAATTGAAATTTCACATGAACATAGCGGGTATACATGGATGGATTACAATACAGCAATGGGGAAAACTACATTTGACAATGCAAAAACAGTATTAACAAAAGCACAAAAATTAATTTAAAATACTTTGTAAATGTAATTCTTTTGCCATGGCAACAGAATTTTTAGCATTCAAAATAGTTCTACCCACAATTAAATAGTTAGTTCCAGATGAAATTACTTTTGATGCATTTCCACCTTGAGTGCCAACACCAGGTGAAAATATACTTAGATTTTTTCCTGCTTGCTTAGAACAGTATTGAATAATTTTTGGAAATGTTGCACCTACAACAATACCGTCAACTTTTGCAGTTAATGCCCAATTTAGAAATAATTGATATAGTTGCTGCCTTTTACCCATTTTAATTTCCATATCATAAGATAGTTTTGCCTCAGGTGCACTCATGTGACACAAAGTAATCACACCTTTCTGTTCTTTATGAGATGATTTTACTAAATTCTTCAAACTATCCAACCCCATGATAGGATTTGCTATTACTGCATCAAATCCTAAATTCCATAAATGTTCAGTTGTTACACGATTGGTATTTCCAATATCATTAAGTTTGATATCAGCAATAGTTTGCAAGCCATAGTCATGAGCAGTTTTATTGATTTTAATAATTTCTTTAGCACTAAGAGGTAGAAGTAAATGGAAATTGAGTTTAATTCCACATAGATATGGATTTAATTTTTCAATATTATGAATAGTTTTATTTTGTAAATTTTTTACAGATGAATCATAGTCATTTGCAAGTATTACTTTCCCATTGCTTTTAGAGATCTGTGAAAGTCTAGTTTTGAAGGTGGTCATAATCAACTAGTGGATGAGTCTCCTTCAATTTTATTATTTTGATATAGGAATAACCATGTTCAGATGGATTTTGAACAAAAGTAGGGCTAATTCCATCTGTTGTTGAAAATTTTATGAATGGATTTCCAGGATCACTGTTCAAAACCACATGACAAAAGTAGGATGTTCCCTCATCATTGAAATTCATAAAAACCCCAAGAAGCCATTTATCATTATGTGGGAATAGAAATAGAGGAAAAGGAAATTCATCAAAACCCCATGTGAGTTTTGCAAGGCTAGATAGATCTTCTAATTCAATTGGTTGATATCTATCAAGAGTTCCATTACCAGGTTGTAGTGTTTTTGGAAGAGATTTAATTCGAATAATTGGAGAATAAAGCTTACTAGAATCAGAAGTAGAATTAACAATATTAGATTCTTCTTTTCCAGATTTTAATCCATAACAAAGATAATCACCTGTACTTTCTAAAGGAGTGTAGTAAACAATTGGTTTTTCTTTTAAAATATCCATTTGTACAGATAGAATTTTTTTACCATTATAGTTATGAGAAAATGATACACGAGGTGCACGCTCAAGTGCACAAACTAATCTTGTGAATTCCAAAGTTGAATTAACTTGAATGTAACGAGGTAATTTATCAACAACAGGAGGCTCTAATTTATCCATAAGGATTTGTTACAGATTATCAAATTAAACTTATCCAAAAATTTAGAGCCTAGTTTCGTCTATCAACAACATCATTGATTGCAGGACCAGTTCCAATAATTGTTACAGGCGTGTGTAATTCATTTTCAATATTTTTGATAAAAGATTTAGCATCATCAGATAATTCATCATAAGAAGTTTTACCAGCACAATCAGTAAAGAGAACATCTAATTTTGTAATTGAAATTTGTGTTGCACCATTAAGCATGATTGCACGTCTTGCCAAATCAAAATCAAAATCAGCAGCGCGTCTTTGACGACCAGTAACAGTACCAAACTCGGACCAATTTTTCTTTTCTGCATCTTCAAGAGATAATTCATTAGCTAAAGGACCAGTTCCAACACGAGTAACATAAGATTTGAAAACAACAATTACTTCATCAACTTTTGTCGGTCCCAAGCCAACATCAGCACAAATTCCAGACGCAGTAACATCCTTTGAAGTTACAAACGGATAGGTCCCATGCCATAAAGAAAGAAATGTGCCTTGAGTTCCCTCAACTAAGACATTTTGATGTGCATCTAATGCAGAATTAATTTCTTGGGGAACATCCACAATGATAGAAGATAAGGAATCAAAATCTTTTGCCATTTTTAAAATACGCATTGCTCTATCAGCATTAGCAGGACCAGTACCAGAACCAGTACTACCAATTTTTTCTTTTAATTCACCTTTGGAATCTCTTATCAAATGAGTTTCTTCAATTACTCCACAGTGTTTATCGATAAATACACGACCTGATGCATCAAAATCTTGAATTTCTTTATCAAGTACTTTAGGATTAATTACAACTCCAGGACCAATCATTATTTTAGCATTTTTATTTAAAAATCCACTTGGGAGCATTCTAACTTTGTATATTTTATCACCATCCATTATGGTATGACCAGCATTAGGACCAGCACCTCCACGAACTATGATTTTTGGATTATCTTTAATTGCCAAATATGAAATAATTTTTCCTTTGCCTTCATCTCCAAAAAATCCACCAACAACAACAGTGCATACCATATTGGGAAAATCTATTTGCTTTATTTAAGCTAAAGTGTCACTACGTGATTTTATATTCAGGAAAAATTAGTTTAGATCTATGTCAGAAGAAAATTTTGCAGGAAACATAATAGTCAATTTAGCTAGTCTTCCAGATTTTCTAAGAACACCAATTTTAAAAAAAAGAATGATTGAATTTGATTCAAAGTCAGAATCAGAAAAAACTGAAATCATAAACAATGCATTAGAAGCAGGTCCCAGTATCCCATTTCTCAATTTTGCTAAACTGTTTAAATCTTGGCTAAAAATCATAGCAAGTATATCAGAAGAACATAGAGAAGGGATGTTTTTAGCATACATCACACAATCATTACGATCACCAGAAAAATTAATTGCATTTAATTTAGATGGGATTTTAGAAATATTTTTACAATTAGAACAAAATGAGAAAGAAACTATTTCAAATACAATTAAAAAAATTATTAAAAATCTTAATGATGAGGAAAGAAAGAAAATTCTAATTATGATACCAAATAATGCTAAAAGTCATTTAAAAATTTAGTTAGTCTGTGGTTCATCAGGTTTACGATTATCTTCATTTGAATAATCAATGATTTCCCCTTCAGCAGATAAGATACCTACAAATATTTTTTCGTGTTTTTTTAATAATTTTCTATGATCAGCCATAGACATGTCAAGTTTCATTTCATTCATTACCATTATTTGGTATTCTTTCCATTCAGCCCAACATTTGGTACATGTAGGATATTTTTCATTAACAGGTCCTAGTTTCTCAGTATCTGGAATTGAATTTTTGCATTTAGTACAGGTTAAACTCATAAAAAACAACAAGAAACAACTCCTTTTATCTTTTTTTGATGTAAAGTAATAATAATTCATGAACAGGAAAATAAAATATGAAGATAAAATGTCCAAAATGCAATAAAAATGCAGAAATGCCTTTAGATTATTCAATGGTAAAATGTGGTTCATGTGATTTGGATATGAGTTATGGAGAATATGTGAAATTTATTGCACATAATCAACCCACATATTCAGATATCCTAGGAGATTATACAGGTAGTACGGAAGGTCAGACAGCAGGTTCTTTAGATGAATGGGATTAACAACATAGTAAAATAATTCATCAGATTAAAATAATTACTTCAATAGATTACTAAACATAATTGGAATTTTTATTAGAAAATATACTTAATCTAATTGGTTTTTTGGTAGGACTTGCCATAGGAATAATGGCATATATTGGATTTAGAAATACAGGAAGTCCAACATTATTTAGATTAGCAATTGCATTTTTTTCAATAAGTTTAGGATTTTTTGTAATATGGTCAGGATATATGATAGAAGACTTTCTAATAAAATCAGGTACAATTGAAAGAGGAATTCAAACTGTAGGTATTGTAATTCAAACTGTAGGATATTTTTTCATTGCATTTTCTCATAGCATAAAATCATTTTTCCCAAAATCTAATTACTTTAGATCAGTAGGAATTTTACCATTTTTTCTAGTATCAACTGTTCAATTAGAACATATTTTCAGATCAATATCATTTATCTTACTAGTATATGGAGCAATTGAAACAATGTTATCATACAGAGATAATAAAAACAAAGGTGCAGTTTCAGTAGCAGTAGGATTAGCACTTTTAGCATTTGGAGAATTTTTGGGATGGTATTCTTTTGTATTTCCAGAATCAATGTTGTATTCAATATCAATGACCATCAAAATTGGAGGATTAATCGCATTGTTTATTCCAGTAAGTAAAATCCCACTAAAGAGGATAAAATTTGATGATGACTTGGATAAAATCTAAACTAGGCTCAAAAATAAAATAGTCAAATTCTTTTATGTTTTTAGTACATATCAAAATAGCAATTACATATCATACAGATTTAAGAATAAAAAAGTAAGAAAATGGGAGAATACAGAACACAAATGAAGATTATCGGAGACATATTATCAACGACAAGAGATGATCTTCAAGATGAAAATGGAGCAACAGTCACTTATCTAATTAGAAAAGCAAATATTTCACATTCAAGAATTTCTACAATTTTAAAAACACTCGTATCACAGGGATTGTTAGAATGCGGAGATTCTCAAGGTTCAAACAGATATAAAATTAGTCAATCAGGTAGAGAATTTCTGGAAGCATATAAATCATTTACAAAGTTTGCAGATAATTTTGGTTTAAATATTTAATTTTTAGTATCATCAGATTCTTCAAAACTGTCTTCAAAATCATCTTCAAATCCATTATCATCGTAATTAGGAGTGGAAGACATATCACATGGATCAAGTAAAACAGAGATAAAAAGATAGTTAAAGCAAATAACAATTAAAGAAAATAGAATACATATGATATTGAAAATAGATTGTGATGAAGAAGGTATTGAAAAAACATTTCAAGTAATTAAAAAAGGTGGAATCGTAGTATTTCCTACAGATACAGTCTACGGAATAGGATGTAATCCATACAATGCAAATGCAGTAGAAAAAATCTATGAGATCAAATCTAGAGAAAAAATAAAATCATTACCAGTATTAGCATACTCATTAGATACTGTAAAAAAAATAGCACACATTGATACATTCACTGAAAAAATTATAAACAAATATTGGCCAGGTCCATTAACATTAATTTTAGAATTAACAGATAAAAAATTAAAAAAATCACTAAATTTGGATAATAAAATCGCAGTAAGAATTCCAGACTCCAAATGCACTCTAAAACTATTAGAAAAATGTGGATTGTTAGTAGGAACTAGTGCAAATATTTCTGGAAGTCCACCATTCACAGATCCAAAAGAATGCCTCAAAAATATTACAAATTATGATGTTTTTCTAAACGGAGGAACAATTACAAGTAAAGGAGAATCAACAATTATTGAAATAGAAAATGAAGAAATTAAAATCATCAGAAAAGGGGTATTAAAAAAAGAGGAAATTATGATATGATGAACCTAATTATTACTTGTGCCAGACATCTTGAAGAAGACACTGAAGAGGAATTAAGAGATATTTTAGATGAATTAGGAGATTCAGAGATAGAAGTGTCAATAAGTGATATGTCAGGAATTTTAACTGCACAGACAAAATTAGATCCAATTGAAGTTGTTAAAAAAATGAAAGAAATGTTACTGGATCAACCTTGGAGCATAAGATATTGCCTCAGAATAATACCAATTCAAAAAGTGATTGAAACAAAAATAGAAGTAATAGAAATGGAAATTTCCAATATCTCAAATCAAATTCTAGATGGAGAAACATATAGAATTTTAATTGAAAAAAGAAACTCAGACATATCAAGCAAAGAAATCATTACAAAAATAGCACATGAAATAAAAAATAAAGTTTCACTAGATTTTCCAGATAAAATAATTTTAATTGAAATATTGGGTGGTGTGACAGGAATTTCAATATTAAAAGAGGCAGATATACTAAGTATTGAAAAAACAAAACGTAGTATGTCAGAATAAAATAGAAGCTTTTTCAACTAAAATATCTTCTAATGGAGTTTTTGAATAAACACTGTCAACATGTTTTTTTGAAATATTGAATTGCTTTTTGATAAATATAGAATTATTTTTTGAAAATAAATCTGAAGAAATTAAAGATAATTCATGATTCAAAGAATCAGGAAAAATTTTATTTCCAATCATAATTAAAATAAAATTAACAGAAGGTTTTATTCCAGCAGAGTCTATAGCATTAGAAATTTGTAATGTTAATGCAAAACGCATTAAAATATCAGTTTCAATTTTATTAGAAAGTAAAATATTATTATTTTCAGCATTAATTGAAAGAGATAAAATTTTTTTTAAATGTGATGTGCTAAGTATAAAATTAGTAGATACAGCCTGAAATTTAATTTTTGGATATGTTTTTCTTAAATTATCAATAAATTTAACATCGGCAGTTTTTTGACCAATGATTTCAAAAATATAAATTTGTTTTTTTTCAATTTCAAAACTTAATTTTTTTGATGAACCACCATGAATTATAGGAATAATACTTACAATGTCGCCATTATGAACAATAGTAGATTTTCCTTCCATTGCAGAAGAATCAGAACCATTAACAGCAATTAAAATATTTTCAACATCAAAATTAGAAGTATCATCAGGTTTTCTTTTTAATAATAACTCAAGTAAATCTTGAATAGAAATATTAGATTCACTAATTTCTAATTTTTCAGAATTAAAAGACTTTTTTGCGCCACCAAGAAATTTTACAATAATCATAAGTATACATCTAATTTAGAAATGAATATTTAATTAATTATTCAGTTTTCTCATCTACAGATGGAGTTGAAGATACAATTGTTTCAACTTCTTCATTGGTAAGAGTAATTTCTTCACCAGATTCATCAATTTCTTCAGAGTCTGTAATTTCTAATGTAGATTCTTGCTCTTCAACATTAGAATAATCCATACCGCTACGATCATGTTTAATTTTATCTTCGCGAATTTGTTTTTTGATAAATCTTGTAATATAACCAGCAACCTTGTTTTTTAGACCTTTAGAGCGGACAATAGCAATTTCATTTAATGCCTTTTTATTTTCAACAAAATCTTCACCGAATTTAGATTTGTGTGCATCTAATACTTCAAAAGAAATACGTTTTATCCTATCCACGCATGAATTAACGAAGGGGGTATTTTATACTTATATTCCAAGAAAACGTTTTGTGTTAGATTCTAACAAAAATGCCATTTCATCAAATGTTTTTTCAAGAATTTTTGAGGCACAAAATACAACACTGGGAATGAAACTAATCTGTCCAGATTTCATTTCAAAACATCTAGAAAATCTAACAGGTCCATCAGTTTCAACAAGAAGTTTTGAGGGATTAGTTTTAGATAACAAAGTTTGTTTGTCATTGGCATAAATCGTTACAGGCCCAAAGGATACAAAGAAATCCAGATCCATGGCTTTTTGAAGTTGTTTTTTACTACCGTCAAACCAGTGCAATAAAGCATTTTTGCTATTATAGGAAGTCATAATTTCAAAAACATCATCGAGACTTTTTCGTGAATGAATAGATATCGGTTTATGTAATTTTTCTGCAGATGAAAGTAATGATTCAAAAACTTGGACTTGTCTTTTAGTGTCATCTTTATTTTTTACATATGTAGGATCTAATCCAATTTCGCCTATTCCAGAAATATTATTTTGGTTTAATTCTATTAAATTAGTGATTTTTATAAGATCATCATTTGCAAATTCAGGATGAATTCCAATGAAAGGTAAAACAAGATCACTTTGTTTTGATAAAGATAGAGTTTCTAAAGAATTTTTGAGATTAGTTGAAACACAACATGCTTTAATTTTAAGAAATTCCATTTGTTTTAAAATTAAATTAATTTCAGGAAGATATGTAGGATCAGAGAGATGTATATGAGAATCAAAAAGCCAAGTCATTTTCTAATTAATTCTGAATATAGTCTGTATAAATCGATTCCTTAGTGATATTTTTTCACTCGTTAAGTTTTTTCACAAAAAAATAAATTAAAAATTATGAAATCATCAGAATTAGGATTATCTGCAATGTATAGAATTTTAAAAAAAGCAGGAGCAAATAGAGTCAGTGATGAATCAGCAGATGAATTAAGAAGAACTATAGAAGAAATTGCAGAAAATATTGCAAAAAGTGCAGTAGACTTAGTTTCACAAACAAAGCCAAAACGAGTAACCGTAACGGGTGAAGATATAAGAAATTCATGGTTACAAAAAGAAAAAGAATCCAACATGGATCGTTTTAAAGTAATTTAAAAAAATTCAATCTAAAGAGTTTAATTGTTCATTTCATGTTTTCCAAAATGGTACTCTGGCAGAACGGTTATGCGTGAGCCTGCAAAGCTTATACAAGGGGGTTCGACTCCCTCGGGTACCTTTATTCAACAATAACTTGAGCTTTCATCCAAGGATGAAGTGTACAAAAATAATCAAAAGTCCCATATTCATCAAAAGATAATGTGTAGGACTGATACGGATCTAAATAATCACCAGTATCTGCAGTACTATCAAAAAGTCCAGTTGGTTCACCATAAAATCCAGAAGTGACAGTATGAAAAGATGAATCCTCATTAATCCAAGTTACAGAGTTTCCTTTTTGAACAACAAAAGTGGATGGAATGTAACAAATATTTTCAATATCACAGCCAGGGCGTGAAACTTTGATAGGTATTATTATATCAGATTTTATTATTTCCTCAATGTCAGCATTCGTGTCTTCAACATTTATTTCTTCAAAATTATAATCAGATAGAGATAAACCAATTATTGAAACAGATATTCCTAAAATTATTGCTAAAGTAATTATTTTTTTGATCAATTTATTTCACAGTCATCAGAGAGGTATTACACAATTACCTAATCTTCTAAATATATAATGCATTACAAAAATTAATGTCACAAAATTCAAGCGGCTTATTAGAATACATACCAGGTTCACAAAAGTTACTAGTAGAAAAAAATTCTAGTCCACCGCTGGAAGGATTTGCAGAAAATATCAGAGACAATATTCACGAGTATGCAGAGGATTCAAAAAATGAAGTTGAAAAAGGAAAAAAATTTCTTCAATGGATTCTAACAAGAGTTTTTGAGGCTACAGAAGATGATGCAGCAGATGCAATTGTAGATGGAGCAAATGATCTAGGAATAGATGCCTATCTGCCAGTAGATTTTTCAGATAACACAGTTAGATTATTTCAATCAAAATATGGTACATCACATTCACTAGAAGCAATTGCTAAATTCAAAGAAGATGCAAAAAGATTACTTTCAAAAGATGTAACAAAAATGAGACCAGAATTAGCTCAACTAGTTACAAAAATTAAAGAAAAAAATCTAAAAATAAAATGTTGTTATGTTACGGATCAAAAAGTAGAGTATCAAGATGAATTAGTAGAGATCATAGATGAAGAAAAAATAATTCAAAATTTATGGGATAGAATCAAAAAACCAGCTGCAGGAAAAAAATCATCTATTAAATTAGAAAGAATGCTAAGACATGAAAATACCATACTAGGTATTTTAAAACTACGAGAATTAACAGAATTTGTAAGTAAAAACAAAGAGTATGTTTTTGAATCAAATATCAGACAATGGATGCAATTTAAAACTACAGTGAATAAGGGGTTACGAGAAACATTACAAACAAATCCAGGAAAATTCTTTTTTTATAATAATGGTATTACAATAGTTGTTAGTGATTTTACAGAGTTAGGAGAAAACATGATTGAACTTTTTGCACCACAGATTGTCAATGGTGCACAAACATCAAACTCAATTTTAGATCATTCAAAAAGAACAAAAAATATGGAGGGTTCAATGACAGTTACAATAATTAAAGCAGATGATGAGCAAGAACAAAATAACATTACAAAATATCGAAATTCTCAAAATTCAGTAAGAGGAAAAGATTTAGTATCATTAATGGATTTTCATAAATCAATTAAATCACAATTAAAAAACTGCGGATATTTTTATGAAATTCAAGCAGGTTCATTTGATACAAAATCAAAATCAAAACAATCAGAATACGGAGGAGATACAGCGTATAACAATTATCTTCCAGATAATCATAAAAAAGTGATTGTTGCTAAAGATGCAATCCAATCACTAGTAGCTGGAATTGAACAAAGGCCAACAGAAGCATATAGTTCACCATCACAATTTCTTCCAAGAGGTAGCAAATATGATCATATTTTTAATGATAATCTTAAAGATGATTACAGAATCATACTATACCCATATCTTGTAAAAGAATTTGCAAAAAAATCACTAAAGTATGGAAAGCAAGGAGGGCATAAAACAAAAAGATACGCAACATTATTTTTTGTGGCAGTTTATTTCAGAATATTACATAAAAAAATTTTAGAATCAAAAGGAGATTTTAAATTAGATATTAGAAAATTAGAACCAATTTTTCATAGCTTTAAACTTAACACCAGAATTTTAAAAATTACAGATGTAATTGTGACTAAATTTTTAGATGATACTGTAGTTGATGACGAGATTGAATTGGCAAATACAAAACATAATTTTTTCTCTCAGCATGTTTGGAATGATTCAATGCTTCGAGTAATAGATAAGAAAATTAGGCAGGAGGATGAAGAGATTATGGAGTTAAAAAAGATAGCAAATAGTTTATTTTAATTTGAAAGGCAGTAGCCTAACCAAGTAAAAATCTTGCAGGAGGTTTACATTGGTTAAACTATCTACCTAATTTTATCAGAATTATGTATTATTTAAGATAATTTTCATTAATCCAGTTGTTTTTTATATTGATAAAAAATAGAAAAAATACTTTGGGTTTAAAAGAAAAATGTTCAATTTGTAACGGAAAAATTGAATTACGGTATAAACCAATGAAAGAATGGAATATTGAAGGAACATTGTGTGGAACATGTTATTCAAAAAAAGTCCATACGCATTATCCAGGTGAACACACCAGAGTAAATTTACATTTAGATTAACTATTTTAGTTTTGAATATTTATTTACATTGAAACAATTCCATGAAAGAGCATCATCCTTAACATTTTTTTCTTCTAAAAATTTAATATCAGTGATTGTTTTTTTTCTTTTTAAAAGGTTCACTTGAAAACTAGAAAATTCTTTACAACTACAATCATTGAATAAACAAACATCAGCATCACCTTCATCATGATCTTGAGACTCATGACCACAAGTGCATAAAGCATCTTTTTTTACATCACTAAGAGACTTTTTTGCATATACACCCAATCTAAGATACGCCTCACCTCCATGACCTTTTTTAAATCTCTCATAGTGTTCAGATTTTGGCAATATTTTAAAAAAAGCTAAATTAGTATCAGGTTTTTGAGAATCAGAACCCATGATGAACCAGTAATGATCATCCATCTCTACAAATCGAATTTTAATTGATGAATCCAACCACCAATGAATAGAATCATGCCAAAGAGAAGCAGATTGTTTTCTATCAGTAATTAATGGAACAACATTCATTCTAAGATCATAGTATCGATACGCAACACCTACAAAATCATCAAACCACGGAATTGGGGATTGAGAAGACACTGTAACAAAATATAGTTAAATCTTATTTATCTGATCCAAATTTATCAGAATACGCTTATATCTCAGTTTGAACATACAGACCACATGGTAGTTTATAGAACTAGTATGCAAATTGTTGCAGATCTATTGACGGTTACCCAATTATCAGGTCAAGAAGGTATCAAAACAACATCACTTCTAACAAAAGCAAATTTATCACATTCAAGATTATCTAAATTTTTAAATAATTTAACAGGTGCAGGTCTGATAAACAAAATTGAATATGATGGAAAAAATACTTTTGTCATTACTTCTAAAGGAAGACAATACTTGGAATCATATGTTAATTTTTCAAGTATTGCAGAATCATTTGGATTAGAACTTTAAAATTTATTTTTTAGATCTTTTTCTGTTTGCATTAAGTTCTCGTCTTTCTTTTTTATCCTTATACCCACCATAGAAAAGAATCAAAATCATACCAGCTATAGAACCATAAAATAGTACAAGAAGTGGAGGGTCACGAAATTCTCCAGTCGTTGGAGAAACAAAAGCAATAGGAATTCCCACAACCATAAAAATTAACAAAACTGTAAGATACTTATCCACACATTACTTGTTTTACAAAACCATATATCTTTTTGATTTTAGAGAAGAAAGTAGAAAACTATGTCAAAAATGTTAGAAATAATAGGATTAGTACTTGTGGCAATTATGAGTTTAGGTTTTGTTGGTGCACTTCAATCAATTGGAATTCCAATAGGTGCACAGAATCCATATTTTTGGGGATGTGCAGGTGTAACTCTAATGATAATCGTATATAGAAAAAGAAAAAGAAAGCAAACAGAACAAGAATAAAAATAATTCAATAAAAAATTATGAAGTATTGATCAACCAACAGATCTATTAAGGACAATAAAAAAGTAGAAGGATCATGACAGAACAAACAAAACAATGGTGGGCAGGTTTAGGTAAAGAGTTAGAAATAGATATTGAAACATTGGATGAATAAAACTACAAAAAATTTCTGAATAATTTAAAAAATATAAAATAAAAGCCTTGAACGGGATCTGAACCCGCGACCTACTGATTACGAATCAGGTGCTCTACCGGGCTGAGCTACCAAGGCACGTTTGAACAAATCCATCAGAGTTAATAAAAAGCCTTACAGAATTTGTGTAATTGAAAAAGACAATTTCAGGAATTAGAGGAATATTTGGAAAAGATCTTAATCTAAAAGAAGTAATAGAATTTTCTAACAATTTTTCATCATTAATTAAATCACAAAAATGTGTAATTGGAAGAGATACAAGACCCTCAGGAATAATGATACAAGAGACAATCAGTGCAATCCTAATGAAAAATGGAATAGATGTTTTTGATTTAGGAATGGCACCAACTCCAGTGATATTTAGAGAAGCAAGAAAATATGGTGCAGGAATTGTAGTTTCATCATCGCATAATCCAATAGAATGGAATGGAATGAAATTTATTTTAGATGGAAGAGGTATTAATGAAAAAGAACTTCCTCAAATAATAAATCATCAAGAAATTTTGAAATCAAAAATAGGTAAAATTAAAAAAATAAAATCAACATACATAGAAGATGCAAGAAAAATTATAGGTAATATAGAAAACGCCCCTAAAATTGTAATCGACAACGGAGGAGGAGCTGCAAAAGATTTTGCATTAAGTTTGTTAAAAAATATTGGGTGCGATGTAGAAATCATAAATCAAGAACTATTAGGTTGTTCAAGAGGCCCGGATCCTACATCAGATGAATTAATGGAATTAATCAAGACATCAAATAGTAAAGAAATTGGATTTGCATTTGATCTAGATGGAGATCGTTTAGTGGTTGTAAGAAAAGGAAAAAAACTGAGTCCAGATATAACATTAGGTTTAGGAATTGCAAAATCATTAGAATTAGGATACAAAAAATTTGTCCTAAGTATAGATACAAGTGTATCAATTGAAAAATTCATCAAAGAAAAAGGAGGAACTAGTGTAAGATCAAAAGTAGGGGAAGCAAACGTAATAGAAGAAATGCTTAAAAATAATTCCCAAGCTGGTGGGGAGGGGAGTAGTGGAGGATTTATTTTACCAGAATTTAATTATTGTAGAGAAGGTATTCTCACAAGTGGTTTAATCGCATCAATGTTAGAAAATAAAATATTTCTAGAAATTTTAAACTATATGGGAAGTTATTTTCAAATTAGAGAAAAAATTGAAATGGATTCAAATTATCACGACAAAATCATTGAACATGTAAAAAATAATTTAACAAAAAAATATTCAAAAATAATTACATTAGATGGAATTAAAGCAATCATAGACGAAAACACATGGATTTTAATTAGAAAATCAAATACAGAAGACATCATAAGAATTTCAGCAGAATCAAATAATGAAGAGAAATGTAAAATAATAATTAATAACATAAAACAAATGGTAAAAGAAAGATATGACAAAATTAAATGAAGATAAAATAATTAAAATTTTTCAAACAAAATTAGGAAATAAAAAATTTATTTCAGAAGATGTAGAGACATTTACCTTAGGAAAAACTAAGATTATTGCAAAAATAGATACAATGGTAGAAAGTACAGACATTCCAAAAAAAATGAAATTATCAGACGCTGCAAGAAAAAGTGTAATTGCATGTGTGAGTGATTTTGCTGCAAAAGGAGTAAAACCAGAATATGGAATTATTTCAATAAATTTACCAAAAACAATTTCACGTGTAAAAATTGATAATATTGCAAATGGATTTAAAAAAGCATGTAAGGAATATGGAATTTCAATAATTGGAGGAGATACAAATTCAGGTAAAGAAATTGTCTTCAATGTATGTATTTTTGGAAATTCAAATAACATAGTTACTAGAAAAGGATCAAACAAAGGAGATTTGATATTTGTAACAGGTCCGTTTGGATATACATCAATAGGGCTAAGCATATTGATAAATAATAAAAAAGAAAAAAATAACTTTGTTGAAAAATCTATCAAATCAGTGATAAATCCAAATCCGAAACTTAATTTTGGATTAAAAAATAAAAAATATTTTTCATCATCAATGGATTCCAGTGATGGGTTATCAACTACATTAAATGAAATGGCAAAACAAAGTGGAAAAAAATTTATTGTTAGTAACATACCTTCAAACAAAGATTTAGAAAATTATGTAAAGAAGAAAAATCTTAATCTAAATTCAATAATATTTAACGGAGGTGAAGAATATGAATTTGTATTTACAATACCTGTCAAATATAGAAAAAATATAATTAGAAATGCAAAATTATTGAAAACTCCAATTATAGAAATTGGCTATGTTGCACCAGGTAAAGGTGTTTTTTTAGAAGATGTTAATAAAAATATTATTGTGAAAGATTTAGGTTGGAAACATTTTAAATAATTATTCCCCATAAGACAAATTTCTTTCAACATTATTTATAATATTAAAAATAGATTCAGCAGGTAAAATAGAAACACATTCTTTCATCCATAAATCATCAATGTACAATAATCGCTTCATATCATTGTCAAGAAGTTCATCAGGATTAGAAGTAGGGTAAAGTGTATGTATTTTGTATCCCTCATTAGCAATATCTTGACATTTTTTTTCTACTGGAGATAAAATTGCATTATTGATCGGAGTAAAAGATTGAATCAATACAGAACCCAATAATGCAGCAGCAACAGCAACTATAATTGCCAATAAAATAATCGAAGCCATCAAAATTATTTAGTGAATTGAAGTATATCAATAATGAAGAATTTTAACCCAAGTGACCAAATTAAAATAATTTTAAAAAATCAATGTTTTTTAAGCCCTTTAAGATGTGATATGCATTGTCAGAGATTGAAGCCCAAGTTGAAGCACCAGTAGTAGAAACTGAGGCAGTAGTAGAAGATCAAGAAACTGAGGCAGTAGTAGAGACAAAAAATCAACCAGAAACCAAAAAAGAAGGCCCAGAAAAATGGGGAATTGCACATATTTTTAGTACTTTCAATAATACAATTATTCACATGACAGATCTTACAGGTGCTGAAACAGTTTCTATCAGTTCTGGTGGAATTCATGTTACTGCAGATAGATACGAATCATCACCATTCGCTGCAATGAAAGCTGCAAATGCAGTGGTAGAAGCTACAAGAACAAAAGGATTTACAGGATTTCACATTAGAGTTCGTGCAGTTGGAGGAGTTGGTTCAAGAGTTCCAGGCCCAGGTGCACAAGCAGCTATCAGAGCATTAGCAAGAGGCGGATTTAAAATTGGAAGAATTGATGATGTAACACCAATACCTCATGACACCACTAGAAAGAAAGGTGGAAAAAGAGGAAGAAGAGTCTAGTTAACTGGATTTATTTTTACATTACAACCTCTAGAAAGAAAGTAATCACCCATAAATTTCGCAAATGTTTGTGATTCATCATTTAATTGATATTTTAGAAGAGTATCTGAAAATTTTTCAGAAATACTAATTTGTAAATTAGATTTGAATTCTAATTTAAAAAATGTCCAACCAAATTTTGAAGAGGGTTCACTAAGAGTATAACTAGCGTGACAACCTACAAGAGTTTCCATATGAGAAAGGTGTTTTTTAATGCATAGTAAATCATCTAGATAATTTTTTGTTCCGATTTCTAAAACAACATTCATTCTACATCAGTATGATTATCAGATTTATTACTAAGCTTATCAGTTAAAGATACAAATTTTCCATCTTGCTGAATATTTATTTTTG
>LIAL01000014.1 GCA_001437625.1 Nitrosopumilus sp. BACL13 MAG-121220-bin23
TATGGGTTGTTTACATTTAATAATTAAATATTTTAAAATTAAATGAAAAGTATGGGACTATTTAGTAAAAAACCAGTGTATTGTGTAGTTTGCAATAAGGAATTAACCCACAAGCATAAACCAAAAAAAGAATGGAATTTGAAGGGGTTACTATGCGGGGATTGTCATTTTGATAAATCAAAAGAATACTATGAAGGTCAAGTAAGACAACCATGTGTAAAATGTAAGATAACACAAAAAATTACAGATTTGTGGGAACCAAGATGGCAATGGGATATGGAGGGGTTACTATGTAAGAATTGTTTTGATCAAAAAGAAAAAGATTTTGCTCAAACAAAAAACTTTTGTTCATTATGCGATACAAAAATGGGATTAATCAGACATAATCCAAAAAGTCATTGGAAAATAGAAGGTCAATTATGTGGAAAATGCTGGGATAAAAAGAAATCAGAGTTTGGATAAAAGTGAATTTTTTTAAAAAATATCAATGCGATAAGTGTAATAAAAAAATTTCAAAAGAAGAAGAATTTATGAATCATAAACAAATTGTTCATGGAAAAGATTCACAGTATGATTGTAAAGAATGTGACAAAGATTTTTCTAATATGGAAGATATGAGAACCCACCTACAAAGAAAACATAGTTACAAAAAAGACAGATAATTAAATTGCATTTATTGTTTTAACCACTAGTGGTCTATTTTTAGTGAATACTCTAAAACCACAAATACATTTGATTTCAGGTAAACGAGATAATTCGGTATTTGAAACAGTAGTGCCACATCTCAAGCAAGCATAATGTACATCAAATACTTCAGCAGGTGCTTCCTCTACTTCTTCAGTTATTTCTTCAGTTATTTCTTCAATCATGTTTATCATCAATAATTTCTATAATTTAAGGATACCAAATCAAGTTAAAGATAATTCAATGTAAACATCATCAGGAATTTTTAATCGCATTAGTTGCCTTATTGCTTTATCATCTGCACTAATATTGATTATTCTTCTATGCATTCGCATTTCCCATTTCTCATAAGTTTCAGTACCACTGCCACATGGAGATTTTCTTGTAGCAATATGTAATCTTTTTACAGGAAGTGGAGTTGGACCTTTAACTTTAACACCCGTTTTTTTACCAATACCCATTATCTCATCACAAACAATATCCAATTTAGGGAGACTGATAGATGTGAGTTTAACACGGGCAGTTTGTGTCATAAAAACGCCTATGGTTTGTGCTCTTCGGTAATTTCCTTAACAATACCTGCTGCGATTGTTGCACCCATATCTCTAAGTGCGAATCTTCCCATTTCAGGGAATGCTTCGAAGGTTTCAATACAAGTTGGTCTCACCGGTCTAATCTTTACAATTGCTGCATCACCTACTTTAAGGAATTTTGGATTTTCTTCCTCAACTGCACCAGTTGCTGGGTTGATTTTTTGAAGGAACTCAGTAATAGTTGCTGCAACTTGTGTTGTGTGAGCGTGCATAACTGGAGTATATCCAGGAGCAATTGCTGTTGGGTGGTGAATAACAATAATTTGGGCTTTGAATTCTTTTGCTACAGTTGGTGGGGCATCAGGAGTACCAAGAACATCTCCTCTCTTGATATCTTTCTTTTCAATACCTCTTAGGTTGAAACCAATGTTGTCACCTGCTTCTGCAGTTGGCATTTCTGTATGATGTGTTTCAATAGATTTGATTTCACCAAGTGCACCAGAAGGCATTACAATAATTTTTTGTCCTGCTTTCATAATACCAGTTTCGACTCTACCTACAGGTACAGTTCCTACACCAGTAATTGTGTAAACATCTTGAATTGGAACACGTAATGGTTTACCAGTTGGTTTTTCTTCTACTGTAAAGTCATCAAATGCTTCAAGTAGTGTTTTACCAGAATACCATGGCATGTTCTCAGTTTTCTTAACTAAGTTATCACCTTTCCATCCAGAAACTGGAATGACTGGTACGTTTTCTAGTTTGTAACCAACAGATTTTACTAATTTTTCACCTTTCTCTTTGGCTGCTTTGAATGCATCTTCTTTGTAGTCAACGGCATCCATCTTGTTGATTGCAATAATAATTTGTTTTACACCTAATGTTTTAAGCAAAAATGCGTGTTCTCTTGCTTGTCCACCAGCTGCAGTTGCAGTATCAGTTTCACCTTCTTTTGCTGATAGTACTAAGATTGCTGCATCTGCTTCAGATGCACCAGTAATCATGTTTTTAATGAAGTCCCTGTGGCCAGGTGCATCAATTAATGTGAAGAAGAATTTTGCAGACTCAAATTTTTGGAATGCTAAATCGATTGTAATTCCTCTTTCTCTTTCATCTTTAATGTTATCCATAACCCATGCATACTTGAAAGTATCACCTTTTCCGGTCTTCTCGGATTCGGCTCCATGTGCTGCAATAGTTCGTTCATCCACAACTCCAAGATCCATTAAGAAATGACCCATTGTTGTAGATTTACCGTTATCAATATGACCTGTTACGATCATGTTTAAGTGTGGTTTATCTGCCATATCGAGTTCGACGTCAAGGGGATATATTACTGTAATGAATTTTTTTAACAAAAAATATTTTTTGAATTTATTTTAGATCGTATGACTTTACTAAAAGCACATAAATCAAAGAAGAAAAAAATAGATATATGAAAATTACAGTTTCAGTTATCAAAGCAGATGTCGGCGGAATTGGCGGACATACAAGACCAAGTGACGGACTAATCAAAGCAATTAGAGATACCGTTGAGAATTCAGGAGATTTACTTATCGATCATTACATCGGATATTGTGGAGATGATACACATATCGTAATGACTCATAGACATGGAGTAGATAATGAAAAAATTCATAAATTAGCATGGGATGCATTCATGGCAGGAACACAAGTAGCAAAAGATGAAGGACTGTATGGTGCAGGTCAAGATTTGTTAAAAGATTCTTTTTCAGGAAATGTAAAAGGGATGGGTCCAGGTGTTGCAGAATTAGAATTTGAAGAAAGACCTAATGAAGCATTTACAGTTTTTGCAGCTGATAAAACAGAACCAGGTGCATTCAACTATCCAATATACAGAATGTTTGTAGATTCATTAAGCAATACGGCATTAATTGTAAATGAATCTCTTGCAAGTGGAGTAGTGATGAATATCATGGATGTAGAAAAAGCAGAAATTGCAGAATTACGTTTGTGGGAAGATAAACCAACTATAGAAGCAGCGTTAATGTATCCAGGAAGATATGTTGTAGATTCAGTATACACTAAAGAAGGAGAACCAATTCTAGACGCATCTACAGATAGATTACATAACATTGCAGGAACATATGTTGGAAAAGATGATCCAATAATGTTAGTAAGAACTCAAAAGAATTTTCCAGCAACAGAAGAAGTTGGAAGTATGTTTAACAATCCACACTTTGTTGCAGGAAACACAAGAGGAAGTCACAACATGCCATTAATGCCAGTGAAATTAAACTCTGCAGCATCAATCAACTTTTGTATTCCAATTGTAGAAGCATTAGTCTTTAGTATGCACAATGGTAAATTGGTAGGACCATTTGACGGGTTCTCCACACCAGATTGGGACTACATTAGAGAAATTGCAACAAAAAAAGCAATCACAATTAGAAGTCAAGGGTTCATTCATCCAGCAACTCTAGTACCATCAGAATTAGAATATGCTGAAGGATACAAAGCAAGAATGAGTGTTCTTGAATCAAAAATGAAACCAATGAAAAAAGAAGATAAATCCAATACAGGTAGAAAAGAAAATTACGAAGATCCAGATTAGGGATCTCGTAATTTTATAATCTTACAAAATACTTAAATAAAAAAATAACCATAATAGTCAGGGTATGGTTACCTCACGAAAAATCTTTGATTGCAGGATGTATATTTTTACAGTGTTACCAATAATTTCATTTTCAAGTTTTTTAGTGATATTATTTGGACAAACCATACCAGGAATGATTTTAACATTTTTTAAAATAGCTGGAGATAGCATAATTTTAAGCGCAGCATTAATTTTTGCATTTACATGGTTTCTTAAAGCCAGACCACACAATCGTCCCAAAAACTACAAAATTATTCCACTAGATGTATTTGGTAAGAAAAGTAAGATTGATGGAATTAGAACTGAATTTAAAACACATGATGTGGCATGGAGTTTTATGAAACAGTACAAGGAAACATATCCGCTGCATAATTTTGCACTAGTATCAGATCTTAAAAATTCAGATAAACCAACGATTTTCAGATATATTTAGATTCAGACTTTTATTCAGGAAAAGATAGAATTAGATTATGCAATATTCTATTTTAGCAGAATCATTTGAAAAAATGGAATCGACTCGAAAAAGATTAGAGTTGACACAGTATTTAGTAGAATTGTTTGAAAAAACACCGCATGATGTAATTTCAAAAATCACATACCTTCTTCAAGGAAAATTAAGACCAGATTTTGAAGGGATAGAATTAGGAGTTGCTGAAAAACTAGCAATGAGGGCAATTTCAAAATCATCAGGGATAGCAATTAAAAAAATTGAAGAGGAATATAACAAAGGAGGAGATCTAGGTCACGCGGCAGCAAAAATTCTAGAACAAAAAACGCAAACAACTTTTCTTGTTGAAAATATTACTGTAGAGAGAGTATATGAAACATTATTCAAAATTGCAAGGTTAGAAGGTTCAAGATCTCAAGATATGAAAATCAAATACATATCAAGTTTACTAAATGATGCAAATCCATTAGAAGCAACATATATTTTAAAAATATTACTTGGGACTCTAAGGTTAGGAGTTGCTGAAAATACAGTAATGGATGCACTGGCAATAGCATATTCAGGAAATAAAGAAAATAGAAAAATGTTGGAACACGCATATAATGTTTCAAGTGATTTAGGAAAAGTTGCCGAAATAATAGCAGTGGAAGGAATAAAAGGTATTGAAGAATTTAAAATAGAATTATTCAATCCAATTCGCCCCATGCTTGCAGACAGAGTCAAGAGTGAAAAAGAAGTAATTGAGAAAATGGGAAATGAGTTTGCCATAGAGTACAAATTAGATGGAGAGAGGGTGCAAATTCATATCGAAGGAGAGAAAATAGAATTATTTTCTAGAAGTTTAGAAAAAATTTCAAATTATTATCCTGACATCATAGAAAAAATCCCAAAAATATTTCAAGCAGAAAATGCAATACTAGAAGCAGAAATAGTAGCAATAAATGAAAACACGGGAGATTTTTTACCATTTCAAGAATTAATGCATAGAAGAAGAAAATATAAAATTGAAAAAGCAGTAAAAGAATATCCAATCACAGTAAATTTTTTTGATGTATTGTATTGTAATGGAAAAAATTGTACAGAATTAAATTATCGTGAAAGAAGGAAAAAATTAGAAAATATAATAAAAGAAAATGAATTTGCAAAATACATACCAATGACAATAGCAAAAACAGAAAATGAAATTGAAGAATTTTTTGAAAATAGTATTAATGCAGGAAGTGAAGGATTAATGTTAAAAATGTTGGATAAACCATATCAAGCAGGGTCAAGAGGAAGTCATTGGCTAAAATTAAAAAGAGAATATCGAAATGAATTAGGAGATAGTTTAGACCTTGTTGTAATTGGCGGATTTTTTGGAAAAGGTAGAAGAACAGGCAGTTATGGTACACTCTTGCTTGCAACCTATGATGAAAATACAGATACGTTTCCAAGTATTTGTAAAGTAGGTACAGGATTTACAGATGAAAGTTTAGATCAGTTATATCAAATTTTAAATCCAAAAATTACAATTAAAAAAAATCCACGTATCAATAGTGAAATGGAAGCAGATGTTTGGTTTGAACCAGAATTAGTAATTGAGGTAGTAGCATCAGAAATTACTCTAAGCCCAATTCATAAAACTGCAATAAATGAAATAAGAAAAGATACAGGGTTGGCATTAAGATTTCCAAAATTTACAGGAAAGATTAGAGTAGAAAAAACAGTTGAAGATGCATCCACAGATGAAGAAGTAATGTCGCTATACAAAGGACAGAATAAGGCAGCGCATGATAAAAATTTGATGTGATAATACTGAAAAAATATCAAAAACCATAGAGGATTTAAATTACCAGAAGGTATCTTACTTTGTGTTATGTATAGTGGAGAACTTGAAGTTCAAGCAAAAAGAAAGGCCATAGCAGTTTTACAAGATGAGATCAATAGAATTCTAAACGCATCCAGAGAACTTGGAACGCTAACTGAATCTTTAATGAAAAAAGATAAGAAAGCAGTAAAAAATACGTTAGAACAAATCTCAACCATAGAAGAAGAAGTAGAAAATCTGAGAAGAAAAATTACACGAGAAGTTGCAGATGTAGGAGGATTAATCATGAATAGAGAAAATCTTTTGAACACAGCTTATACAATGGATGAAATAGCTGGTTACATTACAGGTATTGCATTCAAACTTTCAAATGTAAATATAGCTACACTGAAAAGTTCAAAACTGGACAAAGATATTTCAGAACTAATTTCATTAGTTGTGGATGAAGTCTACAAACTAAATGAAATTATTAGAAGTCTCAATACAAATACAGCCAACGCAATTGAATTGGCTCAAGAAACACAAACCATAGAAAGACAAATAGATATCAAGTATAGAGACGCAACAATAAAACTTCTAGATCAAGTAAAAGATCCTAAAGAATTGTTGTTAATCAAAGATGTCATAGAAGGTATTGAAGAAATGTCAGATAAATGTCAGAAAGTTTCAGATTCATTCATACTGCTAGCATTAAGCCTATAGTAAAAAATAATTTTAATTCTATTTTATTTTTAATATTTATGACCATGGATCTGCACTATAGAATTCATATACATATAATATTTTATTAAAATATGAAAAGTGAGTTAATTGAAAATAGAATAATTATATGGAATATTGAAGATTCACAAAAACTTTTCAGTCAAGGATATTATGGAAAACCAATTGGAATTCCAAAACCAAAAATGGAAGAAATAGATGCACCGTTAATTTTAGATTTAATTGAAGGACTATATCTTTTAGAAAATAAAAAAATTACAATAACAAAATTAAAAGAAAAAATAAATAGTAAACAATTAGCAGACATAGGTAAAAAAGCACATCATAATTTTGAAAATAAATATAGAATTTACAAATTTTTTAGAAATAAAAAATACATTATAAATCCAGGAATAAAATTTGGTTGTGATTTTGCAGTCTATGAAAAAGGACCAGGGATTGATCATTCACCATATTTGATACAAGTGTATAATGGAAATGAAACCATTCCAGCAACTGAAATTACAATTAAGGGTAGACTTGCAGCATCAGTTAAAAAACAATTTATTTTTGCAATTCCAAAAGGAAAAGATGAAATAAATTTTATAGGATTAGCATGGTGGAAAGCTTAAACAGATTTTATGTGTCCAGCAATTCTATCATAAATTTCAAAAAGTTCCTTAGTAATACCAAACGAAATATGATTATCCCACGTACCCCTAATTCTAACAGCAGTGTCAGTGGGTTCAACATAGATTGTTGCACCCTTAACAGATTGTTTAGAAATTAGATCATTTAGATCATTATCAGCATTTAATTTCAAAGATAAGTCACCATATCCATTCCATTCAACTTTAGTAACAACTTTGGAAGCAAAGTGACCTTTAGTTTGAAGACGAGTTTTAACAGTATAATTTACAGCAGAGGCACCAACATTTTTTCGAACAATAAAGTGTGCTTGGAATCTATCTTGTGCGCCCCATGGAAGTGGATTTGGATCTGGCATGATTATCCCTTTTGAATAATTTGTATGACGTCAATGTTAGAATTTTTAATATCGATACACCCTTTGTTAGTAACCATTCTTGCAGTTTGAGAAAAATATCCACTATAGTAATCATCAGTTTCAACAACATCAGTTGCAATATCTTTAGATTCAGAATCAACCCCGATCTCTTTTAACATGGTGCTGAATTTTTGAGGCCATGTTTGATAGATGAATGTATCAGATTCTGTATCATGCATGAAAAACATCACATCATACCCACAAATAAAGATATCAAGAAAAAAAGCAAATAAAGATCAATCCAAATAAATATCACAAAAGATTTGGCAAGTTGCACATGTTAAAATTTCAAAATAAAACATCTTTAATCACAGGAAGTGGGACAGGAATAGGTCAAGCCATTGCCAAAAAATTTGTTGAAAATGGTGCAAGTGTCATCATACTAGGGCGACGAAGAGAGCCATTAGATGAAACAGCTAAAATGTTAGAATCAATTATTACAGAAAAACAAAGCGGTGCAAGTGTTAGAATTTTTTCAGGAGTAGACGTAAGTGATGAAAATACAATGAATAAGATGTTTGAGGATTTAAAAAATGATAACGTGACAGTGGACAATATTATCAATAATGCAGGTGTTTCAGGTCCAGTCACATGTTTTCCTAATGCGTCATTGGAGGAATTCAAAAGTACAATTGGAATTCACCTTACAGGTACATTCTGGGGTTCAGTTCAAGCACTCAAAGTTATGAAAGAAGGAGGAAAAATCATTACAATTTCAACATTTTTCACAGAAGAAAAACCACTAGAACAAAGACCATATAGATTTAGAAGCCCATACACTGCAGCACAAGGTGCAAAGAATAGATTAGCAGAATTAATGTCATGGGAATTAACTGATAAAGGAATTATTTCAATTGCAACAAATCCAGGACCAGTTCATTCAGATAGAATTTACAAAACAGTGTATCCAAAAGCAGCAGCAGAGTTTATGAGAGTTGGAGGATTTGAAGATCTTAATCCAACAGAAGTAGATGAAGCAAACAAAGAATTACTTTTACTGCTAGGAGAAGATGATTCAGTTATCAAAGAAGGGATTGCAAATGCAGCTACAAAATTAGCAAATGGAAAAGATGTTGTAAAATTAACTGAGACATTAACTAACTTATTAAATAAAATACAAACAATTGCAGAAAAAATTCAAAACAACACATCAGATATGATTGCAAATAAAGAATTCTTAACTCAAGGACAAGTTGCAGAAACAGTTTTAAATTTGTGTGATGACGAAATTGCAAAAATTGTCAATGGAAAAGTAATTCCAGGGGACAGAGTATTTTATCCAGTTAAACCACACATAGGAACTACAGCGCCAGGGGTACATCAACCAAATTTTACTGGAAAAGCCGTTGTGTTTACAATTGATGCAACAGACAAAACAGATGCAGAACGTGTGGAGTTTTTAGCACAGCATGTTGAAAAGAATGGAGGAAAAGTTGCATGCTTCATATCACAAACAACACCAACTAATCTTCAAGAATACATCAGTAGTAAATTCCATTCACACATAGTAGATATTAAAAATCCTGAAGAAGTTCAAAGATGGTTAAACACAGCACGAACAAACATTGGAGAAATTTTAGGAGTAATACACATAACAGGAAAATTACCAGGAATTGAAAAATTAACTGAAGTAACTAGACCAGTATGGGAGGAATTAGTTGAGAAATTCATATCAACACCTGCAACAGTTGCACAAAGAGCACTTGAACAATTTGTACCAGGCGGTAAAGAAGATCCACGTTTGTATAAAGATGCAAAAGGAGCAATCATGATTATTGGTCCAGATTTACCAGTAGGAAGAAAAGTTACAGGGACACAAAGAGCCCAAGTGGAAGTTTTCAGAGGAGCGTTAAGACCATTTACCACCACAGTTAATCAAGAACTAAGTGATGTGTTAAAATCAAAAATCAGAATGTTTACAATTTTTCCAGGTTCAGTTACAGGTTCAGAACCAAATAATCAAAGAATAGCAGATGCATTTAACTTCCTAGTTACAGAAAATGCACTTTCATCGGCAGAAGTAATATTTTGTATTGATGAAATAAGATAAGGATGAAAAAATTTTCAGAATTCGTATCTGGTGAATCATTTTATGCTACATGCAGTATTTCAAATATTGAATTAGAAGCATACCTAAAATTTTCAAAAATCAAAAATATATTGTTAGAAAATAAAATAAAAGAAAAACACCAAATGGTTTCAGGAAGAGCAATGTTATCAAGAATGGAGGGGGAGTTTACAAGATTAAATCAAATTTATGGAAATCACATTATTTTTCTTGGGACAGATGGAGATTCAGAATGGGGAAATAAAAATACAAGATTTCTAAAACCATGTTATACAGAACAAATATTAAAATTAAAATTTACAATTAGAAAAAAAGAAGACATTGATAAAGAATTTGGAAAAATTATAATAGACTATGAAGCAAGTACACAAAATAATGAATTAGTTGTAATTTCAAAAAAAAATATTTACAGAATTAAAAAATAACCAGTACAATAATATATAAAATAATACCAAGGAGCCGACTTGTCTCCTCAGCCATTAGATCAAAAGATCTAACAACACCATATATCAAAAAATTAGTATAAAAACACAAATAATTATTTGAGGCTAGAAAATAAAAGAAAAATAACCATTAGTGAAAGAATCAAAAAATAATTTTCCAGATGTAATTAAAAGTACAACAGAGATGAGAATTTTTAAATTTCTCTCTTTTACACTTAAAGATAATTTTGCACCAACCAATCCTCCAAAAAAAGAACCAATTGCTAAAAATCCAGATTGAATAAAATCAGGATGACCCAAAATACTATGGACTATTATTCCAGATAATGACGCAAATAATAAAATTAGTTGTGAAGTAGGTGCAGCTTTTTTCATAGACACCCCCATCCCAACCACCATTAAAGGTACAAAAATAATACCTCCACCAATTCCAAAAAATGAAGAAATTATTCCTGCAAAAAAGCTAGTACCAATTATAAAAATAATTAATTGTTTAGAAATTATTTTTTCTCTAGATTCAACTTGTTTTCTTAAAAAAATGTATACAGCAGATATGATTAAAATAAATCCGAATAAAATTTTAAAAAGATCAGGGGCGACATCACTAGAAATTACGGCACCTAAGACGGTTCCAGGAATTGCGAGTAATCCAAGTTTCAATCCTAAAGAATATTCAATTCTTTTTTGTTTGGAGTAAGAAATTGTAGACGCAACAGAGTTGCTAAATGCAGCAAAAAGGCTGTTACTTGCAGCAACAGTCGGTGGAAAACCAAAAAATGTTAAAATTGGAACGACAATTATTCCACCCCCAAGGCCAATCATAGACCCCAGTATACCAGCAGCAAATCCCAAAGGAATTAACCATAGTTGATCAATCATTGTAATCTCCAATTAAATAATTTCACCATACATAATCAGACTACTTTAGAATAATTAAAGTCCACAAATAAGAATCATTTTTAGATGTAATCTCAAGAATTAATGTTTCATCACCCAACCCAGTAATTGTGGATTTTAGAGGAAGAGTTTGAGAGGATTCACCATATTTTGTTTTTGCAGCATCTATCCAGTTGCCAACAGATTCAAATCCTCCAGGCTGTAGTTCATTCCAACAATCGCAAACTAAAGTTTCAATCATAACTTCAAAAACAATTTCAATTTCATTAGATTTTGAATCTAAAAACGGGGATGATTCAACTAATGCAATAGCCATTATGGGGTTATCAGACTGTCCACCCATGCTTATATTTCCAAGAGATTTTCCATTGGGACCTTGAATAGCAGTTGTAGTACAATAATCAATAGTAGACAAAACACCATCATGAATTGCACAGTAATTTCCAATAGTATGATCTGTGATTGGAGTAGGAATGGACATGAAAATATTTTGTTCAGATAAAGATGATTTTATTTTTTCAACATCATAAAAAGTAAAACCATTTTGATAGAGATTTTTGGATGAAGGCATTGAAGAATTTTCAGAAATTAAAATAATAGAGATAAAAGATATGATAATTATAATAATAGAAATAGGAATTATTTTATTCATGAATTATCAATTAATAGATTATAAGATAAGGTTTTGCAATTTTAAATGGAAATAATTTCAAGAATAGAATCTTTTGTAATATTATTTTGTTCAACAAAACCAGATGTAACTTCAAGAATATATGTAGCCTCACCACTAGGTACAAAGCTTGGACATCCTGCAGCAATTTCAATAGGAATTACACACGGCGGAACATTTTTTTCAATGTGTATAACTACACCATCACCATCAAACCAAATCATATCTAATGGAAATTGCATGTTAAGCATCCACAAAGAATACAATCCAGATTCAGGAAATACAAAAAGCATACCTTGATCAAAAGGTAATTCATCTTGAAACATTAATCCACGAACACGGGTTGGTTCAGTATCAGCAATTTGAACTTCAAGAGGAATGTCATTGACTTTAATCACACCCCTAGGAAATTCAACTTGTTGCAGCTTAATTTCACTGGGCAAAGTAAGTAACCCTACAGAGCCAATAATTACTGCAGCAATAAAAATAGGAATTAATGCCTGAGATCTACTAGTCATAAACTCATTTTTTATAGTCCTTTTAAAAATTAAGTTATAACCTTAAAGAATTCTTAAAATCAGCAATTGTTGAAATATTATTTTTAGTATGATTACCAATATCATGTAAAGTTGATCCATTGTATTTTTTATCCAAATATCTTCCAGCAATTATCATAGGCGCACCTATCGCGCATGTTATTCCAGTAGGCTCAGGTATCCACAGCATTAAAAAACCAATTTTTTGTAGTTTTTTACCAGGTGCAGATGCTTTTTGAAGAACACCTAATGATTTGGCAGTAGTAGAACCGTCTATTTTTACAATATCAGTATACAAATTTGCTCTACGCCTTGCAGAATCAGAAAATTTTTGTAAATTTGCTAGTCGTTCTTTTAAAGGATCTATCATTCTAACATAAATTGAAAAAAAAATAATTAACATCAAAGATCAATAATGGTCACCCTCAAGTCAACAAAGAATAGCTAAGATGAGTAACAGAGATCCAATTATAACAGATTTAGTTAAGTAATAAAGAATACATGAAATCAAAAAACTCTGAAAGACTAGAATCAATCAAGGCAGCGCATGCAGTAGAAAAAACACGCTCTAGTTCCAGAATGGAAGATTATCTAGAAATCATAGGAGAATTGGTAGAACTAAAAGGATATGCAACTACATTAGATATTTCAAGATACATGAATGTGAGTGCTCCAAGTGTAACTAAAATGCTACAAAGGTTAGATGAAGGAGGATTCTTAGAATATGAAAAATATCATGGAATTAATCTTACAAAAAAAGGAATACAAGTGGCAGAAGGGATTCGTCAAAAACATGGCATATTATTAGAATTTTTTGAAATATTAGGAGTAGGTTATGATACTGCAAATCAAGATACAGAAGGAATAGAACATCACATGAATCCCAAAACAATAAAACAATTAAGAAAATTCATTACGTTTCTAAAAGCAAATCCAAAAATTATTGATAATTTTAAAAATCTTTAATTTACCTGTTATTTTGCAGTCATTGTATGACTGGAATTATGCTAGACCTGCCTGAAAATAAAATAGTAGACACATCAATCACATCTAAGCTTAGAACAGATTTTGTAAGAATTCGTAAAAGAGCAATTCCTAGACTTGTTAACATGAAAGATAATGAGATGAAACAAGTTCTAGATAATTATCATCAAGAATATAAAAAAATTCTTGAACTGCATATTGATGAAAAAATGTCAAAAGAAGATAATATTTCAGCTCTAATTGATCTTAGTCGTTTAAGAGAGGAAATATTGTTGTTAATTATTCAAGGTTATAGAATTATCAATGATAGAATAGAAAAAAATAAGAAAATATCTAAAGAACGACAAAGAAGATAGGTAAGAA
Source organism: Nitrosopumilus sp. BACL13 MAG-121220-bin23 (assembly GCA_001437625.1). Taxonomy (GTDB): domain Archaea; phylum Thermoproteota; class Nitrososphaeria; order Nitrososphaerales; family Nitrosopumilaceae; genus Nitrosopumilus. The sequence goes on from LIAL01000014.1 coordinate 13,816, forward strand.
ATAGAGTATCAAATATTTAAAATAGGTAAATTAAAAATCTTTAAGAAATAATTGAATATCATTTGGTGAAGTAGTGGAATTTAGTAAATTTCTTCCAATATCAGAACGTTTCAAAATTTTAATTTGTCCTTTTTTACCAACCCTAACGGAAGCAAAGAATTTTTCATTAGCATGAATATTAACAAACATAGAAGTGTATTCTCGATTAACAGTAAAAAGTAATCCAGTGTTTGATTCTGAAAAAGTAAAAGAAATATCATTTGTTGTTAGTGATATAGATTCAGAATCTTTAGCAACAATATCAAGGTGAACATTTAGAAATTTTTCAATTTCTTTAATGTTAACTCCACCTCTACCAATAATAGATGCAATACAATTTTCATTTACAATTACTTTAACACGATTTGCAGATAAAATTTCAACTAGTGCATTGGAATCATATTTTTTAAAATAATCTTTAATTTTATCCTCGGCTAATTTTTCAATACCTGCTTTTTCTCCACGTTGTACAACAGGTACAATTACATTTTCTTCTCCAAAAGTGTAAATTTCATGCTCCAAAACATTATCCTCAAAATTTCTTATCTCAATTACAGGTCGGGCTAGATCAGATTCAGTCATACCAGTAGGAACTTTTACTTTTAATTCTAAATCATACACTTTCTCAATATCACCATTATTAACAAACACAACAGTATCCAAAACATTAGGAATGATTCCAAGTTCAATTTTACCAATAAATCGCTGAATAGCATCCAAAGGGGAATTAGCATGAATTACACCAACCATGCCAACTCCAGTTAATCGTAAATCAGAAAAAGTTGTAAAATCTTCTCTTCGTCTTACTTCATCAAAAATAGTATAATCAGGACGAACTAATAATAAAATATCAGCAGTGTTGTCAAAACTTCCATCTAATTTACTATATTGTGTAATTCCATCATTAACTTGTAAGTCACGAGGAGATTCAAATGTTTTAACAATACTGCCTTGTGCATGATAAAAATTTGCTAAACCTGAAGCCAATGTACTTTTTCCAGAACCAGGAGCTCCAGAGATTAAAATTCCCTTAGCCCTATCAGTCAAACGTGTCATTAATGCTTGAGAAATAGTATAATCTTCAAGAGATAAGTTCACAGTAGGATGTACAATTGTTATTTCGTATGATTCAGAAAACGGAGGATATGTAATTACAATACGATAATCATCATGTTGAACAACAGATGCACCAGTTTTAGAAATTTCAATATGACTAGAATCAGAAATATTTGTGGCAGATAATATTTGAGAAGAAATCATTTTTAGATAATCACCAGAAAGAAGATCCTCACCAATTTTAGTAAGTAAAAAATTACCAGGTTTTCCTTTTTTGCCAAGAGGATATTGATTTTCTTTAAGATGTATACTCATTGTGTCATCATCAAAAAATTTTAAGAATTCAAGAGACTCATAGGTAATTTTAGGTTTTAAAAATACTGTTTGTACATTTTCAGCTACTGCAACTAAATGTTGTACATTGTCAGAAGTGTAAAGAATAGCATCATTTTGTTTTGCAATATCAATGATTAAAGCATCAATTCTACCACTACTAGCAAATTTAATATCATCAATGGAAGGATGGGAACCTTTTAAAATAATTTTTAAACCAAAACTACCAGATAATTTATTAAGTTTTTGAATTTGTTCTAGTCCAACAAATCCCTGCTGCTTATGATTAGAAGCTTGAGATTGTAATTCATCAAATACGGCTTGAGGAATTATAATCTCAGAATTTCTAATAGAACCAGATTCAATTCGATCAGCAAGATATCCATTAATTATAACACTAGTATCAGCAACGATTACAGAAGTCATAAAATTCGATCAATACATCAGTATAAAAAATATTCAATAGATTTAGCTAAAGAAAACAAACAGTCTAGATGAAAATGACTCACTCTCGTTAAAAAATTTGAATATAGATACACAAAACATGCAACAAGAAGTAAGAAAAAATATAGAGTTTTATCAAAATTGTACACAATATTTTGAATTTTTAAGGAAAAAAAGTTCAGCAGATTTTAATTTTGAAGATGAATATTACTTCACCATGCCTGCAATATCCAATCATCAATAGTACAAGATTTAGAACTCATTAGAATAATCATACATCATGGACCAAAATTTACAGGACATTGCAGATAAAATAATAAAATATCTAGATCAAAAAAAAGTCCAGTATTGTGATGTCAGAGCAGACCAACAAATAAAAAATTCAGCATTAATTGAAAATGATGAGATTGAACACATAACAAATAATGAAAATAAAGGAGTAGGAGTCAGGTTAATTAAAAATGGAACATGGAGTTTTTGTTCAATAACTAATCCAAATTCATTTGATGAAATAAAAAATATTTTAGACAACACAGTAAAAAATTCAGATTATAGAAACACAGATAATAAAAAAATTAAATTACATAATAATCCAGTTAATAAAAGAGAGATAAACTTTCCAGTTTTAAAAAAACCAGAAATAGAAGAATTAATAAAAATAGGATTTGAATGCAATAAAATTATTAGTGATACACCAAAAATAATTAAATCAATTACTAATGCATCAAATATAGTTAATTCAAAATATTTTGTAAATAGTGAAGGTTCAGAGATTTTACAAAATTTTACAGACGTCATTATGGAAATGGTTGCAACTGCACATGAATCAGGTCAAACACAGTCAGTAAACATAACAGAAGGAGGAAGGGGAGGATTAGAATTAATTACAAATAAAATTCAACAGAGTGCAAAAGAAATTTCAAAAAAAGCATCAGAACTAATTTATGCAAAACCAGTAAAAGAACAAAAAGCAACTGTCGTAATGAATCCAGATTTTGTATCATTGCTTACACATGAAATACTAGGACACCCATCAGAAGCAGACAGAGTGTTAGGTAAAGAAATGGCGTGGGCAGGAGGTGCATGGTGGAAAGGAAAAATTGGAGAGAAAATAGGCTCAGAAAAATTAAATGTGTTTGATGATCCAACAATTAAAGAAAGTTTAGGGTGGTATTATTTTGATGATGAAGGAGTTGAAACTAAAAAAACTACCCTGGTAGAGAAAGGTGTTTTAAAAAATCATATGCAAAATAGAGAAACATCAGAAATATTCAACACAGTGCCAACTGGAAATATGAGAGCAACAAATTATCGATTTATGCCATTAATTCGCATGGCATGTACATGTATTGGTAACGGAGATCAAAAGGTAAATGAAATAATTAAAGATGTAAAAAATGGATATTATATTTCAAACATGAAAGTTCCATCAATTGACATGAATCGATATAATTGGAATATTTCATGCCAGTATGCACAAAAAATTGAAAATGGTGAAATCACAGATTTACTTAGAGATGTAATTGTAATGGGAACTGCACCAGAATTTTTTAATTCAATTGATGCATGTGGAAATGACTTTACAGTAAGACCAATAACTAATTGCGGTAAAGGTGATCCAATGCAATCGATGATGATGGGGAATGGTGGACCAACAATTAGAGGAACAGCAACCGTGAAAAGTGTAAATTAACATGGAAAAAAAATTACAAGGAATAAAAAAAAAGGTTACAGAGTGTACAAAATGTGAACTTAGTGCAACACGAAATAACGCAGTTCCAGGAAAAGGGAATTATAAATCAGATGTAATTTTTGTAGGAGAAGCACCAGGCAAGAATGAAGATATGAAAGGAGAGCCATTCATAGGAGTTGCAGGCAATAAATTATCTGCCGCTCTTGAAAGTGCAGGAATTACTCGAGATGAAGTATACATAACAAATATCGTGAAATGTAGACCTCCAAAAAATAGAGTTCCGACAACAATTGAAAGAAACACTTGTCAGAATTACCTTAAAAAAGAAATAGAGATAATCAAACCAAAAATAATTTGTATTTTAGGCAATACAGCATTTAATTCACTACTAGATGGAAAAGAAATTACAAAATATAGAGGAAAAATAGTTAGAAAAAATAATCAATTATATTTTTTAACAATTCATCCAGCCGCAACAATTTATAATCAAAAATTAATTAGTGTACTAAAAAAAGATATAAAAAAATTATTTAAATT
>LIAL01000015.1 GCA_001437625.1 Nitrosopumilus sp. BACL13 MAG-121220-bin23
ATATTATAAAATTAAATTTCCTAAGGAAGAGAATCAGGGCAACCGTCTAGATCATTATATTTATTCCAGGTTTCAGGCTCAAAAATACACGAATCTAGTTCATCTATGTATCCATCACCATCTGAATCAGTTATCGGTACAATAGTGGATTCTGCACCAATAACATCAAAACATCCATCAGTATCGGCAAATCCATTATAATTTTCAGATTCATCAAGACATTGATCCCACCTATCATCAACACCGTCATTATCATTGTCAAAGGGTTGATATTTTGTAATAGTGTTATCAGAAATAACATCAGGGCAACCGTCTGTATCTTCAAATTGATTGTAAGTTTCTTGTAGATATTTACAATTGTCTAATTCATCAATAATTCCATCAAAATCAGCATCAGATAAAGAACTAGTAGGAACTACATCAGGGCAACCGTCTGTATCAAAATATCCATTGTATCTTTCAGCAAGATTAGGACATAAGTCTACAGAATCAGCAATAAAATCATCATCAGAGTCAATGAAAGAAGGTGTACCAGAGGTTGAAAAACCAATGACATCAGGGCAACCGTCTGTATCGGCAAATCCATTATAATTTTCAGATTCATTAAGACATTGATCCCACCTATCATCAACACCGTCATTGTCATTGTCAGGTAATGAATAAGAAAATAGTTCTATAGTATCAACAGAATCAGGGCAACCGTCTGTATCTTCAAAGTTGTTGTAAGTTTCAGAAACTAGTGGGCATAAATCTACTGCATTAGAAATTCCATCTTGATCAAAATCACTTAGAATTGGATCATCAGGGCAACCGTCTTCGTCTAAAAAGCGATTATAATTTTCAGCAACATTTGGACAATTATCTAAATTATCTATAATTCCATCATTATCAGAATCTGCAGCATATCTTTGGTCATAAATTAAATCAGGGCAACCGTCTTCGTCTTCAAAGTTGTTGTAAGTTTCTTTGGCATATTTACAACCATCAAATACATCTAAAACTCCATCATAGTCAGAATCAGTTTGAGATATAAAGTCAGGGCAACCGTCTTCGTCTTCAAAGTTGTTGTAAGTTTCAGGTAAGCTTAAACAATTATCCAAATTATCCATAATGCCATCATGATCAGAATCATAAATGGTATTTTTAGTAATTACCTCATCAGGGCAACCGTCTGTATCTTCAAAGTTGTTGTAAGTTTCAGAAACTAATGGGCAATTATCAACACTGTCTAAAATCAAATCATGATCAAAATCAAAATCAGAAAGATAGTCAGGGCAACCGTCTGTATCTTCAAAGTTGTTGTAAGTTTCAGGTAAGGTTAAACAATTATCAATTTTATCAAGAATACCATCAGAATCATAATCATGCATTAAATTATTTATGAATAAATCAGTAGAAGGCGTATCAGGGCAACCGTCTAGATCTTGATAATTATTGAAAGTTTCTTTTTCATACATACAAAAATCAATAGTGTCTCGAATACCATCAGAGTCAGAATCAAGGGATTCTACAAATGGAGACATATCTGGGCAACCGTCTTCGTCTTCAAAGTTGTTGTAACGTTCACGCTCATTAATGCAATTATCATCAACATCTAAAATTCCATCATAATCAGAATCATAATTTACTACTTCATCGGGGCAACCGTCATAATCTGCAAAACCATTCCAAGTTTCAATAGTAGTCGGACATAAATCTAAAAAGTCTTGAACACCGTCATTATCAGAATCCATTGCAAGTATATCTGGGCAACCGTCTTCGTCTTGATAACCATTGTAAGTTTCAGAAACTAATGGACAGTGATCTTTTAAATCTGGAATAGAATCATTGTCTTGATCAAAAATTAATTCTGTTGAAATATCATCTGGGCAACCGTCTTCGTCTTGATAACCATTAAAATTTTCCTGACTTGTGATACATTGATCTACATCATCAGCAATAGTATCAAAATCAGAATCACGTGGATTCACAGTTTTAGATGGGCAACCGTCAATATCTCCAAAATAATCTTCTTGTAAACGAGGACAACTATCAACATCATCTAAAACCCCATCATTATCAATATCAATACCAGATGCAGCTAAAATAGGAGAAATAGGAATACTTAGTGTAGAACCAAGTAAAAACAAAAATATAATCACATATTTGACTTTCAATTTATGATTTATTTCAGTAATTCCAGTTATTAAATTACACTTTAATTTTGATCAATTAATCCAAATTTTTTAGAATAAATGGGAATCTAGATGAATTTAAGTAAAGTAAATTCAAGTTTCAATGTATGAGTTGTTCTGGAGAAATTGTTGATAATGATGATGATAATTTAATCCAAATTAGACCAAGCATAGTGGCTCAACTAAAAAAAGCAAAGTATGGAGTAGCAGATCACTCAACAGTAGAATTATGTCATTGGACCAAAAAATCATTTAAACATGAAGGCAGTTGCTATAAGCATAAATTTTATGGAATTTCAACTCATCAATGTATGGAGTTTTCTCCAGCAGGAATGTATTGTGAAAATCGTTGCGTGTATTGTTGGAGACCAATGGAATTTTACGATTCAATGAAGATGGAACCAGAAAAAGTTGCAGAACCTGAACAAATTATGACAAAATTAATGGCAGAAAGGAAAAAATTAATCGACGGATTTTATGGAGATTCAAGAAATGATAAACAACGATTAGATGAATCATTATTACCAAGTCATTATGCAATTTCACTTTCAGGTGAACCTACAATGTATCCAAAACTACCAGAACTAATTAAATATCTAAAAACACTTGAAGCAACAAAATCAATTTTCCTTGTAACAAACGGACAAGAACCAGATATGATTCAAAAATTACAAGATGAAGATGCATTACCTACACAACTGTATCTATCAACTAATGCTGCAGATTATGAATCATTTTTAAAAATAAACAAACCAAAATATGATGATTCATGGGAAAGATGGAATAGAACACTAGACATGCTAAAACATTTGGATACAAGAACAGTTCTACGAATTACATTGATTAGAAATTATAATGATCAAAAAGAAATGATACCAGCATTTGCAGAGATGTTTAGAAAAGCTAGTCCACATTTTATTGAAATTAAATCTTACATGCACATTGGACGTTCAACTAATAGATTAGAACATGAAAATATGTTAGAAATGTCAGAGGTAAAAAAATTTAGTGAACAAATAGCAAAAGAAAGTAAAATATTTTCAATTATGGATGAAAGTCTTGTTTCAAGAATATCAGTTTTACAAAATAATGAAAGATTTATTGATCGCTATATTCCTACTTATTCAAATACCAACTAGAAAATTTTTTTAATGCTTTGTATCTGTGTGAAAGATTATTTTTATCAATTAATTCAGCAAAAGTTTTCTTTGTGTTTTTTGGAATAAAAATAGGATCATAACCCCAACCTGTTCCTTTTTCAGATTTAGATATACAGCCATCAAGTTTTCCCTCAAAAGATTCTAAATTTTTTTGATCACAGTAGGTAATATTTGAAATAAATTTTGCATCTCTATTTTTTTTTAATAAATCAAGTATCCCTTGATTTCCAATAGTCTTATACACGTAAGAAGAGTAAGGACCAGGAAATCCATCTAGATAATCAATGTAAAGTCCATCATCCTCAATAATCAAAGGTTTTTTACATTTTGAAAATGCATTCTGTGCCTTCTTTAATGCAATTTCTTTAAGGGAATTTGATTGAATTTCTTCTAAATTTAATTTAAAAAATTGAATAGATATATCAAAAGAATCCAATATTACTTTAGCCTCTTTAAATTTATGAATATTTGAAGATACAAAAAGTAAATTAGACAACTTCCGCATACCTGCCACGACTTTCAATATCTGAAACTAGTTTTACAATTTTAGTTTGATATGTGACACCAACAACGGATTTGTATCCGGCTAGAAAATTTTTCCAACAAGATTGCATTATTTTTGCATGTGCACTGTTAAGAATTTCTTTTATTAACCGTAAATCAACTGCATGATCCTCAGGTTTTATTGTATTTTGAGAAAGTCCAAAATCAATCATGTAAATAATATTTTTAAATAAAATAAAATTAGACGTTGTTAAATCTCCATGCATGACTCCATTTTTATGTAATAATCCAACCAATTTTCCGATTTCTTTAGAGGATTGAACAATTTTTAATTCAGATAAATCATGTACAGGTTTTCCAGGAATTTCTTGCATTACAATCATAGTTTTCTCTAAATCAACAAAATAAACAAGGGGTGAAGGAATTCCAAAAGATTTTACTTGTGAAAGTATTTGTGATTCTTTAATTGTTCTTTGTTTACGTATTTTTGAATCAAGTGATGCATTTCTATAATTTTTAATTTTCCGAATTTTAAAAATAGATTTATAATTTTTCCATACACCCGTGTAAATATCAGCCTCAGCACCTTTTTTAATTAATTTCACTAACATTATATCCAAAAGAATTCAATAAAAATTAATCATGGAAGACGGAGAGAAAAGAGTCAAACAAGAAGATTGTAATGAAGATAATTTAGGTCCAGGCATTTTAACATTAACAAATAAAAGATTAGCATTTGATAAAACAAAATCAAGAATAATGGACTTTACAAAACGTATGGGAGAAACAGTATTGGATATTCCATTAGAAGACGTGACTAAAAGTTGGAAAGAAGGATTATTCATAAAAAAAGTATGTTTTACAGCAAAAATTAACGAAGTTGAACAGACATACAAATTTGGAGTTTTCAATACAAAAGGCTGGCTAAAAAGTATCGAGCAAGCCATAAAAGAAAAAGAAACTCAATAATCTACTTTAACTGAATCTAATCTCCAAGATTGAGTCACAAATGTATCTTTTAATAAAACACCTTCTTTAACTTGTGATTCTAAAAGTCCGGTCCAACATATTTGACTACCACAATCTCCAGCATATTGTAATGGCACAACAAAGAATTTGCAACCATGTCTTTTACATACATCTTTGAGCATTGCAGATAATCTTTTGTTAGCTGCAACACCACCAACAACCATTAATTCTTTTTTAGATGTAAATGATAAAGCACGTTCTACAGTTTCACTAATCATTGCAAAAGCAGTTTCCTGAAGGGAAAAACATGCATCAATTTTACTTTTTTGAGAAACAGATTTTGTTGCAGATAATAATCCAGAGAAAGAAACATCATTTCCTTTTACAGAATAAGGCAATGAAACATAATTAGAAGAAGTGGATGCTAACTCTTCAATATTTTTTCCACAGGGTGATGCAAATCCAAGGGATCTACCAAATTGATCAAGTAATTGACCTAATGTAATATCTAATGTTTCACCAAAAACTCTCCACTGCTTGTCAAGAAATGAAAGAAGCATAGTATGTCCACCAGAAACTAAAAGGACCAAAGGATCGCGTGCACCAGTAAGTAATTTTCCTAATTCAATATGACCAATAGCATGATTTACAGGATAAATTGGAATTTTATAAAATGAAGAAAGAGATCTTGCAACTACAGCACCTACACGAAGACAAGGTCCCAATCCAGGACCAGCAGCATATGAAATTATGTCTAAATCCCGAATAGAAACATCGGCTTCTTTGAGACATTCAGATAAAACAATTGGGCTATTTTCAATATGATGTCTAGATGCTTCACGTGGATGAATCCCCTGTCCAGCCTCAGGACGAAAAATTTTTCTAATATCAGAAAGAATTTTACCTTTTTTACCTTTTTTTTCAATTACGGCACAAGAAAATGTATGAGCAGTACTCTCAATTCCTAAGCCTATCATATTATCCCCTACTTAATGTAGATACAATTTTGATTACGTCACCGTGTTTTAATTTTTGATCACCACTAATTCTTTGTTTAGTTTTACAATCTATTGCATGCAAAAATCCTTTTGCAATATCAGCATGAATTAAAGCTGCCAAATCTTTGGCAGTAGAATCTTGAGGTATTAATTTTGCATCAGGTAAAATTACACCATCTTTGTTAGTTAGTTTAGATTCATCCTCTACAGGGTACACAGCAATTAAATTTAATGAATCAAACACTGCAGTGTTTAGAATTTTTTGAATTCCAGTTGAAGGAATTTTAGAAAAAATTGTTTTAACTAAATCAAGTGCTTTTTGTTGTGGTGCTGGAAGTTCTTTTTCTTCATTAATTTTAAATCCATCATCACCAGAAGTGTAATTTATTATTCCAGCTTTTGTAGCTTTTCGTAAAAGTAATTCTGTTTCAGCACTACATGGAATTACCACACCTGAAATTTTTTTAAGAATATCAAGATCTTTACACAAATCGGCTTTATTTGCAGCAATGATCATTGGCTTGGTATTTTGTCTCAACTCTTTAACAAAATTCTCAATATCAGAATCAATCCATTCTTTAGGATTTTTAGCGATGAGACCTTGTTTTTGCAATACTGATTGAACTTCATGTTCCTTAATTCCCAATCCACTGAATCTTTTTGCAATCCCATCAGTTAGTTTTGCTCTTTTTTGATCTACTTCACGGGTTACCTTATCCCATTCTCTTTTAAGAATATCAATAAACCATTGATCAAATTCATCTTGAACAAATGCAACATCTTCTAAAGGATCATGTGTTCCAAGCGGTATAGGCTGTCCTTGAATATCAGTAGTACCTGCAATATCAACAACATGAACTAAAATTTCAGCTTGCCTTGCATCATCAAGAAATTGATTTCCTAATCCCTTTCCCTCATGTGCACCAGGAACTAAACCAGCAACATCAATTAATTTTACTGGAATTAATCTAGTACCATTAACACATAATGGATTTTCATGTTTAACATCAAAATGCTTACAAGCACAATCAGATTGAACAAACGCCATACCAATATTTGGTTCAATTGTTGTAAAAGGAAAGTTACCAGAGGCAACAATAGTTTCAGTTGCAGCAGAAAAAAATGTTGATTTTCCAACATTTGCTTTTCCAATTAATCCAATTTGCAATACACACAAAAATCTAATTCTACTTATTAGTATTGCAGAAATCGTTTAATCTAGTTATATGGATTTAAAATTATGTCAATAGTAATAACTGGAAATCCAGGAGTCGGCAAACATACAATTACAAAAAAAATTTCAGAAATACTAAATTTTCCAATAATTGACATCAACATAATTGGAAAAGATTCAGGATTATTTGAAAAAAATGAAAATACAAATGATGTTGATACTGAAAAACTAGGAAATATACTAAAAGAAAAAGTATTGGATAAAACCATAGTTGTAGGTCATTTAGCACCATATGTTCTAGAAAAAAATCAGGTGAAAAAAATTATCATATTAAGAAGAAACCCATACGATTTAGAACTAGTGTATAAAGAAAGGAAATATTCAGAAATTAAAATTAAAGATAATACAGGTAGTGAAGTATTAGGAATTATTGCTCACGATACAGTTGAAAAGTTTGAAGAAAAAGCATTTCAAGTAGACGTCAGTAAAAAAAATATTCAAGAAGTAGTTGAAAAAGTAATAGGAATTATTTCTAAAAATGGAAATAATGAGGAAGTGGATTGGTTAGAATTAGTAGCAAAAAATAATGATTTAAAAAAATTTTTTAGTGATTGATTAAATAACGCTTTAAATTTTATCTAATTACTTGTTTGAAATTTCTAAAACAGATCTAGCAGGAAGGATAGGAACTCTATACACAAATCATGGAAAGATAGAGACACCTGCATTTGTTCCAGTTATTCATCCAGTCAGACAAACAATACCATCAAAAAAAATCAAAGAGATGGGTTTTGATGTCGTTATTACAAATGCATACATTACAAAAAATAATTATGGTGATGAAGCAGTAAAAAAAGGCATTCATAAAATAATAGATTTTGATAAATCAATCATGACAGATTCTGGAGGATATCAAGTGTTAGAATATGGTGATTTGGATATATTGCCACCAGATATGGCAAAGTTTGAAACTGGAATATTAACAGATTTTGCAATTCCGTTAGATAAACCAACAGGATATGGATTACCAATTAAAAAAGCTGAAGCATATGTCAAGCATACACTTGAAGTGTGTAAAGAAACTCTGGATAATAGTAAAGATAACGGACAGATTTGGATTGGTCCAATTCAGGGAGGAGAGCATTTTGATCTTGTAGCAAAGTCAACAAAATCATTAATTGATATGGGTTTTCAAATGCTAGCATTAGGAAGTCCAGTTGAATTTATGGAGTCATACGAGTATAGGTTATTAGCACAAATGATTGTGGCTGCAAAAAAACAAATGCCAGAATCAGTACCACTGCATCTCTTTGGAGCAGGTCATCCACTTACAATACCATTTGCAATAGCATTAGGATGCGATACATTTGATTCAGCTTCATACATGTTGTATGCTAAGCAATTAAGATACATGACAGATGATGGAACACGATATTTAGCAGATATTACAGTATTTCCATGTAATTGTGAAATATGTTCAAAATATACCCCTGATGAATTACGTCAATTAGAAATATCAAATAAAATTAATGAGTTAGCAATACACAACTTACATGCAATAAAATTGGAAGTTGATAAAGTAAAACAGGCAATTCATGAGGGCAGATTATGGGAATATGTAATTAAAAAAGCAAGAGCACATCCAAAATTATTTGAAATGATTGAAGTGATGACTGAAAATTATGAATTTTTAGGTTTAGGTACACCAAAATTTAAAGAAAAAGCAATTTTCCTATATTCTAAGGAAGATCAATATCGTCCAGAGGTTCAATCATTTCATAAAATAGTTAGAAAATTCAAATCAAAGAAAAAGAAACTAATCATCATCAAAGAATCACGTACAAAGCCAGGATATCTGTCTCAGGAATACAAGTTACTAAAAAAGAAACTAAAAGATTTTGAAACATTTCAAGTGTGTCAATATAATCCACATTTAGGATTAATCCCAATTGAAATTTCAGATATATTTCCTGCAGCACATCATGAAAATTCTAGAATTAATTATGATCCAAAAGAATTTCCTACATTTGAAAAAACTTGGAAAGAATTCTTTACTAAAAATAAATTTTTAGAGATACATTATGATAAAGATAATGAATTTTTAAAATATTTTGTAAAAATACTTCCAAAAGAAATTAAAAAAAAGAAATTCGGGTAAAAAATAATTTAAAAAATAAAAATAAAAAGAATTTGCTTAAAGATTTAGCGTTATAGTGCTGCGTCTTCAGCCCAACCTTTGATGAAGATACCGTTTTTGTGTAGAGGTACTGGTTGTCCAGCAGTATAATTCATTGGTCTCATCCAAAAGATTGATTTTGTTGGGCATACACCTATGCATGCACCATCAGAAATACATCTCTCTGGGTAGAAAACGAATGCTTTTCCTCTTTTCCAGCCTTCAACAGGTTTGACTCTTAGGACATCAGGACCAAGTGTTGTACAGATTTCTACACATAGTGCACATCCGATACATCTTTGTTCATCAATGTCTGGAAGTATTGCTATTGGCATTACAACGATAAAATGTCAATATGTCTATTTAAACCATGATTGAATATCATAACTCTGTTATGAAAATGATCGGAGAAAATGTATGCGCAAAATCTAGAATTAAAAAATTTAAAAAACAAAAAGTTGCGTGTTGTATACGCTTATTTTCTCATTGCATCAATTTGACCAGAGGTTACCCAATCGAGTAATTCTGCTGATGACGGATTAAGGTCTGCTTTCTTGTTCATAAGATTGTTAACCCAAATCCAATTGATTTGGTTTAGAAGTACTTTATTTCCTTCATCGCCTGCACGAGTTTTTGCTACGACAGCTTGGTCTTGTTCTGCTATCCATTGATCATAGGTTCTTCCCATGAGGATCGAATCTTAGCTGACACTAATTAAAGCTTTTGTAGATTCTATGGTAAGTATAATGATCGGGCTGTAACTAAAAAGGTTTTAACGTAGAAAAAAATTCATGTAATCCTTGGACATACAAGTATTAGGTGCTGCAAACGAAGTAGGCAGATCAGGATTTTTAGTTAATTGTAATGGTACAAAATTATTATTAGATTATGGAGTAATGTTTGGAAGAAGGGGTTCACCACCAAAATATCCTCTACACGTAAAGCCTAAAGATTTGGATGCAATCATAATCACTCATGCTCATTTAGACCATTCAGGAAATGTTCCATCATTATTTGTAAGTGGTAATACAGATGTCTATGCAACTCCACCAACATTTGATCTTTCAAAATTATTAATTAATGACATGTTAAAAATTGCAAAAGAACAACAACCATTTGGATTACCAGAACTAAACAACATGATGAAAAATGCAAAAGAAATTGATTTTAAACAAAAAGTAACTAAAGGTAATGCAACTTTTGAATTTAGAGAATCAGGACATGTAATTGGTGGAAGTACGGTATTAGTAGAATCAGAAAAGAAAAAATTATTCTACACAGGGGATATCAAAACAAACGGATCAAGAATGTTACGAGAAATGGATACAGATATTGGAGAAATTGATATGTTAATCACTGAAAGTACATATGCCAAAACAGAACAAATTCCTAGAAAAACATCAGAAGATCAATTAATAGAATTTGCAAACGAAGTAATGGATAGAAAAGGAATTTTATTCATCCCATCATTTTCAGTTGAACGTTCTCAAGAAATGGCATGTATTTTACGAAGTGCAAATTTCAAACATAAAATCATAATGGACGGAATGGCACTAAAAGTTAATGAAATAATGTTTAAGCATCCAGAATACCTTAGAGATCCTAAAGTGTTTGCAGAGGCAATTAAAAGTTCAACAGCAATTAAAGAACATGCAGAAAGAAAACGTGCGATGGGAGAACCATGTGTTGTAATATCTCCAGCTGGAATGTTAGTTGGGGGTAATGCAGTGTATTACTTGCAACAATTATCATTTGATAGTAAAAATGGAATTGCTCTAGTTTCTTACCAAGGCGAAGGTACACCAGGTAAAAAATTACTAGATACAGGTAAGGTAGAAACTAGAGGTAAAGATCTTACTGTAAAAGCAGAAGTTAAGCAATTTTCATTTTCTGGACATGCAGATAAAAAAGAATTGTTTGCAATGATGAAAACAATCAAAGGAAATCCCAAAGTATGGACAGTTCACGGGGATTCAGAGTCATGTCAAATATTTGCTAAAGAAATTCATGAGCAATTTGGTTTTGAAGCATATGCACCAACGGTTAATGATAAAATAACCATCTAAGATGAGAAATCAATTTTCAATAGATATAGATAATTCAATAAACAGTGGTCAGGTTTTTCTTTGGGAAAAATGTGGATCTGACTGGTATGGAATAAACGGTCAAGACATACTAAAAATAAATAAAAATGCAGTTATCAAATCAATCCAAAATTCAAAGACAGATTTTTTTAGAAAAAAGGATAACATGCAAGAAATAATTAAATCAATTTCAAAGGATAAAACAGTAAAAGAAGCCATAAAACAATACGAGGGGCTAAGAATATTCAAACAAGATCCATTTCAATGTATGATTTCTTTTATTGTTTCATCAAATTCCAATATTCAAAAAATTAAAAATAGTCTAGAAAAAATAACTAAAAAATTTGGAGTAAAAGTAGAAATAGAAAATAAAGAATTTTTTTTATTCCCTAAACCAGAAAAACTTGCAAATGCGTCAATTGAAGAAATTAAAAAATGCGGAGTAGGGTACAGAGCCCCATTCATAAAGCAAGCTGCAGAAATGATTTTCTCAAAAAAAATAGATTTAGAATATTTAGAAAAATTGGATTACAAAGAAGCAAAAAAAAATATTTGTTTGATCCCAGGTGTAGGAAATAAAGTAGCGGATTGCATACTATTATTTTCCTTGAATAAATTAGAAGCATTTCCACTAGATACATGGATGATTAAGATTTTAGAAAAATATTATTCAAATGAATTTAAAATAGAAACAAAAACAATCACACAAAAACAATATGAAATACTTCATGAAAAAATTGTAAATTATTTTGGCCCATATTGTGGATATGCTCAGCAATTTTTATTCAAAATGGAAAGAGAAAATTATAATAAAAAGTGGCTGTAAACCCTTAAAATGGCAATGAATTTGGAGGTTTCTGGGCCTATGGCGCAGCATGGATAGCGTGTTGGATTTCTAATCCAAAAGTCAAGGGATCGAAGCCCTTTGGGCCCACTTAACAAATTATTTATTCGCAACAACAAGGAATTTGACATATGGGAGATTTAGAATTTAAAATAAATTCAACAGATATTCATCAAAATTCAGAAATTACTGGAACAATTACGGTATCATATCCAGGACGATATGATGGGGTAGTAGTAAATACAACAATATTAGATTCAAATGAACATATCATCTACAAGTCATACAATCAAAAAAAGATCTCACAGCACGTTTCAAGATTATTCATCAATAAAGATACAATGCCTGAAAATAAAGCAGAATTTACAGCAACAATTGAATTTGAGCCTAATCAAGAACATGAAGTAAAATTTAGAGTGTCAATAATTGAACAGCATAAGGAAATTGAAAGTAAAATAATTTTTGCAAAATATTCTAACTAAAATCTACTTTTCTCAACAATTAATGATCCTGTCATCCACGGATGTGGATCACAGTGATAATGCAATTCTTGAGGTTCAGTGAATATGAATTCATAAGAATCTCCAGGCATTACAACTCCATTAGAACCAAATTCACCACTGTATGAATCCACATGTCTATGATCTGCAGTTACAGTATGCGGAGTCATATCATCATTCATCCACAATACACGATTATCTATTGTTAAAGTTATTTTGGGATTATTTGGAATATAACTAGGATTTCCTTCAGTTGCTGCACCTTCAGCAATACTAATCATAAAACTCTCAGTTGGCTCCAAAATATGTAAATCGACAGATGGTTTTTCTAAAGATTCAGGAAGATAAAATGAAGTATAAAATAGAATTGAAGCACCCATTCCAATAATTAACGCAACTACACCAATACCATATGCATGACTTGATGCAGGAGCACTCATAATTTTTGTAAATCTTCCAAGTTCTTATAAAGCTTCTTTAGATTTTTTAGCATTAAGGTTTTGTAAGATCTTGAGAACCTAAATTAGAATTATTATTTCCAACATCTAATTCAGCTTTAGTTGCTGATGTTGAAACTGTAGGTGCTAACTCTTTTGGTTTTTCTTCAGAAGTGATATCATCTAAAAGTTTTGATGCTGTACTAGTTGAATCTCCAGATATTTGTGGAACTACTGTGGATTCAGATAATTCAGGCAAGTCTTCTACAATTCTTACAGGTGCAGGTGGTGGAGCATTCTTTTGTTGACTCATGGCATATCTGTAGATGTGGAAGAATGCTGCAAATACCAGCAAGATAATTCCAATTAAGAATAATGAAATATTTTTCATTCCAGTTAAAGCTGCATTGTATGCTGCAATATTGAGGAATACTTGGAATGCTAAGAGTGCAACAAGTAACCAATTAATCCATTTTTCAGAAAGATTAATGGTTGCCACTTTTTTTGGACCAGTATTTTTTACAAGTTTTGATTTTCTCTCAGATTCATTTGCAAGTTTAATCATCATGTATGTAAATCCAAATCCTAGCGGAACCAGTAGAATCATAGTTCCATAGAAGAATATTGGATCAATAACCAAACGTTCTACTAACGGAATTGATACATCTGGAGAAATATAGAATCCCCAATAAGTCGTAACCATAATTTGTGCAAGACTGGTAATACCAAATGCAGTAACCATTGGTCTATCTCTCCATGAGAATTTCTTGTATCTATCAAGGAATGGAATTAGTACAAGAGATATGATAAACACTAACGGCCACAGTAATCCTGTAACAAACTTGTCATATTGAGTCCGCATGAAAGCGTAAATTCCAGTAAGATACCATTCGGGTACCGTTACTCCAGGAGGCACTGTAGGTTCAAACTTGAATCCCATATCAATTGGGAAAACACCGCCAGTGATCAAAATAGCACCACCAATTGCCATAACCATTGGAACATCAAATACTAGGAATCTTGGGAAGTGAACTGCCATCAATCCAAGCATGACAATAGGTAGCAAGAACACATGTTGTGCATAAAATCTTAAAACAAAATCAGAGAACCCACTACCAAGCGCCGCATCTCTAATTGTCGGCCCTACAATAGGAATCGATGTTGTCAGCGACGCCGCAATACTAATCGCAAGCTCCGCCCTTTCACTAAATATTACATCATACCCAGTGAATGCTTCAAGGATTGTAACAACTCCAAGAATTACACCAGTCATCCATAAAATTTCATTTCTAATTTTGTATCTTCCACTAAAGTATTGATAATACATGTGAAGAACAGCAAGTAAAACCATTGCATTAGAACCGTGATAGTGAATATTTCTAATGTGAAAACCAAATGGTACTTCATCATTAATGAATTCAACACTATCCCATGCCCTATCTAAAATTGGTTGATAGTAAAACATTAGCAGAGCTCCTGTAACTCCAAGAATAATAAACACAGTAAATGTAAGCATTCCTAAAAATCCAAACGGACTTACAAATCTTGCAGGGAAAGAAAATTTAATTGCAGTAAAAATAGTTCTATCTACACCGTCCCAAATCCAATACAGTAGGGCTACTATGCCCGTTCTTCTACTAAGTGAAACGGCCATATCCAATTACTCCATTTGCATTTGCATCAAATTTAGGTGGTAAAATAAAAATAAAACCATCAGAATTAATTTCTAAAGTTAACTCAGGTAAAGTGTTTGATGGTGCAGCTTGTACTGATGCAGGTCCAACAAAAGCTGTTCCAGTTGTTGGATCATACATACTTCCATGACAAGGGCATTCACCTCTTTTTCTTCCGTCCTGAGGCCAATATTTCCATAGACACCAAAGATGAAGACAGATCATACTATATGCGCGAAGACTAGTTGTGTCAGTTTTTCCTCCACCTAGTTCTTCAGGAAGTCTAATGAATTGCCATTTACGAAATGCTTCTGCATCAAGTGCAGCGTCCCCTGTAGAAGGATATGTGATAACTTGTGCAGAATTAATTTCATATGTATTGATATTTGCATGACTTCCGTCAGGTAAAATTACTGGAACTTTTTCTAAAGATGCTTGATTAGGATTAGGCATAAAATTACCAAATGGGATAAACGGAGCAAATGCCAGACCTGTACCTGCAGCACCCATCAATCTTAGAAAGTCTCTACGGGACAATCCATCAGACTTTTTTTCACCTAACTGCGACATTCAAGCTGGAATACTCGCCAAATTGGTTATAAATCTTATTCAATTATGAGTCATGATTTTGCATAATGAGCAATAAGAAGGACATTCCGATCGCAATTTCAATAATAATTTCAATAATAATTTCTAATTATAATTCCAAGATCAAATTCAGAAATAGGGTTTATTTTTTGAAACAAATATTGACATCAGAAGTTAATTTCACCGTTTACGATATAATGGCAATTATCTTCTTCTAGCGATAATTGTAATTTGTAATGCAACTATAATTCCTATAGATGCTATGATTGGAAATAATAAAGAATTAAGCTGAGATGATGCCTCACTAATAGATTGGACAGATGTGGAAATAGTACCAGTGCTTTTATCAATTTTTTCACTTGCTTGTAGTAGTGTGGTATCAAATCCTGCAATTTCAGATTTTAAAACATCTAATTGATTAGAAGTCTCACCTAAAATTGAATTTAATTTAATTATTTCTTTATTAATTCCACCAAGATTTTGGCTCAAAACATGTGTTGCAGCAAAGCCTTTGGATGAAACACCCTCATTAAAAACAGAAATTTGAAAAACATGTGTTCCTTCCTGTCTAGGGGTAAAATCAAAATAATAAACTCCGGCATACAATGTCTTAAAAGAATTTTTTAAAGATAATGATGAACCATCAGGCAAGTGGATCATAGAATTTCCAAGAAGTTTAGTTGGATCATTTCCAATGTTTAAACCATCACGAGTTGTTTGAATAAACACTCTAAATGATTGATTTAACGCACCAGTTTCAGGGGCAAAAACTATAGTATCAATTTGTCTTTCTACTGCAACTGAAATTAGTTCGGTTGTGGATGAAAATTTGATATCAATTTTTTTTGATAAACCTTTTTGTTCAGTACTTAGTACCTCAACAACATAAGTTCCATAGGGAGTTCCAGATGAAGGACTAGGCCAAGTTAATAATTGGTGATTAAAATGTCCATCAGAGTCTGTTTGAATTTGATCAAATTTTGTAATGGATTCATCAGGTCCAAATAATCTTAAAATTAAATTTTCTCCAGGTAAGCCTTTCCCATAAACTTGTAAAGTATGCTCAGTAGAATATACCTGAGAATTTGTAGACATTTCTAATTCTGAAAAAGAATCGTGAATTGGAATTAATAGAAATAGTATAGAAAGTAAAATTAAGAATTTCATTTTAATTTATTTCCAATGTTCTCCTAGATATTACTTTACAAAAAATTGTGCATGACCTTAGTTAAGAGGTATTCAAAAAAAGAAAAAAAGGAAAATTAGAACTAGTTATTCTTACTGTACACTTATTGTTGTACTAACTGGTGGTGATAATGCCGTTGGATTATCTACTGATTCCCATACAAATGCAGTTGCTGTGTAGCTACCGCTTTGTGTTGGAATCCATGATAATGCAGGGCTGAATGATTGACCACTAGATAGTGAACCTGTAATCCATGCGAGTGAAACTGTTACACCGTCGCCATCCTGAATTTGTACTAAGTATGCGAATGATTGCTCTCTATCTTGACCATTTGCTAAGTCAGCGCTGATTTGTACTTGTTGATCTACGCTAACAGAGTTTAAGCTGTTACCGAATGCATCAACGGTTCTCAAGTTAGCAGCTGGTGCTCTCTCGAGAGGTGGTACAATTGTGCCGATTAGTGTTGTGGCTGTGATATCAAGTTCATCTGCAGTAGTATATGGTTCAGGTAATGTATTGTCCTCGTATTCTGCGGTGACTGTGTCACCTTCTGCGACTCTGAGTCTGTGACCTGAAGAATCGTTAGAAACTGTAAAGAATACAGTACCTTCGAAAATTCCGGTTGCCTCATTTGTCTCAGTTACAGTAAGATCAATACCTCCGGCATCGGAGTCAGACCAAGCGTCAACTGCAAAGTTGTCGATTGCCTCTGGATTTAAGTTCATATCTGCGTCAATTATTCTTACCACTCCTGTTCCGCTTGCTGGATAGCTGGCCTCGAGCCATTGTACCTCACCGATATTCCATCTGATTAATGCAGAACCTACTACTGTTTCATCCTCTGAGAATTCAAAGGAGACAGTGAGTCCATCATTGTCAGTTGTTGCAAGTCCACCCTCAGTAGGACCGTTACCGGTCGTTAATGCTGCGGCTGTTCCTGTAATATCGTTTGTACCATCGCCATCTGCATCAAAGGCAAATCCTTTGAGAGTTACCTCACCAATGAAAATACCTGTGTCAGCACCTGATTCAACGAGTTTGTATTGAGATAGTTGGTTTCCTCTGGTAGAGACCTTTATTGGATCAGTACTAGTGTTACCAATTTCGTCAACTAAATTACTGTCGAAATTATGGTCTGGTGCGACAATTGTGATGTAGACTTTGTCAGTCCATGTGTATACTTTTTGATCGAGTTCTATAGTTGCACCAAAGTTAGAAGTATAGACAGTTAAGCCAATATCTTCATCCTCTTGTCCAACATAGTCAGCTCCGGCAGGACCCCAGTCAGTATATTCTAAGTCGATTTTTTCACCTCTATCTAACTGTTGTGAGTCTAGTGT
>LIAL01000016.1 GCA_001437625.1 Nitrosopumilus sp. BACL13 MAG-121220-bin23
ATTATTATTAAATTATTAAAAATCTAAGTAATTTCTAGTCAAAAATAACATTTTATTAAGAAATTAACTTTGTAATTGTCTATACAACAACTGGATCAGATGTAATATCATTTATTTTCATTTTTCCTTTTTCAGTAATTGAATATGAATATGGTTTAGTTTCTGTGTTCCTTTGAACTAAACCACTCTCAAATAATTTCTTCATTAGTCTAGATGTGTGCTCTCTACTTCTTTTTGTTGTGATTTGTATGTCACGTGATGTCATAGCATTGTTTGTGATTAGTTGTAACACATAATTAACTGGGCTCACATGTTCAATATTTGATAGATTAGGCGTAAAAATTTGCTTTTCAAGAACAATTTCAGGATCCTTAATCACTTCAATTTGCTTTTCAGGCTCCTTTGTTTCTACTAATTTTTCTATAAATTGTTTTAATTCTAAGTTTGGATCAATTGGATTTTCTTCAACCCCTTGGATTTCTAATGAATCTAGGCGTATTTTCATATCAATTAATTGTGTTTCATAGTACTCTAGGCGTTCTACTTGTGTTGGATCTGCAACATCACTACTAGATTTTATAAATGGACGTATTTTAAAGAAAAAATACAATCCTCCTAAACCTATCAAAAATGCTAAAATCACACCTAAAATCACTTCTGGGTCAGGAATTTCTATTAACATCACTATTTTTATGACTATATTGTGATTTATTGTGATTGAATAATATTATTTGACACTTTAGATTAACAAAATCACACTTATAATCACAGATAATTAAATATACAATCACATTTGATTAATTTTAACCTTAACTAACAAAATCACAAGTATCACATATTTGATGCCTGTCTAATAAGCTTCTCAATAACATTAATCACTTCATCTTCTCTTTCAGGAAAGATATCACTCTCATTAATCACACTAATCTGTTCAGAAAGCTTTGATATCACATCAATATCATCAGGTAAAAGTATGCCTAAACCTCGTAAAAGTATGATTGAATAGAATAATGCAACTAATTTTTCTTTAGATTGACCTACTTGCCTGTAATACGCTCCTCTAGATATAGAAAAACTCGATTCTAGAAGATCTTTTTGATTTAGAATAATTTCAATTTGTCGCTCTGTAAACAGTGATTTTTTGATAATTTTGCTAATAATGTTGTTAAAATTAGATTCTTTAGACTCTACCATAGCTATACAGATCTGTATACTAACATTACAATTAAACTTTAAAGTGTCATATACAAACCATATCTATGGTCGGAAAAGTTGAATTATTTTTAAAATCAGAATTACAAAAGAAGAATGCCCTACTGTTTGTCTTAATTGATTCTGAAGTTTCAAATTTAGAAGCTTCAAGTAAACTTGCTCAAGATGTTGAAAAAATAGGCGCCTCTGCTATCTTAGTTGGAGGCTCATCTGCTACTGATCAAATTGAAATGTCTCAAGTTGTTAAAGGCATTAAACAAGGCATAAAAATTCCAATAATTCTCTTTCCTGGTAATGTTACAGGTGTTGTTCCTGATGCAGATGCTATTTTGTTTAGTTCATTAATGAATTCAGAAAATCCTTATTTCATAACACAAGCACAGGCATTAGCAGCTCCAAGTGTTGCAAAATTTGGTTTAGAGCCATTACCAACTGGCTATTTAGTAGTAGGTGACGGTACATCTGCTTGGTTTGTTGGTTCTGCAAGAGGAATTCCTTTCGAAAAGCCTAAAATCGCTGCTGCATATGCACTAGCAGCACAATTTCTTGGTATGAGATTTGTGTATTTAGAAGCAGGTTCTGGTGCAAAAACCCATGTGACTCCTGAAATGGTTAAAACTGTAAGACATGCATTTAATGGATTTTTGATAGTTGGAGGTGGAATCAAAGATGTTGAAACCGCTGAAAGTCTAGTTAAAGCTGGAGCAGATGCCTTAGTAATTGGAACTTTCCTTGAACAAGGAGGAAGTATTACAAAACTTGAAGAAATAACAAAAGCAATTCAAAGAAGCAAGTAATACCATTCTATAATGTCTGAAAATGATGCAATTTCTCGTATTCGTCATATTGACATGCCAGATTATTATTTAGATTATTACTCACACCTCTCAACTGAAACATATTCCATATTTGAGCACGCAGCATTAGCAAAATCTACCTTGGTCGACTCTTCAGGTATAATTGAGCCTAAAATTGCATTTGATTTAGCAGATCGAGTTGCAAAAATGCACGATATTGATATTGCTGATCCACTAAGAGAAATTTTAAAAATTAAATCTAAAGAACTTTCTGCATTAATTTTAGCTAAAGAGATTGCTTTAGGAAATTACTCTCTTCCTGATGCTTCTTTAGAAGATAAACTAGATCTTGCAGTTCGTGTAGGTTTGGCAATAATTACTGAGGGTGTTACCATTGCACCTTTACAAGGAATTAGTGAAGTAAAAATAAAGAAAAATAAAGATGGAACTGATTATCTTTCAGTTTCAATTGCAGGACCTATGCGTGCAGCAGGTGGAACAGAATCTGCAGTTACTTTGTTGATTGCAGATTATGTTAGACAAATAGCCGGATTGTCAAAATTCCAAGCAAATTCTTTTGATGACGAAACAGGTAGATTTGTTGAGGAATTACGAATTTATGAAAGAGAAGCTAGCAGCTTTCAATTTCATATATTAGATGAAGATATTGAACATGTTATTTCTAATCTTCCAGTTGAATTGGCTGGTGTAGATACTGATCCATATGAAGTTGTAAATCATAAAGGAATGACACGAATTAAAACTGATAGAGTAAGAGGTGGAGCTTTACGTGTTCTAAACGATGGTTTGATTGGAAGATCAAAAAAACTACTCAAAAGAGTAGAAATGTACAATTTAGATGGTTGGGAGTGGTTAGCAGATCTCAAAGGTGCAGTTCAAACAGGTGATAATCAGGAAGATGCTGCAGCAAAAAGAATGCGTGAGGTGATTACAGGCAGATCAGTTTTATCTATGCCTAACAAATTAGGTGGATTTCGGCTTCGATATGGAAGGGCTTGTAATACTGGTTTTGCAGCAATGGGATTTCATCCAGTTGTTGCTGAAATTTTAGATCATACAATTGCTGTTGGGACTCAAGTTAAAATTGATATTCCTGGTAAGGGAGCAACTGTTGCATTTGTTGATTCTATTGAAACTCCAACTGTACGTCTTGATAACGGTGATGTTGTAAAAATTAAAGATGTTAAACATGGAATAGAAATTAAAGATAAAATTGAAAAAATATTACATTTAGGAGATGTTTTAATTACATTTGGAGATTTTCTTGAAAATAATGCTCAACTAATACCATCAGGATATGTTGAGGAAATTTGGATAGAAGAATTAAAATTAATTATTTCAAAATTTGAGACTGAAAATCAATATCTAAAACAATTTTTGGTTAAAACACCTACAATTGAAGAAGCATTAAAAATTTCACTTGATTTTGAATTTCCATTACATCCACATTATCTTTATTTTTGGGATAAAATTTCATCAGAAGAATTGGTTCAACTTTTAGAACCAAAAAATTTTAATGAAAATAATATTGAATATCCAATTAAAACAAAAAAAATTCTTGAAAAATTAGGAACTCCTCATAAAGTTAAAAATGAATCTATAATTTTAGAAAATGAAGAAGCAAAAATTTTCTTTAATTTATTATTTATAACAAAACCAATAATCAATGATTTATCCGTTCCTCAGATTTTAACAAAATCTTCAAAAATTAAAATTAATAATAAATTTTCAACTTCTGTTGGAATTAGAATAGGAAGACCTGAAAAAGCATCAGCTCGACAAATGAAGCCTCCTACACATACATTATTTCCAATTTCTGATAAAGGTGGACCGACTAGGGACCTCCTCAAGGCATCAAAAAATGAACATTTTTTTGCAAATCTTTACAATAGATATTGTCAGCAGTGTAATGAACCATCTATTGGAATAAAATGTTCTAAATGTGGTATAAAAACAATAGTTACTTTCAGATGTAATAGTTGTAGAGATACGTTAACAGAACCATATTGTCAAAAGTGTAAACGTAAAGCTCCGGCACACTCCCATAAAGAATTTCCATTAAAAGCACGATTACTTTTAGCTCAAGAAAAAATGGGAATTCGTGCAAAAGAGCCTTTCAAAGGTCTTAAGGAACTAATCAGTGAAGACAAAATTGCAGAGCCTCTAGAAAAGGGACTTGTACGTCAAAGTCTTGGTTTAACCACTTTCAAAGATGGAACTATTAGATTTGATGCAACAAATTCTCCTTTAACTCAATTCAAACCCTCATGGATTGGAACATCTATTAAAAAACTCAAGGAATTAGGTTACTCCCATGATATTGATGGTAAACCCATTGAAAGTATAGATCAAATTATTGAACTTCGAATGCAGGATGTAGTAATTCCTAATGAAAGTGGAAGATATTTGGTTTCTACTTGTAAATACATTGATACACTTTTAGTAAAATTTTATGGTAAAACTTCATTTTACAATGTCCATAATACTGAAGAATTACTTGGTCATTTAATAATTGGATTAGCACCTCATACTTCTGTTGGAATTGTAGGAAGAATTATTGGATATACTGAAACTCATGTTTGTTTTGCAACACCAAATTGGCATTCTGCAAAAAGAAGAGATGCTGATGGTGATGCTGATTCTATTATGCTTTTAATGGATAGTTTACTTAATTTTTCAAGACAATATCTTTCTGATAGAATAGGGGGTTTAATGGATGCACCATTACTTATTCAACCTCTTGTTTTACCTCATGAGTCTCAACCTCAAGCACATAATCTTGAAGTAACAAAAATACTTCCTTTAGAATTCTTTGAATCTACATATCAAGAAAGTAAAGCATCAGATGTAAATTCAGTTGAAATTATTAAATCAAGAATAGGTACTAAAAGACAATTTTATGATTTTCATTTTACTCATTCAACTTCATCATTAACTACTTCAAAACCTCGAAGTGCATATTCAACATTAGGCTCAATGCTTGATAAATTTGATATGCAAGTTAGAAATGCTGAATTAATTGATGTAGTTAATCCCTCGGAATTAGTTTCAAATGTTATTTCAACACATCTTGTTCCAGATATTATGGGAAATCTTCGAGCATATGCAAGACAAAGTTTTAGATGTACAGCATGTGGAAAATCCTATCGTCGAATGCCTCTTATTCAAACATGTGTGTGTGGGCATAAACTAATTGCAACAATTACGAGAGGTTCAGTTGAAAAATATCTCAAACTTGCAAAAAGACTAGTTGACAAATATGATGTTGGTGAATATCAGCGTGGAAGAATCTATGCTTTATCTGATGAAATAGACTTAGTTTTTGGTAAAAGTCAAGGAGATCAATCCCTCCTTACAGATTATGCATAAAATTATCTTAATTTAACGTATTCGTAGGCACCAAGTTTATTGTCAAAACAATAATGGACTTTTTGATATTCTTTTCTCCAAGATTTGACTTTTGGAAGAATCTTTTTTGGATCCTTTTTCTCAATAATAATTTGCTTCATGAATGTTGCAATTTCTTTCATCTCATTTTCTTTCATTCCTAATCTTGTAATTTCAGAAACACCTAATCTAATTCCACCCGGATGGAAATAATTTCTTCCAGCTTTAATATCGCCAGGAATAAGTTGTCTGTTTACAATTATGTTGGCTTTTTCTAACTCAGATTCTACTTTACCACCGTCAAAATAATCTAAAACATTAACTGCAATTTGATGTGATTGTGTGAATCCTCTACTTTCACCTAATACTTTGAATCCTGCATCACTTAATGCAACTGCAAATACTTTAGCATTTTTAATTACTTGTGTAGCATAGTCTTTTCCAAATTCTAAAGCTTCTGCAAAGGCCACTGCTTTTCCTGCCATGTTGTTAATGTGATGGCTACTTGTAAGACCTGGGAATGTTGCTTTTTTAATTGGCTCTGCATGTTCTTCAGAACCTAAAACTAATCCGCCTTGAGGACCAAATAGTGTTTTATGAGTACTCATTGTCATTGTATCTGCACCTTCACGTAATGGATCTTGGAATTTACCACCTGCAATTAATCCTGCAACATGTGCTGCATCATAATTGATGTGTATGTCATAACTTTTAAGAAAATCTGATAATTCCTTTACTGGATGTGGGAATAAAAATAATGAACCTCCAAACATTGCCATTTTAGGAAGACGATTATTTTTTTCTAATTCCTTAACTTTTTCTTTAGTTTTATCAACATCAATTGTCATTTCTTCAGCATTAAATGGATAAAATTCAATTTCTAATCCATGAACTAATCCAGCAGTTCCAGAATGTTCTTTTTTACCATGTGAAATATGACCACCTGCAGGAATAGATGGTGCAATCATGACATCTCCTGGATTTGAATAAGCTGAATACACTGCCAAATTTGCAATTACACCGGAAATTGGTCTAACATCAGCAAATTTTGCTTTGTATAATTTTTTAGCTAATTTCATACATTCAAACTCTACCTCATCAATGTAGATACAACCCGCATAGACTCTTTCTCCAGGCCACCCTTCTGCATATCTATTACCAAAATCAGAAACAATTGCTTCTCTAACTGCGGGACTAGGAATATTTTCACTAGCAATTAGCGGTATGGAGTTCTCAAACCATTTATGATGTTCTTTTAATTTTGTAAATATTTTATTATAAGATTCCTTATTTTGTGACTTTACCATGTTTAGTAATTTATTTTTCCCAATTTAAAAACACCGATACAAGATTATTATTATTTAATTCTGATCTGGAAGGTATAAAAGAGGAATATGGCTTAATTTATCGATATGCAAGCAACTTCAAAAGGAACTATGCCTGTTGTTTTACTGAAAGAAGGCGGTACAGAAACTAAAGGCCGAGATGCTCAAAAAAATAATATTGCAGCAGCTAAAATTATTGCTGAAATTGTTCATACCAGTTTAGGTCCACGTGGAATGGATAAAATGCTAGTTGATTCCTTAGGCGACGTTACAATTACAAATGATGGTGCTACTATTCTTAAAGAAATTGATGTTCAACATCCAGCAGCAAAAATGCTAGTTGAAATTTCTAAAACTACTGATAATGAAGTGGGTGATGGAACAACTTCAGCTGTTATTTTAGCCGGTGCATTACTAGAACATGCTGAATTCTTAATTGATCAAAATGTACATCCGACAATTATTGTTGATGGATATAAAAAATCCGCAAGAAAAGTCAAAGAATATCTTGAAGAAATTGCAGATTCCATTTCCCCAATGGATAAAAACATGTTAACAAAAATTGCAAAAACTTCAATGCAAACTAAATTAGTTAGAAAAGATTCTGATTTACTTGCAGAGATAATTGTAAAATCTGTAATGGCTGTTTCTGAAAAAGAAGGTGAAAAATATAATGTTGATATTGATGATATTAAAGTAGAAAAGAAAGCAGGAGGATCCATTAAAGATTCTGTTATCATTGAGGGTATTGTTCTTGACAAAGAAATTGTTCATGGAGGTATGCCTAGAAAAATTACTGATGCAAAAATTGCATTAATTAACACCGCATTAGAAATTAGTAAAACTGAAACTGATGCAAAAATTAATATTTCAAATCCTCAACAACTAAAAGCATTTTTAGATGAAGAAAATAAAATGCTAAAGACTATGGTTGACAAAGTTATTGGTTCTGGTGCAAATGTAGTATTATGTCAAAAAGGACTTGATGATATGGCACAACATTATCTAGCTAAAGCAGGAATTATTGCAGTTAGAAGAATTAAAGAAAGTGATCTTACTAAACTTGCAAGAGCAACAGGTGCAAGAATTGTTACAAACCTTGATGATTTATTTGAAAAAGATTTAGGCAGTGCAGCAATTGTTGAAGAAAGAAAAATTGAAGAAGACAAATGGGTTTTCGTTGAAGGTTGTAAACATCCTAAATCTGTAACTTTACTTTTACGTGGTGGTTCTCAAAGAGTGGTAGATGAAGTTGAACGCTCTGTTCATGATGCATTAATGGTAGTAAAAGATGTAATTGAAAAACCACAAATTGTTGCAGGTGGCGGTGCCCCTGAAACATATGCTTCAACAAAATTACGAAGTTGGGCAAAATCTTTAGAAGGAAGAGAACAATTAGCTGCAGAGAAATTTGCAGATGCATTAGAATCAATTCCACTATGTCTTGCAGAAAATGCAGGTATGGATCCAATTGATACTCTTACCCTTCTTCGTTCTAAACAACAAAAAGGAGAAAAATGGACCGGAATTGATGTTATGAAAGGAAAAATTGGAAATATGAAATCAAGTGATATTATTGAGCCACTTGCAGTTAAACTTCAAATTGTTTCAGCAGCATCTGAAGCAGCATGTATGCTTCTTAGAATAGATGATGTAATCGCCACTCAAGGTTCTGGTGGCGGTGGAGGAGAAGGAGGAATGCCACCTGGAATGGGTGGTGGAGGAATGCCACCTGGAATGGGTGGAATGGGTGGAATGCCTGATATGGGCGGAATGATGTAAGATTATTTTAAAAAAAATTTCTCCTTTCAAAAGTTTATTTTATAACTATAATTACAAATCACAATGAGTAATATTTTATCTAAAGGACTTTCAAGTTTAAAGTATGTTTATCTAATTGTATTTTTTGCATTACTTTCTGGTTTTTTTCATCCATTGATTACAGGTCAAAGTTTTGATGTAGTAATTTATGGTATTTTTATTTTATTTGTAGGTCTTGGTGGTTGTATTTTATTATACAAAACTACTACATCTAAAAACAAAAAAGGAATATTTTTTGTATCTGGATTTGGTTTAATAATAATTTCACTTTATTTTATTTTTCAGATGACTGGAAGAGTCTAAACATCAAAGTATAGATAAAATTCATGAGGATGAGGTCTAATTGAAATTTCTCTTTGATCTTTTCTTTCTAGTTCAATAATTTTATCAATTACATCATTAGTGTAAATTGGATTTAAGAATTTTCTATCACTTTCTAATTCATCTAATGCTTCACCAAGACTTTTTGGCAAAACGCCAATTCCACGTTTAGCTCTATCTGATTTTGTCATTTTAAATATATCATCACGTACTTGTTCACCTGGATCCATTTTCTTTTTAATTCCATCCATTCCTGCTGCTGTTATTGCTGCAAATACAAGATATGGGTTTGATGAAGGATCTGGTGCTCTAAATTCTAATCTTTTTAATTTAGAATGTTGTTTTCCTTTCAAATGTTTAGGAACTCTTACAATAGCTGAACGATTTCCTGCACTCCATGCAATGTATGCTGGTGCTTCATATCCTGGAACTAATCTATGATATGAATTAGTAGTAGGATTACAAATTGCAGATAATGCTTTTGCGTGATTAATAATACCACCACAAAAATATCTGCCAACTTGACTTAATTCAATTTCATCATCAGGATCATAAAATGCATTTTCCTTTCCTTTCCATAAACTAACATTAACGTGCATTCCAGAACCTGCATCCATTGCAATTGGTTTTGGCATACATGTTGCAACTTTTCCATATTTCTGTGCAACATTTTTGATTACATATTTGTAAGACTGTGCAGCATCTGCAGCATTTGTCATGTGATCATACATAATATCAATTTCACATTGTCCTGCAGTTGCAACTTCATGGTGATGGTTATCACATAAAATTCCAAAATTATTACTTAAAATATTTACACATTCATTTCTGTATGGTGTTAGAGTATCTGCAGGTGGTGAAGGATAATACCCTTCTTGCAATCCCATTGGATATCCATCCCCAGTTTGACTCCATGGTGCTTCTGCTGATTCAATTGAATATGATTGTCCTTTGTATGGTGTTAAAACATCCCAATGAACTTTGTCAAAGACAAAAAATTCTACTTCTGGACCCCAGGTACTAAAATCAAATCCTTGAGTTTTAATATATTCTTCAGCTTTTTGAGAAATGCCTCTAGGATCTCGAGATAATCTTCCTCTATCTTCGCCCCAATACACATCACAAAGAAGTCTAGCAGTTTTATTTTCAGTCATCCAAGGAATAATTGCAAATGTATTTGGATCTGGTTTTAATAATAAATCTGAATCTTCAATAGTTGTAAAACCTATAATTGATGAACCATCCAATTTTGGTAATCCATCCCTCATTTGTTCAGGGGTGAAAGTACTTGCTGAAATTGTAGTATGATGGAAATGACCTGTAAGTCCTGTAAATTGTAAATCGATAAATTGAATACCTTCATGTTGAATTCTTGAGAATACTTCATCAACTGAGTAGGTTGTTTGAACTGCTTTTCCGTGGCTAACTTTGTATGGCAATTTTTATACTTCAATCAAACACAAATACAACCAGCATTTAAGGATTAGCTAGAATATGTCTGAATCAAATCAAATTGATATCAATTCATTACATCATACAGTTTTACTAGAAACTGAAAATGATTCTTTGTTAGAAATTAAACCAAATTTTTATCGAAATTTATCTGATTTTATTGGAAATTTAAGAAAACAAGAATTTGATGGTGTAGAAAATAAAATTAAAGATACTATGATAGAAATGGCAACTGAATTAACATCATTATTGATACATATCAGATTAGAAAAAATTTCTAATTCTGATAATTTTAATATTAGTCATCTTCTTGATGAAGAAAAATTTATTTTAGATTCACATGAAGAACAAAATGAACGAATAGAGATGATTCTCTCTGCAACAATTAGTGGAAAATCAAAATTTCTTGAATCATTAGCGGAAAATCATAAAATAAAGAAAGTAGTAATTAGATTTCTTAGTGATGTTGATGAAATTATAGGTGCAGATCTTGAAAGATATGGTCCTTTTAACGTTGAAGATATAGCTACAATCCCTTATGAAAATGCTCAGGCTCTAATTGCTAAAAAAATTGCAACTAAAGTTAGATGGGAAGATTAGGTAGAAATTATACTAATTACCATTACAAGTTATGTCTCATACTGGAGTAGAAGTTTTTGATTATCTTTTATATACAATTTATCCCGTAATTGGAATTTTTATCGTTGAAATGATTAGTCGATTAATCAAAGCTCCAAAATGGATTAAACTTTGGACTCAGGCAGTTGTATCTGTATCTTTTGGTATCTACTATTGGTTCATCTTACCTGCACCACAAAATTTTCCATTAACTGCAATGGTCATGTTTGCATTAGCAATTGCTTTAATCTATCAAGGAAGACGTGCAAAAATTTCTCCTGAAAAAAGTCCTTATTGATTTTAAGATTTTCCAAAAATTCGTTTAAAGATACTTCCTTTATTTTTACTTCCATCACGAATTATTTTTTTCTCCCCAAATCTTTCTGATCTAATTTGGCGTAATTTTACACATCTATGTTCTTCTGGAAGTCTGTGTTCCGCACAAAATGGATCCTTACAATAACTACAATGAAATGGCATCTCTGTCATATCTCCACAATAAGCACAATTTTCAGATATCATAAGTTAGTGTAGATTTTTTCTTTTAAAAAGTTGTTAGATTCTTTTTCAAAATTATACTAGTTTTCTAAACATTTTTAGTATTGATGTATCAAAATTTAGATGATATATGATGATTAATGGTAAAGTTGCAATAATTACAGGAGCAAGTAGTGGTATTGGGGAAGCTA
The DNA here is from genome assembly GCA_001437625.1 of Nitrosopumilus sp. BACL13 MAG-121220-bin23. GTDB lineage: Archaea > Thermoproteota > Nitrososphaeria > Nitrososphaerales > Nitrosopumilaceae > Nitrosopumilus. The sequence goes on from LIAL01000016.1 coordinate 11,644, forward strand.
CTGCTTTAACACTAGCCAAAGCTGGTGTTAAAGTTGCAATTGGTGCTAGAAGAGTAGAAAGATTAGAAGAATTATCAAAAAAAATTATTGCTAACGGTGGAGAAGTATTTTTTCAAAAATTAGATGTAACAAAAAATGAAGAATGCAAAAATTTTGCTAAAGCAGTTTTAGACAAATGGGGTTCAATTGATATTTTAGTAAATAATGCAGGTCTAATGCCATTAAGTTTTTTCAAAAATCTCAAAATTGATGAATGGGATAGAATGATAGATGTAAACATCAAAGGCGTGTTATACTGTACAGGCTCAGTTATTTCTCATATGAAAGAAAAAAAATCGGGACATATAGTTAATATTTCATCTGTAGCTGGTAGAGTTGTATTTCCAGCAGGCAGTGTTTATTGTGCAACAAAATTTGCTGTAGCTGCATTTACTGAAGGATTAAGACAAGAATTTAGTGTTCGTTCAAATATTAGAGTAACCAGTATTGAACCTGGAATAGTTGCAACAGAACTAACTGATACAATAACTGATGAATCTCTTCAGCAATTTGTAGAACATGGAAAAAAGATGGAAACATTACAAGCACAAGATATTGCTAATGCAATCTTGTATGCTGTAGATTCTCCACCACATGTTAATGTCAATGAAATTTTGATTCGACCTACAGCCCAAGAAAAATAAGTTGTCAAATATTCCACACGTTGTAATTTTAGGTGGAGGATTTGGTGGTCTTTCTGCAGCTAATGAAATAAGAAATTCATTAGATTCATCTAAAGTAAAAATTACAATTATTGATAAAAAAGACTGGTTTATGGTTGGATATGCAAAATTATGGATAATGAATGGAACTAGAACTTTTGAAAATTCTATTGGTTCATTAAATGAATTACCAAAAAAACAAATTAATTTTATTAAAGATGAAATTATTGAAATTAATTATAATAATAATTTTGTAAAAACAAATTCTGAAGATATTTCATTTGATTTTCTTATCATTTCAATGGGAGCAGTATTAGCACCAGAAAAAATTCCAGGTTTAGTAGAAAATGGATTTAATTTGTATGATCATAATCAGCTTGATGAGATTCATCAAAAATTAGATAAAATAGAATCTGGGAAAATTGCTATTGTCATTATGGGCATGCCTTACAAATGCCCTCCAGCACCTTTTGAGGCTAGTTTACTAGTTGATTCAATGCTTAGAAAGAGAGGAATACGAGATTCTGTCCAAATTGATTTTTACAGTCCTGCTCCAATTACACTACCTGCGGCAGGTCCTGAAGTAAGTAAAAAAATACTTGATTTAGTAAATTCAGAAAAAATTACTTTTCATAATTCTAAAAAAATTATTCGTGTAGAATCTAAAAAATTAATTTTTGAAAATGATGAATATAGTTTTGATATTCTTTTAGCAATTCCACCACATATTGCACCTAAAGTTATCTATGATTCTAATTTAGCAAAGGAACCCGGATTTATTCCAATTAATAGAGATTGTAAAACACCACATGAAAATATTTTTGCAATTGGTGATGTTACAAGCTTAGTTGTTACTGATTCAATGGCAGTACCTAAAGCAGGAATTTTTGCAGAAGGGGAAGGAATTGCAGTTGCAAAAAATATTGTCTTAAAACTTGAATCAAAAGAATCATCTGTTTTGTTTGATGGTAAAGGTGGATGCTTTTTAGAATCTGGTAGAGATACAGCTTCAATAATTGAAATTGATATGTTTACAGATCCAAAACCTTCTACTCGTTTAACAGAATCTACTAAAGATAATCTTTCTAAAAAATTAGATTTTGAAAAAGAAAGATTATCAAAATGGCTATGAACTATCTTTTTGATTTGTTTCTCTAGTTAGGTGTCCCAATATAGCTTTTATTTCAACTCCTAGATCTTGATTATTTTTTGATAAATTTAGTTTTTCAGTAATTTCATTTTTAAAATTTCCATCTTCTAACTCTATACTTCTTTTTTGAACACAATCTATATGATCTTTATCGGTACCTGAAATTTTATGACAAATATTACACAATTTCATAATTTCTGTTTGTTTATGGGACGATTTAATAATTTCATTTTATGCCTGTGATGTTAGTTATAGTGGTCTAGTTTGACATGATACTAGCCTGTGGGATAGTGGTCGCAGGTTCAAATTCTATTATAATTTCAATATTTTGAGTAAATTTTCAAAATTTTCTCGTGTTTTTTCTTGCTTGTATGATTTTAAAGCGTCAATAATTTTTTCTTTAGAAGAATTTTTATAAATTTTTTGAGATTGTTTTGCAATACCTGATCCAATAAAAAACGCTTGAGTTATTGATGTAACATTTGAAGGCCTTCTTTTTGTACTAGAACTTTCAAAATCAATTAGAGAAACTTTTGTTTTACCCACAATAACATGTTTTGAAATATTACTTAATTCACCATGGTCAAATCCAATTTGATCTAATCTATAACAATCTTCTAAAGCACTTTTTATTGTAGATTTTAATTGTTTTACACTACCAGTACCTTTTAACATTTTAATCCAATCACTAAATTTTTCTCCTTCAAGATATTCCATAACTAAAAAATTTTTACTTGCATCGATTATTTTTGGACCAACATTAACTGAATTTACTAATTTTAACAATATTGATTCATTTTTCATATTTTTTCTTTGAGAATCAATTCTTCTAATTTTTAATGCAACTTCTTGATTTCCTTTTTTTACAAGTATTACAACACCAACGTATCCTTTTCCTAAAATTGCTAAATTTCCAATTTTGGTAGGACCAATAAAACAAACTGATTTTATTTTCAATTTTTCTAATTCATTAATTCTTGATTTAATTTGACGATTAGTTGCATTTGGATATCCTAAAACGTTTGAGTATGGTTTTTCTGTAAATTTTTTAATTGAAATGAAGGAGTGTGCCATCTACTGAAATCAACTCAGCTACTTCCTCTTTAATTGATTTACTTAGAGTTTTATTTCCTAGGAATACCTTAAAACCGCCTTTGAAATCCTTTTCAAGACCTTTTGGTATGCCTATTTCAAGATTTTTTTTCAAAAATTCTTTCATAAAACTTTCAACATTCGTATGTTTTCTTTTTTCTAATGAAATTATTTTTCTATTATTTCCAACCCACACCAATTCTGAATTATTAAGATTTTTAGAAATAAAACTGTGGGCACTATTTTCTCTAAAAAATTCTGGTCCATTTTTTTGATATATTTCACTTATTTTTGTAGATTCTAAAAAGAAAATGAGATATGCTTCTTTTTGTTCATCTGTATGGGATTTACTTCTAAGTACGGTAAATCCTCCTAATTCTAATTGTGTAGATAATGACGATGTTGCTCTTTTAATTTGCCCCCAAATAATATCAGAGCTTCTAGTTTTAAATTCAAATTTTATAATTAGCAAATTATTCCAAAATTTCTTTGATATTTTTGATTTTTTAATTTTAAAAAATTTTAAACTTGGTTTTTCTTTTAATGATCTGCAAATCAGAATAAATTTTCCAATATTTTCATTTGAAATAGCAGCAGCCAAATTTCTATTGCTATCAATTGGATCAATTACAACTATTGCTGTATCAAAATCTTTTGATGTTGTTCCAATAATTTGATTTTCTCTAACTTTTGATATTGATTTTATTAGATTTTCAAAATTTCCAAATTCAAAAATTAAAACTTCTGAAATATATCCACTAAATCCTTGTTTTGCAATTTCTGCACCATAAATTTTATTAGATTTTAAAAAGGTCTTAAGAATTCTAACTTCATTCTTCATTTCTAGTGTTAATGATTTTTTCATAAATTTTGTATGAAATGGTGATCTATCTGCAGCACTTTTCCATTCACCAATTTTGACATCATAACATGGCACGATGTTAATTTTTGTATCTTTAATTTTGGCTTCAACATAGGGATGTTGAGAATATCTGACATATGGAGAATATTTTTTTAATGATTCAAAACCTATTTTTTTTGAAATACTTTCTAATTTTTCTTCAGAAATATCTTTTTTAAATTTAATAAAAATATCAATATCTGCATTTTTTGATAACCATGTATCTTTAGCATATGAACCTCCAAATTCTAATTCTACTACTTCTGAATATTTTTGAATTTCCTTTTCAACTAATTTGTATACTTTATCTGCAATCTCTTTTTTTGATTTTTGAATTGCATTTGATGGAATTGTTGTTTTTGCAATTTTAGAAATTATTTGTTTCATTATTTTACTACTAATCATTTTTTAATTGATTTTATATTAATTTCATTATTTTTAGTTATTATCTAATAGTTAACTTCATAGACGAGTATTTTTTTTTGATATGTGTTGAGTAAATTACTTGTATGTCTAACCGGTATGCCTGGTGCTGGTAAATCTACTATTGCTGAAGGTTTAAAATCTAAAGGCTATGAAATTATTAATTTAGGAAATGCAGTAAGGAATGAAGCTAAAAAAAGAAATTTAGATGCAAGTAGAGAAAATCTTGGAAAATTAATGTTAGATCTTAGAGAGAAAAATGGACCTGGTGCAATAGCTGAATTAGTTAAAACAGAAATACAATCCTCTAATGCAAATGTATTGCTAATTGATGGAGTTAGATCCAATGATGAGATACAAGTACTTAAAAAATTTGGAACTGTAAAATTATTAGCAATCCATGCATCAATTGATACTAGATTTAATTTCTTACAAAAAAGAGGAAGATCTGATGATCCACAAACAAAAGAACATTTCAATGAAAGAGATAATCGTGAATTAGGAGTTGGTATTAGCAACTCCATTGCATTATCTGATTTTGCAATATCTAATATTGATTTAACAAAAGATGAATTAATAAAAAAATCATATGAAATAATTCAAAGATGGGTTGAATGAAGATCCCAAATCTTAGTTGCAAAATAGAAATGTTTTGTACTGTAAATCCTTCTGAATCTATCGAAAAAATAGAACAAGCAATTTCTAATATTTTTCCTTATTCAATAATAAACAATAATGATTTTTCAATTAATGCACAATCTAAAGAATTAAGATCCTTTGAAAAAATTTTTCAATTTATACATAATAATAAACTACAAAAAATTTATTTGCGTTCACTTGAAGATAATTTACAAGATGATACAACATGGTTTTATCTTAACAAACAAGCAGCATTTGTTGAACAAATAGCAATTTGTGAAGAATCTAATGAATCTCCATTAGGACCGATTAAAGTTACTTTAACATCATCTAATATTGATGCAATAATTGATTGGATAGTTTTTGATTAGATAAAATTAGTTAAAAAAATTCACTCATTTTTGATTACTTTTTTTAGTTTGAATTTAAAATGAATTTTTTAATAATACTATAACATGTTGATAAAATTAGGCATAATTATAGCTATTTTTATTTTAGGTGGTATGATGTTTTCTACAGAAATTACTGCATTATTTCCAAATACATCTACGATATTATCTGATTCTTTAAAAAATGATATTAATGCACTTAATACAAAAATAACTAATTCTGCTGAGAATCGTCTAGACACTTCTATTGATAAAACAATTCAAAGTGTCAGTGATAGTGTATATGAAGGAATTACAGAAACTGGAGATAAATTAGTTGAAAATGTTAATGAAAAAATTTCTGAAGGAATTACAGAAACTGGAGATAATATTAAGACTGAAATTATAGAATCAAGTGAATCTTCTAAAGAAATTCTTACAAATAAAATATCTGATTTTGATCCATTTAGTTTTATAAAAAATATATTTAAAATTAATTAAT
>LIAL01000017.1 GCA_001437625.1 Nitrosopumilus sp. BACL13 MAG-121220-bin23
CGATTAATTTGATTTTTTCTTTTATATTCATCTAAAATATCCTCAGGTGTTAATTTTAATTCAAGTGATGCCTGAACAACAAAATGCCATATGTCAATTAATTCTTCTCTAGCCTCCTTTTGATTAAATTCCGTAGGTGTTTTCCACCATTTCCAATTGGTTGTTCTTTGCAATTCTACAGCTTCATGCATAATTGCAGTACACAATGCAGAAACTTTACCTTCAGTATCTTTTGGATATCTGTCTGATTTGATTATTTCAGATAGATCTTTTTGAAGTTTAAAAATTTCATCTAATCTATCTTTTGTTTTTTCTGACATGATGTAATTTATTTTAAAAAATAATTTAACTTAAGTCTTTTTAGAATTGGATCATTTTTTCATATGATTTCAAACGTTTTTCAATATCTCCTTTTTTAATTTTTAGTAATCCGTCTAAACCGTATCTTTCAACTGCAAATGAACCAAGTACATTTCCATATACTACAGCTTTTTTAATATCTGATATTTTTACTGATTTTTTACTAGCAAGATATCCAATCATTGCACCTGCAAATGAATCACCTGCACCCGTAGGATCCACAACATTTTCTAATGAAAATCCTGCAGTAGGAAAAATTACATCATCAAAAAACATCAAAGAACCATGTTCACCTTTTTTAATTATAATGTATTTGGCACCCCACTGTTTCATTTTTTTTGCACATTTGATTAAATTATGTTCTTTTGTTAGTAATTTAGCTTCTTCATCATTGATTACAACTGCATCTACATTTTTTATCATTTTAATTACTGCATCTCTTTTTGTTGATATCCAAAAATCTATGGTATCACACATTGAAAATTTTACATTATCAAATTCTTTAATTAATTTAGTATTTTGTTCTGGATCATTATTTGCAAGATAAACAAATTGTGATTTTTTATATTCTTCTGGTACTATTGGTTTAAAATCTGCAAGTACGTTTAACTCTGTTTTCAAAGTAGATCTTGTGCTTAGAGTACTATCATATTTTCCATCATAACGAAATGTTTTACCTTTGTTTATTACCAATCCTTGTAAATCTAGATATTTTGATAAAATGTTATGATTTTTTTTTGGAAAATCATCGCCAACTACAGCTATTAATCCTGTTTTTATAAAATTACTTGATGAAATAGCAGCATATGTTGCAGCCCCTCCTAAAACATTTTTTAGAGTTTTAGTTGGAGTTCTAATTGTATCTAAAGCTGTAGAGCCAAAAACTGTAAGCATTTAAAAAAAAACTAATTTTGTTGTATAAATTTCCTTGTTTGCTCATCTGTGGGATAATAATCAAATGGAATTTCTATGGATATACCAAATAAATCATATTTTGTTATTGCTGAAATTTTTACAGATTTTGATTCATCAGATTTTTGATCTGTTGTAAAAGTACCTTTAACATGAATACTACTTATTGGATATAATGTGAATGATTCTAAATTTCCTTTACCTATTATTTCATTATCATAAAATATAAAAAATTCAGTTTCACCTGCTGGCAATGTCAATAATGATGGATTTTTAAATTCTAACTCTATTTTATAATTTAAATTATTTTTATCTTCATTTATGATCGTATTTTCAGAAATATTTACTGATATTCCTGATAGCGATTGATATTGTGAATACCCCAAAATACTGGCAAATAATAAAAATAGCACAATTGTACTTTTTTTCTTTGATGATTTCATGACTAATTATCAAAATATTTTGTTTTAAACTAAAATTAAAAAAAATTCTGATTACTTGTGTAATTTTTTTGATTTAATCTTAAATCTCATTAGAGCTATCTCAATAAATCAAAATTAACCTAATGATTGTATTGGCACGAATTAAACTTAAACTGGGTGAGAATGAACTTGAAGTTGATTCTAGAGATTTCTATGTTGACAATCAAACATTAGGTGAAATTATAGATAATATCTCTCAATATTTACCAGAAAATCAAGCAAAAATTGTATATGAATCAGATTTTACTTCTAAACCACATTCAATAGAACACGGTTTAGAATATTTAGATGATGCAGAAACATTTGAACCTGAATTTAATGAACCAAAACATATCACTAGTGATGAAATTAAATCAAAACTAAAAATTTTAGAAACCTGCAAATTTTTTGATTCACCAAGAACTGCTAGTGAAACTGTCCAACAACTTAGAGAATATGGATGGGCTACAGGTACATTAGATGTTTCAAAAGCTTTAGCAAAAATGGCTTTAAATAAAAAATTTACAAAAAGTTTATTTGAAAATAAAACTTGTTACTCAATCGAACAATTACCCTTATCTAATTAAAAGAGTAGTTGCATTTCAAACAATTAGAAAAAATTTCTCCATCTAAATGATCAAAATGTATATTACATTGTTGACATGTGTGATGCATATCAAAATATCCATCTTTTTCTATAATTCCAATTTTATTTGATTCAAGATTTGTGCTTTTACACTTTATACAATGACAACCACATTCAATTTTCATAATTTTTTTCAGATAATCTAATTATACTTTCCATATCTATACAAATCATTGGATAAAAAACGTGAAGTACCAATAGAAATTGATGATCATTTCAAACTTTTTGGAAAAGAACCATGGGAAGTAGAATACGGCGAGAAATGTGCTGTATGTGATGTTAGAATAGATGAATACGGTTTTTGTTCATGTGGTTCTGGTGGAGATTAAATTACTTTTTAATTTTTCTCATTATAATTATAGCAACTATCGTAACAATAATCAAAATACCTCCAAAAACTATCCAGATAAAATAATCATTAGAAATAGATTCTACCGGTAAAGTATCATTAGAAGTAATTTTACTTAAGTTATTACTATGTTCAGAATTACTAATCATAATTTCTCCTACTGCTTGTGGTTTTATGGAAAGTGAAACATAATTTTCTTTACTGTTAGATTTAGTATACTTGATTTTTTCATCATTTAATAATATAGTATATGGACTACCTAACAATTCTTCTTCCATAGTTACTGTTACAAATTTATTTTTTTCATTTAGTTGAAAACTAATACTTTTTGATACTTGATCAAAATTAAATTTATCAATTTTAGAATTTGTTATAATTTCTACATTAAATTTATCTTCGTCCAAACTAACTTCTTCTATTATTTTTGGAATTTTATCATAATATTGTATTAGTGCATTACCTCCATTGTTTACTGAAATACCTTTTTTATTTTCTAATTGTATTATGTTATTATTAAGAAAAATTAAATTTATTTCTTCAGAAAATAAAATAGAAAATGTTTCAGAGTATCCAATTCTAACTGTCCACAAATTTTCATAGAATGTAGATGCGTCTTCTAAATCATATTTAATAATAATATCTAACTTTGAAGGAAAAATTGTTATAGATAAATTTTCTTTTCCATCATTTGTTAATGCAAATTCTTTTTCATCACCATTCTCATTTGTAACTATAAGACTTTCTGGAATTACTCCATCAAACAAACTTACACTTAGTGGTATATTTGAAGCGGCAATAACCTGTTTTACATTAACTATTTCTGATTTATTTAATTCCACTTGAATTAATTTCTGATTTGCTTCTGCTCCTAAAGAGAACTGAGCACTGACTGTAGGAATTACTGTAACTAGAGCTAAAACTAATACAATTAAGTAAATTTGATTATTCATTTATTCTAAAGTAACTTTTACCATTTGGACTTTCTCTAACGGACAATCATTTCCATCTTTTTGAACCTTTACAATTTTATCTGCTACATCCATTCCTTCTGTTACTTGTCCAAATACCGTATATTCTCTATCTAAAAATGCACTATCTGATGTTACTATGAAGAATTGTGAGCCTGCACTGTTAGGATCTTGTGATCTGGCCATAGAAACAATACCCCGTAAATGTGATCTTGAACTAAATTCAGCGTTAATGTTGTACCCTGGACCTCCTTGTCCCCAAGAATTTTTGTTATCTGTTTTTGTATTAGGATCTCCTCCTTGAATCATAAATCCAGGAATTACTCTATGAAATAATGTACCGTTATAGAATCCATCTCTAACTAATTTTTCAAAATTTCTTACAGTTTCAGGGGCTAATTCAGGGAAAAGGTTAAGTGAAATATTGCCATGATTAGTTTCAATATTTACTGTAGTCATATTTTTTTTGAATATTAAAATATCATAAAAGTCTTTTTGTAAGATTACCATGAAATTTTTTATACCCTGTTATTTTTTTTAAATATTTTAAATTCTTACTTTATTTTGACTCCTTATTTTATTGAATACTTGTAATTTTTTTAAATAATAATATTATTTTTGGTGTTGTCTTTTTTGAATTCTAAAGTTATAGTGTTATATAGAACAATTAGAAGTCTCATACATTGAGTCGTATAAACCAAAGCACAATAATTAAAGAAGCAATTAATTCCTATCTTGACAATGGAGTAACTGACAAACAAGACATCTATACAAAAGTAGTTGATGAACTTGGTGTCCCAAGACCTACAGTAAGAAGAGTTGCAAGAGATCTAAGAACTGAATTATTACAAAAGATCCAAATCTTACAATCTGATATGCCTAAAGTCGCTGCTACTCCTGAAGAAGACGAATAAATTCGACTCCTTTTTCTTTTTAACTCCTTTTATTTTCTAATTATTGGCATTACTATTATAAAGAATGAATTTTTCAAATTAGTTATGGGATATGCACGTAATCATTTAGCTACAATTGTAACTGGTGCATTTGCTTTAGTTTTAACTGGTATTTGGGCACCAATGGTTGATTTTGCACCAAATCTAAATTTCGTCTTTATCATGGCAGTTTCAATTACATGGTTTATGGTACTAACTTGTTGGTTATCTCAAAAAAGTGTAGATTATGCAAATAATCATTCTCACGCACACGAAGTACATCAAAAAAAAAGCTTGAGTAATACACAAACAGTTCAAGTTGAAATTCCTAAACAAATCAATCTTTCAGAAATAAAGCAAATTCAAAATGAGTTATCCGGAGAATTAAATGAACTAAAGTCATCTGTAGAACTAAAAGATAGTGAAATTGAAAGGTTAAATCAAGAAATTTTGAATTTACAAACTCTGGTTCAAATTGAATCATTAAAGTCTGAATTAGCTAATTTAAAAATATTATCTTCTAAAAGAAAATAATTTCAATCTTTACAGTGACAAGTAACTATGCCGTGATTCTTTTTACATCCAGGACAACTTACAGCACCACCATAATGACATTTACATGAACATAATTCAGTTGGATCTTTTTTTAAATTCAATATTGTTAGTTTGTGCATATACTATTTGACTTTTACAAATCTATGAATAAATTATTTTTATTTTTGTAATTTAGATGCAATTTGTAGAGTTTCATCAACCATTTCTTTTAATCTAGTTTTAGCATTTTCATCTGAAATTTGATTATCTGTAAATATTTCTGTAGTTAGATAAACTGCTTTTGGATTTGTAATTACTCTAAAGTATGATAGCAATTGTGTGATTACTGTTTGAACATCAACAAAACCAATATTTCCAGCAGCTAAAATAGCCATACCTGCAACTTTACCTTCTGTTTTTTTATGATCAACATATTCAAAGAGATTTTTTAATGCAGAACTAAAAAATGAATTATAGATAGGTGAACCAATTAACCATACATCTGCTTCCATAATGTCTTTTGCAGCATTTTTAGTTGCTTCATTATACTCTACATCAAATCCTCTATAACACTCAATTTCTCCATCTGAAAGATTAATGAATTTTGTATCTGAATTTTTTGATTTTGTATATTCATTAACATATTTCATAACTATCTGTGTATTTGCAGTTTTTCTAGGACTAGCTGAAATAACAACTATTTTCATAATTTTTTAACTCATTCTTTGTATTTAATTCCTACAATTTTTAAAATTAAATGGGCTTGGAGGGCTTCGATCCCCCGACCTGAAACTTAGGAAGCTACTGCGCTATCCATGCTACGCGTCAAAATTGACTCTGCGCTACAAGCCCAGCAGAAAAAATATTCTAAATTATTTAAGCCTAATCAAATTTAGTTTGAATCATATTTTGAATTTCTTTCCAATCCAAATTTTCTTTTTCTTCCCATTTTTCATAGTAAACAACATCTTTTAGATTTAATCTTGGTAACCAACCTGCACTTTCAAGATCTGGTTTATCTGCAAATTCATTAACATAACCTAGGCATAGATATGCAACAGGAACTACATGTTCTGGTAATCCAAGAATTTCTTTTAGAATTTTATTTGAAAGAATACTTACCCAACCAAGTCCTATTCCTTCAGCTCTTGCTGATAACCATAAATTTTGGATTGCACAACATACGCTGTATATCCCTGCTTCTGGAATACTTGATCTACCTATCACAAATGGACCAAATTTTGATGGATCATATGTAACACAAAGATTAACAGGAGATTCCAAAATGCCTTCTAACTTAAATGATAGATATTTTGATTTTTTTGGTTCTTCAACTATCTGTGATGAACGTTTTTTCTCTTCCTCAAAAGTTTCTTTAATTTTTTTCTTAGTTTTCTGGTCTTTAATTAAAATAAAATTCCAAGGTTGAGAAAAACCTACTGATGGAGCATGATGTGCTGCATGGAGAATTTTAGATAATTTTTCATTTTCAATTGGTTTTGATATAAAATGCGATCTAACATCCCTTCTTGAATAAATTGCCTTGTAGAATCCCGCTTTTTCTTCATCAGTAAAATCATCTTTCAATATTTACACTCATTTTCTCTTTTTATTCACTCTTTCTTTTGTTAAACGTTAATAATGTCAGAACCTTGCTTTGAACTTCAATGGGCCTGTAGTCTAGCTGGTTAGGATACTGCCTCGACATGGCAGTGATCATGAGTTCGAATCTCATTAGGCCCACTTTTTCTTATTTTTCTGTTCTAAATTCAGTTTCAGCAACACTCCATGTACTTTGAGTGATAATTGTACCTTCAGCAATAAAATTAGTTATTTCATTATTTATTACGGATTGATAAATTTCTGAATTTATTTCATCTTTAGTTAGAATAAATGTATTTTTTAAAGGAACTTCTGCGCCTCCAAAAATTTGTGCTCTTCCAGGTAATGCAACATCTTCTGTAGAATATTTTCCAGAACCTAATAACACATCATCACCATAGAGTTGATATTCAATTACTGGAACTACGAATGTTTTTTCACTAGAATTTTTTACAAGAAATGTAAGAGTAAATTTTGCTTCACTCTCTCCAGCTTCTCTTAATGCGATATCTGTTAATTCAACTTCAACTTGTCCAAGTGGTATATTATCTAAACTAGCATAGTAAACAATACCTGCCATTAAACCTAAACAACCAATTATTGCTGCATAAACTGTAAGTTTACTTTGAAGTGCCATCCAGTTTTAATTACTAATCTACAAGTAAAAACGTTATCAAGATCCAAATACATAATATTTGATATAATATTTAGTATAACATGGCTGCAATAGAACAAGCAATTCTTACTTGGATTCATCTTGTTTCAGCTGCAATATGGGTTGGCGGTTCACTTTTTATTGGAATTGTATTCTCTCCACTTTTAAAAACTATGACGACCTCTCTTCAAGAAAGAATGCAAATAATGATTAGAGTTGGAAAAAGATTTAACAAAATTGCTGTACCTGCATTACTTATTATGATGGCAACTGGCTTGTATAATTCTCATTTAATACTTGGTAAACCAAATATTCTTTTTGAAACAAGTTATGGTCAATTTTTAATTATTAAAATTATACTTGTAATTATATTAATTATCATATATGCAATACATGTTAGAGTAATTCGTAAAGATGTTGAAGAAAAAATTATGTCAAATCAAATGTCTGAACCTGAAATACAACAATTGAGAAAAAAAATTATTATTCTTGGAGAAATTACTGTGGTTTTATCTTTAGTAATTCTATTTTTAGCATCTTTACTTGATGCTGGAGTTTGATACTCCTTGAATAATTACTTCAAAACCTTCTGAAGTTTTTCCAATTCCATATTTACAGCCTGTAATTTTTGATGTTACAAACAGATTTGTTTCTAAATGCTCTGTAATTTCTTTCACTTGAAATACTGTTTTGTTTATGCCTAAACTTGCAGGTACTACTAACATGTCTGCTAAACTTTCATCTACTCCAAGTGAATTATTAAATTTCTCAAAATCTAAATCAAAATTTTGTTTTTTATTATCAAATAATCCATCTATCCCAATAATTGAATTTTTATCAATACTGTAAATTAATAATGATGCTCCTGAATCTAGTGCTTCCTCTTCTTTAATTTCAATTTCTACATTAAAATTGGCTTTACTAATTTTTTCTTTAATCATTTCTATTTTTTCTTTAATCACATCTATTGAAATTTTTGAAAATGTACATTTTAATTTTAAATTGTTTGTTTCTCTTTTGGAAAGTGTTAATGATTTAATTTTTGATGGATATACTTCTAATTTCACTTCTCCATTGCCTTTTGGATAATATCCTCGTTTTATTATTTCAATTGAAAATTCTATTCCCATTCTAGAATATGCTTCCTTGAGTACATACTGAGTATAATCCATTGATGGACTCCAAAGAACATCTGTGCCACCTTTAATTATTAAACTAAGTTTTTTTTGTGAAATAGATACAACCGGAATTAAAACTTGTAAAATTAAAGAAATACTTCCTGCAGTTTTAACATCTTCAATTAATTCTAAATTTTCTACATTACCTGGAACAAATTTAAGTTCTGTAGATCCTATTTTAGCTCCAATTACATCTGCTTTCGAAATTTTTTGTAAAATTTGAATCGCAGTAAGATGTTGTGCTTTTAGCCCTTCATTTTTTCTATTTTTTCTAATATTTTCTAAATGAATTGGTTGTTTTGTAATGCATGATAATGTAATTGCTGAACGTATAATTTGTCCACCACCTTCACCATGTCCTCCATTAATTTTTAAAAAATCCATATTTTTTACTAGTTTGGACTCTTTATGATAGTTTTTTAAAAAGAAATTTCCTATATTTTATATGAACGGTTTGTTGATAGGAAGATTTCAACCATTTCATTTAGGTCATCTTGAAGCATTACAATTTGCATTATCCAAAGTAGATAACTTATGGTTGGGTTTAGGAAGTTCAAACAAATCTATTGAAAAAAGTAATCCATTTTCTGCTGAAGAAAGAAAAAAAATGATTTTATCTTCAATTGATGATTCCATGAAAAACAAAATTACAATTTATTTTATTCCTGATGTAGATAACCATGTAAAATGGATTGAAAAAATTGATACTATTGTTCCAACATTTGATATTATTTTTTCAAATGATCCATTAACTGATCATCTATATTCAAAAAGAACAGTTAAAGTAATTTCAATTCCATTTTTAAAAAGAGATCAATTATCTGGTACTAGAATTAGAGATTTAATTAAAAGCGATCAAAAATGGGATAATCTTGTTCCTTCTGGAACTAAACATTTTTTAGAACATTTAGATGCAAAAAATAGGCTAAAAATTCTTTAATTATAAATAAGCCTGAGTGGAACCTATTTTGAAGATATTTTGGAATATTTAGTAATGTTACCAGGACCTACAAATGTTCCTGAGCGTGTCACTCGATCAATGATTACTCCATCTATTAATCATAGAAGTGATGATTTTGTAAAACTTTATGAAGAATGTGTAAATAATACAAAGAAAATTTTTGATACTGAGGGGGAAGCTGTTTGTTTATCTGCTTCAGGTACTGGTGCTGTAGAATGTTCTGTTGTAAATTTAATTAAAAAAGGTGATAAAGTAATCATACCTGTAAATGGTGAATTCAGTACTCGTTTAGCTCAATCAATAGAGTGGGCTGGAGGAGAAACAATTAGAATAGAAACTGAAGCTGGAGTTAATCCTACCTTTGATCAAGTTAAAGAAACTTTTGATAATAATAAAGATGTTAAAGCATTCTACTGTGTTTGGAATGAAACTTCTACTGGAACTATGATAAATTACCTTGATAGAATTAAAGATCTAACTTCAAGAAATGATTCCTATTATGTTTTAGATGGAGTTTCTATTGTTGGTGGTGAAGAACTTCACATGGATAAATGGGGAATTGATATTGCAATGACTGGTGCACAAAAAACATTTGCATGTCCACCAGGTATTTCACCAATTTGTGTTAATCCAAGAACTAGAAAATACATGGAAGCAAATCCTCCAAATACTACATACTTCAATTTACCAAGATATTTCAAATACTATGATGAAGCAAAACACACTCCATTTACTCCTGCATTACCAATTCTTTATGCATATAGAGAAGCAATGAGAATAATGTTTGAAGAAGGATTAGAACAAAGAATTCAACGTCATAGAACATGTTCTGAGGCATTGTATTCTGGATTATCTGCACTTGGATTGACACCATTTGCAAAAGAAGATTCACGTTCAACTGTAGTTATTGCATTAAATTATTTGGATGGATTAGAAGATAAAATATTCCGTGAAACATTAGCTAAAAAATTCAAAATTTTGGTTGCAGGTGGATTTGGTAATCTAAAAGGTAAAGTTTTCCGAGTTGGATGTATGGGTGAAATTAATGCATCTCATGTTATGAGATGTATTTCTGGAATTGGATCAACTTTATCCATGATGGGTTATGATACTGATTTACAAGCAGGTCTAAGGATAGCAGATGATAAACTAAAAGCCCTTCCTAATCCTTCTTAATTTTATTAGCGTTTAACTAATATAAGGAAATTCTAAGACAAACCTATTGACTTTTGATAAAGGTTCATTAATTTTAGTTGATTACACTGCAAAAGTAAAAGACAGTGATGAAGTTTTTGATACTACTATTGAAGCAGATGCAAAAAAACATTCACTTCATGAAGAAAATGTTAAGTATCATCCAAAATTAGTTTCTATTGGTGAAACATCCTATCCTGTTCTAAAAGGATTTGATGAAGCACTAGCAAAAACATCTGTCGGTGATAAATTAACAGTTGAAGTTACTCCTGACAAAGGTTTTGGTGAAAGAGATTCTACAAAAGTTAGAATGATTCCTATTAGAAAATTAGGCGAAGATGCAGAAAAAGTTTCAGTAGGTGATTCAATTGAAGTTGATAATAAAAGAGGAATTATTCGTTATATTGGCTCTGGTAGAGTTCAAATGGATTTTAATCATAGATTTGCAGGAAAAACAATTCTATTTGATGTTAATGTACTAAAATCACTTGATTCTCCTAATGATAAAGTTGATGCAATTTTAAAAGAAAGACTTCCAGTAGAAGATACAAACATTGTTTTTGATTTAAAAGATAAAGAAGCAAGTATTACAATTCCTGAAGAGATTTTACGTGCTGATGGTTTACAAATTATGAAACATTTTATCCAAATGGATATTTTCAAATTTATTAAAACTTTAGAAAAAATTAGTTTTGTTGAAACTCATGTTAACAAACAGGCTCCTGCAAAGAAACCTGAAGCAACTTCTGAACAAAAAACTGTTTAAACTAAATTACTTTAGTAATTTTTGCAAGATCTAATGCTGTTTTCTTAGTCATTTTAATTTCTTTTAAAATTGTGTATCGTTCTGGTCTTAACCCTTGTGCAATAATTAATGCTTCAATAATTAATACTGGTTCAATTCCAATCTCTTTTGCTGTAGTTGGTGCTCCAACATCTTTTAATGTTTTAATAATTTTTTTCCAATCTTGTCCTTGTAATTTTGCCATCATTATAGATCCAATACCACATTTTTCTCCATGAAGTCCAACACCTGGTGCAATTTTATCAAGTGCATGTGAGAAAAGATGTTCTGCACCTGAACATGGTCTACTACTTCCTGCAATACATGATGCAACTCCTGCACTGATTAATCCCTCTACAATTATACGTGCATCTAGTCCTTTTTTTGCAAATTCAGCAGAATTTTCCATAACAATTTTTGCACTCATCATCGCTAAATCTGCTGCATATCTTCCATAGTATTCTTTCTTCTTTTTATGCCCTAATTGCCAATCTTTTACAGCTATAATATTTGCAATAAGATCTCCGCAACCACTAGCTAACAATTTTGCTGGTGCTTTTTTAATTATATCAATATCCACAAAAACACCCATAGGGGCAGATGCTATGATTGAATGGGGCTTATCACTTTTTACAGAAACAAATGGACTTGCCATTCCATCATGTGATGCAGCAGTTGGTAAACTTACAAATGGTATGGATAAATTATATGAAATTAGTTTTGCAGTATCTACAGAGCGACCGCCTCCAATTCCTACAATTAAATTTGAATTATCTTTTTTAACATCTTTTTCAATTTTTTTAATTGATTTAATCTGATTATCTATTGATGTATGCCAAACAAATTGAATTTTATTATTTTTTAATGATTTTTCTACTTTAGTTTTTAAGACTTTTTGAACAGTTATTCCGGATATCAATGAAACTTTTTTTGGCTTATTTAATGAATTTAGAAATTTTCCAAAATCGTCTATATTTTTTTCACCAATTTCAATAAGTCTGGGTAATTCCATTGTATGTGACTGCATGCGATCTTCATTTTTTATCATTATTTATCATTTCAAAGGATCAAAAAGTTATTTAAAAGGGTGACATTCCAGTTACATTATCTAAAAAGGTATTATTTTGTCAAACAACGTTGAAGAAAAAATTTTGCACGGGACTACCACTGTAGGTATCAAGGCTACGGATGGCGTTGTATTATGTGCTGATATGAGGGCTAGTGCAGGATATTTTATAGCAAATAACAATACTATGAAAATTCAACAAATTGACCTACATGCAGGTTTAACCTTGGCTGGAGGCGTTGCAGATGCACAAAATATTGTTGACATTTTACGATATCATTCTAATTTACATAGGGTTGATAAACAAAATTCAATTTCTATTCATTCTCTTGCAAGACTTTGTTCATTGATATTTCATCAAAATAGAGGATATCCGTTCATGGCTGATATTTTACTTGGTGGTTATGATACAAATGGTCCTGCTTTGTTTAATGTTGATATGTTTGGTTCTGTTGAAGAAAAATCTTATGTTACAACTGGTAGTGGATCACCAGTAGCTTATGGTTTACTTGAAGAAGAATATAGAAATGACCTCACAGTTGAAGAGGCAAAAAAAGTAGCTTTACGAGCTGTTAAAGCTGCAATTGTTAGAAACATCGGTACAGGTGATGGAATTAACATCGCAACAATGGATAAAAATGGATTCCGTCTTTTGACCGATGAACAAAAGAAAGCAGTTATTGAACTTTAGTGATTTAATGCAAAAAAAACAACCTCCGAAAGAATTACCTCCTAGTAGCCAGAATATTATGGCAACCATACTGCAAAGTATGCCCAAAGAAGCAAGTATTACAAAAATAGAATATGAAGGACCAAGAATTGCACTTTATACAAATTCTCCTAGATATCTCTTAGAAAATAATGAAACAATTTTAAATCTTGTAAATATAATTAAAAAACGTATTGTAATTAGAACTGATGAATCTATTAGAAAACCTGAAGATGAGTGCAGAAAAATTATTACAGAATTTGTTCCAAAAGAAGCAAATCTACAAGGAACTTTATTCGATGCATCCACTGGTGAAGTTTCTATTGAAGCAAAAAGACCTTGGTTACTACAAAGAGATGCAAAAGAATTCAATCATGTTGATCTTACTGAAAAAATAGGTTGGAGATTACGAATTCGAAAAGCTACTACTATCCCATCACGTACTATTCAAACAATTAATGCAACTCTAAAACAATCTTCTGCTGAAAGAAGTAAACAAATGAAACAAGTAGGTGATGATATTTTCAGATCTAGAATATCTCAAAGAACTGAAGTGACTCTTCATACTCTTGGTGGCTTTGGTCAAGTGGGTAGATCTTCAATGTTATTATCTACACCAGAAAGTAAAATTTTAATTGATTGTGGAATTAATCCTGGTGCTCGTTCCCCAATGGATGCATATCCTAGACTTGATTCATTAGATATTACATTAGATGAGCTTGATGCTGTAGTTATTGGACATGCTCATTTAGATCATACTGGATTCTTACCCGCATTATGCAAATATGGCTACAAAGGTCCAATTTATTGCAGTGAGCCAACATTACCTATGATGAATTTAATTCAATTAGATGCAATTAAAGTCGCAGCTGCTCAAGGTAGAACTCCAATTTATGCTGAACGAGATGTAAAACAAGTAATGAGACAAACAATTACTTTGCCATATGGAACTGTGACTGATATTTCTCCTGATATTAAATTGGTTCTTGCTAATGCCGGACACATTCTTGGTTCCGCATTATGTCATTTTCATATCGGTAATGGTGATCATAATTTTGTTTATTCCGGTGATATTAAATTTGGAAAAAGTATTTTATTTGAAGCTGCTAGTGCAAATTTCCCAAGAGTAGAAACATTATTGATTGAAAGTACTTATGGTCTTAATGAAGATATTCAGCCAACTAGACAACAGGTAGAATCTTCTTTTATCAATGCAGTAAACAATACTTTAGCAGACGGAGGAAAAGTTTTGATACCTATTCCCGCAGTTGGACGTGCACAAGAAATTATGATGGTAATTGATCATTACATGAAATCTGGTGAAATGGTTGAAGCTCCAGTTTTTACTGAAGGAATGATTTCTGAAGCATCAGCTATTCATGAATCCTACCCTGAATACCTTGCAAGAGAATTAAAACAGAAAATTTTAGAAACTGATGATAACCCATTTGATTCTGAATACTTTACAAATATTGAACATGCAGATGCTAGAGAAGAACCAATGAGAGAAAATTCACCATGTATTATTTTAGCAACATCTGGAATGTTAGAAGGCGGTCCTGTTCTAGAATATTTTAAAAATATTGCTCCAGATAAAAAAAATAAAGTATTGTTTGTTTCTTATCAAGTAAATGGAACTATGGGAAGAAGAGTTCTTGATGGTTCTAAACAAGTTTCTATGTTGGGAAAAGAAGGTAAAATTGAAGTTGTTGCTATTAACTCTAGTGTTGAAAGATTAGATGGATTTAGTGGACATAGTGATTATAACCAATTAATGTCATTTGTACAAAGATTAAGACCAAAACTTCGTCGTGTTTTAGTTAACCACGGAGAACGTTCAAAATCTGAAAACCTTGCTATGAATATTAGAAGAACATACAAACTTGCAGCTCATTACCCTCAAGTTCAAGAAGCAATAAAATTATTTTAAATCGTATTCTGGTTTCCAGATCTTTATGCTAGATGGAGTAACAATGATTCTTTCTTCACCTAATCTTGCAATATCTGCATCTGCTGTTTTAGCAATTGAATATAATTCTTCAACTACTTTACGCAATTGATTTACGTCCTTTTGTGCCAATGGAGTAACTCTAAGAATTAAAATTATTCCTTTTTTAATATCTTCTTTAATAGAATGAACATCACTAGCATCTCTAATTGTAATTGCTTTTAGATATGTGGGATTTTCTTGCTTTTGCATTATGATTGAAAGAGATCTACTCCCTCAAAAACTCTTCTTTAATATTTTAATTTTTTTACGCCTACATTCTAAATTTAAGATAGGATTGCTCTTCTGCACATTCTACACTAATTTCATCTGTTGAATCTCCATTTTTAATAGAAATAATATTTTTTTCAGTTTTTGGTGCATCTGAATATCTTAGAGTTACAGATGCACCAAAAACTACATGTAACTTTGCATTCTTACCACGTAAAATTGAAATTGGTCCTACGTAACCTTTAGCCTCAAGTAAAATATCTCCCGGTAATGCTAATGCTTTAATCATTTCATTTTCATCTTTGTTTCTTCCTATGACAAATTTTGTTTCTTCATCTAATCTAAAGTGCCTTCCAATTTTTAACAAATCAATTTCATTAATTGTTGGAGTTTCTACATGATCAAACAAATCTTTAGCTTTAACGCCAAATTGTGGTTCAGTTAACAAACAACCGCCACCTGCATTTGGTGGATTTTCAATACCATATTCTTTAGCCATTTGCATTTGAATTTTTCTTTGTCTTCCTTTAATCATTCCAAGATTTTCTCTTTTAATCAAACCACTTTTTTCAGCATCTGTTGGTGGTAATAATCCTGCAGACAATGGTCTAACTATTTTTCCAATTAAATTTGATTCTTTTTCAATAATATGTAACGATGGTGCATGTTGACTCATTGGACGTTGACCCAGTACTTCGCCTGAAATAATAAATTCTGCACCAATTTCTTCCATGTGTTTTTTTGCAGCATCAAACATCATTGTTCTACAATCAACACATGGATTAAATCCTGCACCAATTCCATGCTTTGGATGTTTTAACATCTCAATGTATTCGTCACCAAGATAAACTGTTTTTAAATTTACATTAAGATCATCTGCTCTTTCTCTAATTTCAAAACCACATCCTCTACCACAATCAAAATCACAAAATGGAGTTTTAATTGCAACAGCAGAAACTTCGAATCCTTGCTTCTGCATCATTTTTACTGCGAGTTGACTATCTAAACCACCAGAAAGCAGTGCAACTACTTTCTTTTTTTGTTCTGCCACACTAGATTTTTTTAAATTCCTTATACAAACTTTACATCATACATAAATTAAGAATACACAATATTTTGATATGAAGCAACGAAGAAAAAATCTTCTAAAACATGCTCAAAAGATTGATTGTGATACATTAGTTACATTTGAGCCTGAGAATTTATTTTACATGACTGGTTTTTGGGGTGAGGCTATTGGATTACTTGAAAAAAATGGAAAA
>LIAL01000018.1 GCA_001437625.1 Nitrosopumilus sp. BACL13 MAG-121220-bin23
GGTGTTAGTTCAGGTTCTGGTGTTAGTTCAGGTTCTGGTGTTAGTTCAGGTTCTGGTGTTAGTTCAGGTTCTGGTGTTAGTTCAGGTTCTGGTGTTAGTTCAGGTTCTGGTGTTAGTTCAGGTTCTGGTGTTAGTTCAGGTTCTGGTGTTAGTTCAGGTTCTGGTGTTAGTTCAGGTTCTGGTTTTAATTTAGATACATCTGTTTGTTCAATTTTAACATCATCTAATGAACCAAAAACAGTTTCTAAAAAGATATTTTTGTCAAAAGGTTTTAAATCAGAATACTCTTGCCCAGTCCCCAAATAAAGAACAGGGGTAGAAGTAACAGTTACAATAGATAATGCAGCACCGCCTTTTGCATCAGCATCGCTTTTAGTCAAAATAGAGCCATTGAATTTTACATGATTATAAAATTCACGTGCTTGATTTACAGTGTCATTACCAGCTAAAGAATCACCAACAAAAATAGTCATATCAGGATTTACAACTTTAGTAATTTTTGCAATTTGTTCCATTAAGTTTTTACTGGTTTGCATTCTGCCTGCAGTATCAATTAACACACAATCTGTTTTATGAGATTTTGCATATAGTACTGCATCTCTAGCAACAGCTGCAGGATCAGATTCATAATTTTGTGCAACAAGTTTTAGATTTAGACGATTAGCATGTTCTCGCAATTGTTCTATGGCACCAGCTCTAAAAGTATCAGCAGCAGCAATTACAACTGAATATTTTTTTTCCTGAAGTAAAGATGCAAGTTTTGCTAAAGAAGTAGTTTTTCCAGTGCCATTAATTCCAACAAAAACAATCAAAAAAGGTTGATTTTGTTTCTTTTTTTCATCAATTTTTTCAAAAATATTAATCTCACCAGCGTTATCAAATAAACTAGAAATATTAGAAATTAAATTATCCTTAACAAATTTTTCAATTTCATTTTTATCAATTTTAGAACCAATTAATTTTTCTTTTAAATTAGATTTAATAGAATCAATAACTTCCCCAGCTACATCAGATTCTAAAAGAGAAATTTCAAGTTCAAAAAGAATATCATCAATATCTTTTTCGTTAAGTTCTTTTTCTCCAAGACTTTTTGCTACATTGGAAAACGCCTTACGAAGACTATCAAACATAATTTATCCTAAATTTGGTTGTTGTGGAGTTGTGATTGTTGCATTAATTGATTCATCTGTGCTTTTCCTTGCTCCAGTCTATTTGCAGCATCTTGTTTTTTGGAAGCAGTATCTTGTAAAGCAATTTCAATTTCTTTTATTCTGGCTTCAAAATAATTAATTGTTGCAGGAAAATCTTTTTCGACTGCAACACCAGCACCAATATTTACAACAATTTTGTTATTTGATGAAATTTTTGTAGGAATGTAAGCACCCATTCCAAGAGGAATTAAGGTATCAGAATCAGGCTGTGCTCCAAGTGCTTTAATTGATTCAATAGCACCAATTGATTCTCTAAGTATACTTAGAAAAGTTCCTTCTCTTTGAGATAAATCAGAAAAATATGTTTCAAGCATTTGCATCTGTTGCATTAATTGTTCAGCCTGTTGTTCACTCATTTACAACAGATCATGCCCAGATGGTTATAAATTGATTCATGACCTAAATTTAGAAATTAAAAAATAAATAAAAAATAAAGATTTAACTTTATTTTGCTTTAGAGAATCTATCTTCTACTTCATCCCAGTTTACTACATTCCACCATGCTTCAATGTATACCGGTCTTTTGTTTTGATAGTTTAGATAGTATGCGTGTTCCCAAACATCACAGCCCAATAATGGTACTAATCCTACAGTTCTTGGACTAGTTTGATTTGGCATTGATGTGTATTCAACTTTAGATGTTGAAGGATTGTATACTAACCATCCCCAACCACTGCCTTGAATTACTGCAGTAGTAGATGTGAATTTCTCTTTAAAGTCAGCAAAGCTTCCAAAAGAATCTTTAATTGCATCAGCAATTGATCCTCCAGGTTCTCCGCCGCCATTTTGTTTCATGCTATTCCAAAATAACCTGTGGTTATCGTAACCACCACCATTGAAATTAACTGCTCCTCTTTGTGCTTCTGGTACTGAATTAATATCAGATAAGATGGCCAAGATATCTTTTTCTTGAATATCAGATGGACATGCTTCAAGGGCTGCATTTAATTTGTCAGTGTATGCTTGATGATGTTTTGTATGATGTATCTCCATTGTTTTTGCGTCAATGTGAGGTGCTAATGCATCATAAGCATATGGCATTTCAGGAAGTGTGTATTTTTCCATGAGTTAATTTAAATTTTTATTCAATTTATTAGTTTAGTAAGCAATTCATTTTTACTTGTTAAAAAACTAAAAAAATTATGAGAACATTACTAATTTTTTCCATAACGGTAGTTTTAATGTCTACGGTACTTGTATCACAATTAATTCAACCTGAAAATCAAATTAGAACATACATTGAAAATAGTGTTCCGTATATTGGAACTGAAATTCCAAGAATGGACGGAATAGATGGGACTGGAATTAAAATAGCCGTTATTGATACGGGTGTAGATTTCAATCATCCAGATTTATTCGGATGGGGTCCAGATGGAAAAGTCATTGGAGGATATAATTTCATAGAAGAAAGTCAATTACCCATGGATACTAATGGGCATGGAACTAAAGTTGCAGGAATAATTGCAGCAGACGGAAATACATTAGGGGTTGCACATAAAGCAAAAATTCTAGCTTACAAAGTATCAGAAGATGGAGAAGGAGTATCATCAGAATTAATTAAAAAAGCAATTGAAAAGGCAATTGAGGATAAGGCAGATATCATCAATATTAGTTTAGGAGTAAATAAAACGAATTCAAAAATAGATAATGCCGTTAAACATGCATGGGATAAGGGAATTTTTGTAGTAACAGCTGCAGGAAATGATGGACCAGAATTAAAAACGATTGGAAGTCCAGGAAGAAATTTTGAATCAATTACAGTTGGTGCAACTTACAACAACATGACTTCAAGTTTAATTGCAACATTGAAAATAGATGAAAATCAGTATACAGTAATTCCATTGGTAGGATCTTCAAAAACACAAGAACCAGTAATTGGAGAAATAGTTTTTGGAGGTTTTGGAAAAAGTAGTGACTTAGAAAATATTGATGCAAAGGATGCAATACTAATTGTAGAAAGAGGGAGCGATATAGAAGGAGAATTATTATATTTTTCAATAAAAGAAATGAATGCAGTAAAAGCAGGAGCTAAAGCATTAATTGTTTACAACAATCAACCAGGAATTTTTTTGGGAGAATTAATTCATGAGTTTTCAGATCCAGGATATGCACCTCAAATTCCAGTAGTTTCAATAGATAGGGAAGAAGGGTTAGAAATTATCAAAACAATTGAAACAAAGAGTTTGGGAATAATGAATTTATTTTACAATCCAGATTTCATAGCACATTTTAGTTCAAGAGGTCCTGTTTCACCATTTTACATAAAACCAGACATTGTAGCGCCAGGGGCATACATCAATACTACACAAATTAATGCTAGTTACAATTTTACAAGTGGAACAAGTTTTGCAGCACCTCATGTTAGTGGTGCAGCAGCACTATTACTACAAAAAAATCCAGAATTACAAAATTATGAGATAAAATCATTATTGGTTACTACAGTTCAACCAGTTTCAAATGCATATGGACAAGAATTTTCATTGCATGAATCAGGTTCAGGAAGATTAGACATAGCTAATGCATATAATGCAAATTTAATTATCAGTCCAACAAATTTTGTGGTTAGTTTATCACCAGATCAACCCTCAATAGAAAAACAATTAGAATTAAAATTAATTCAAGGAACATTAGAAAAAATTGATGTTAGATTCGAAGGATCAGAATTCATAGAGTTTACACATAATCTTAAAAATAATAAGTTACAAATTGGATTCAGCATAGTTGGAGAAAAATATGGAGAACATGAAGGAAAAATATTCATCAATCATGAAAAAATACAATATACAATCCCAATTCTAATTCAGTACACAGAAGGTTCAATTTCAGCATACCAAGAAAATAAAAAATTATTTTTTGAAATAAATAATCCAGATAAATGGAGTTCTGCAAAGATTACAGTTACAAATAGTAAAAATGGAAATATACATACAATCACTGCAACACCAGATAAAAAAACATCATTAGAAATCTATGAGAATGGAGAGTATTGGATAGTTGCTAAAATTAGAGTTGATGAAAATACATCAAATGCATTTCATACAATCAAAATTACTTCACTTTCAGAAAAAATAGAATTAATAGATATTCCAGAAAAACAAATCATACTAATAATTTCAATAATTATAATTATCGGAATTATAGGATTGTCTATTAGAAAACAATCTATACAGAATATTTAGGACCGGCAGCAATTATTTCATCTGAAACATTCTCAAATTTCCTAAAGTTTTCAACAAACATTTGGGCCAGTTTTTTTGCAGAAAGATCATAGGAGTCTTTGTCAACCCAAGTATGTTTTGGATCTAAAATTTCAGATGGAACACCTTCAACATCAGTTGGAATATCAAGATTAAGTAAATCATCGTGGCGATACTTTACAATATCAAGTGCACCAGAAATTGCAGCAGTAACCATTGCACGACTATACTTGATCTTTATTCGTTTACCAACACCGTATGGGCCACCAGACCAACCAGTATTGACAAGGTAAACTACAGTGTTATGTTGATTAATTTTTTCACCAAGAAGTTTTGCATAAACTGAAGCAGGTCTAGGCATGAATGGTGCCCCAAAGCACTGAGAAAATACTGATTTTGGTTCTTTAATTCCTCTTTCAGTTCCTCCCAATTTACTAGTATAACCAGACATGAAATGATACATTGCTCCTTCTTTAGTTAATTTAGAAACAGGAGGTAAGACCCCTAAAGCATCTGCAGTCAAAAATACAATAACCCGTGGATTTCCACCAACACTAGGAATTACTGCACCTGGAATGAAATCTAAAGGATATCCAACACGAGTATTTTCAGTTAATGAATTATCATCATAATCTGGAATATTATCATTTAAGACAACATTTTCTAAAAGAGCACCAGGCTTAATTGCATTCCAAATTTCAGGTTCTGCTTCTTGACTAAGATTAATACATTTTGCATAACATCCTCCTTCAAAATTAAATGTCCCATCATCAGACCAACCATGTTCATCATCACCAATTAATTTTCTATTAGCATCTGCAGAAAGAGTGGTTTTACCAGTACCAGATAATCCAAAGAATAATGCAGTGTCTCCTTGTTCACCAATGTTTGCAGAACAATGCATTGGAAAAATGTTACGGCCAGGTAATAAGAAATTCATTATACTAAACATGGATTTTTTCATTTCACCAGCATATTCAGTTCCACCAATCAAAACTATCTTTCGAGTTAAATCAATTAAAATAAAGACATCAGTTCTTGTTCCATCAATTGCAGGATCTGCTAAGAAATCATTAATGCATAAAATAGTAAATTCAGGTTCATGTTTTTCTAATTCTTCAGTTGTAGGTCGAATAAACAAATTACTTGAAAACATACTTTGCCAAACATGATCATTAATTACTCGAATAGGTAAACGGGTTCCAGGATCAGATCCCACAAAACCATCAAAAACAAAAAGTTCTTTGTCATCAACAAAGTCTTTCATCTTTTCAAAAAGTTTTTCAAATTTACCACTTGGGAATTGATGATTAATTTTTCCCCAATCAATAGTTTCATGAGTAGTATCATCATATACAATAAATCTATCATCAGGGGATCTACCAGTATATTTTCCAGTATTTACTGAAAGGGAACCAGTGGAATTTACAACACCTTCTTTTCGTTCAACAGCTATAGACATCATTTCATCAGTGGATAAATTTCTATGAATCTTTAATGGATTAATGCCAAAAGCAGATAATTGTTCTAAAAATTGTTTAGTTATAGATCGACCAAGTAATTCAGTCAATATTCCAGTCTCCAGAGGATATTTGGACATAAACAGGCATCATAAGATATTTAGATCCGCACTGATTTTCCTTATTATCTCTTTTCCACATAGAATTTTTTTTATGTCGAGGAACGTATTTATTCCAAAAATCAGTACTTATTTCCATGCCAATCAATAAGGAACTGATCGAGAAGAGACAGGAAGTAAAAAAGAATAAACCTGATTTTGTTAGACCAGAAAGTTGGCGTTATGTTAGACTTCAAACTAATTGGAGAAAACCAAAGGGAATAGATCACCACCAAAGAAAACAAAAAAGTAGAGGTCGTCCAGGTTTAGTTAAAGTTGGATACGGTGGACCTAGAGATGCAAAAGGATTACATCCTTCAGGATTTACAGATAATTTAGTTTTCAACATGACAGATCTAGAAAAATTAGATCCAAAGAAAGATGGTGTAAGATTTGGACATAGTGTAGGTACTAAAAAAAGACGAGAAATAGTCGTCATAGCACTAGAAAAGAAATTTAAGATATTCAATGCAAGAGTGAGTGTAAATGGTAGTTAATCTTAGAGCAAAAAAAAGACTGGCTTCCAGAGTTACTGGTGTCGGAATTCATAGAATAAAATTTGATTCAGATCATCTAGATGATATTGCAGATGCAATTACTAGAGCAAACATTCGTAGTTTAATCACAGCAAATACAATTCAGATAAAACCATTTACTGGAACATCAAGAGGTAGAGCACAGCACAAATTAGAACAAAGACACAAGAGAGGAACAACACAGGGTTCCAAACAAGGAACAAAAGGTGCAAGAGTAGGTAAAAAAACAGTATATGTTGCAAAGGTTCGTTCACTAAGAAGATTATTGAAAATTGCAAAAGATAGAAAAGATTTGACTAATCCAGAATTTTGGACATTATACAAAAAAGTAGGCGGAAATACAGTTAGAAATAAAGCTCACTTGAGAACTTTGATGGACGAAATCAGAACAAAAAGAACAGATTAGAATACAAACAATTTTTTATCAAAATTTTTAATACTTTCATTTGTGATTTCTATACCTTCATCACTAAGCATTTTTGTTTTGACATTTTTACCATATGCATAACCACCAATTTTACCAGTAGACATTACAACTCTATGGCATGGAATCAAAACAGGATAAGGATTGTTGTTCATAACTTTTCCAATAATTCTTTGACCGTTTTTTAATCCAACTGCTTTTGCTAAATCACCATAAGTTGTAACATGTCCTTTTGGAACATCCAGTAATTTATTGTAAACTTTATGTTCAAGATTCATAATTTTATTATTTCAAGTGAAGTAGATTCAAGTAAAGTAAGGACTTTTTGTTTGTTTGATCCTAATCCACGCCAATCTAAAAGAGCAAATTTTGCCATATCATTTTGTGCAATAATATGAGAAAATAATTGCTCATCAAGATCATTTAATGCATGTTTTGGTATTACTGTTCCAAGAGCATATTTCCCCTCAAGTAGTTCATGGGTAAATTTTGATGAATAATGAGTACCACCAAAACAAATTGCTACAGGATTTTTAGCAATGGTATTAGAAAAAACATGATGAACCAACTTGGCAACAGAAACACACAATGAAACATCAGTCCATTGTTTCTCAGTAGTACCAATTTCAATGAAAATTGTAGGTTTAGTTAATGCAGTAGGACCGTGATGAGTAGCTTCAATAGTTATTTGAAATTCTGAAAATTTAGATTGATTTTTTTGTAATGCTTGAAGGTATGCTTTTTGAAGATGTGGATGAGGTACAGCAACTTGTCTAGCGTTACCACCAAATTTAGATTCAGAAAAATTTCCAGTACTATGACAAGTTAATGCCAATACACAGGATTTTGCAGCATGTTTTGAAAGAAACACAAATCCAGCATAATCATATTTTTCTTCAAGCCAATCAGCAGAAATGGTAGGAGTTGAGATTATGATCAAATCATAATATTCTCCACGAAAAATATCACCATCCAAAATCATTTTCTGTGAAAGAAATTTTGCCATATTGTAACCCGCAGGATCATCACGATATGCAACTAATAGTTCCATGAGATAAGAATTATAAGGACACCCTATTAATTTCCACCAATGAACCCTAAACAGATCTTAAAGAATATGTCCAATACTATGAAGATGGCTAAAAAGCCAGATAAAGATGAATATTCACAACACCTAAGATTAGTCCTAACTGGAATTCTAGGTGTAGGTGCCATTGGATTTATAATTCAGTTTGTATTTTCGGTAGTTACATTTGGTCGATAAAATTGTCTGAAGAAATTAAATCACATTTATTTGCAATCAGAACCACAGGAGGTCAAGAAAAAGTTGTAATGAGATTATTAGAAGCTAAAGCCAACGCTAACCAGATTAACATTCAATCAGTATTTTGGGTTAGTGATCTTAAGGGGTATGTAGTAGTTGAAGCAGTTAATCCTAGTGACGCATATTTAGCAGTTGAAGGTGTAAGACACATTCGAGGTCAATTAAGAGGGGAATTAGAATTTGAAGATATTGAAGGATACTTAATTAAGAAATCAACAGTTTCAACATTAGCAGTAGACAGTGTTGTTGAAATTACAGCTGGTCCATTCAAGGGAATGAAGGCAACAATTACCAGAATAGATGTAGATAAAGAAGAAGCAACAGTTGTTTTGTTAGATGCATCATATCAATTACCAGTAACAGTAGATGCAAACTACCTAAAGCTCTCGAGTGGAGCTTAGGAAGGATTAAATTTTCATTTTGAGTTGAATAGATAATGGGAGAACAAAAAATAACAGCACTTGTAACAGGAGGAGGAGCATCATCTGGTCCACCATTAGGTCCAGCATTAGGCCCTCTAGGCGTTAACATCATGGAAGTTATCGCAGCAATTAATGAAAAAACAAAAGATTTTGAGGGAATGAAAGTTCCAGTAACTGTCATAATAGATACAGATACAAAAAAATATGAAATTGAAATAGGCATCCCTTCAGCTGCAGCACTAATTATGAAAGAAGCAGGAATTACAAAAGGTTCAGGCACATCAGGTACTGAATGGGTAGGGGATGTTACAATGGATTCAATTATCAAAGTAGCAAATACAAAACTCGAAAAATCTTATGCGACATCATTAAAATCAGTTGCAAAAACCATCATTGGTACATGTTTAGCATTAGGAGTTAAAGTGGAAGGAAAAACTCCAAAAGTGATTACTGCTGAAATCAATGAAGGTAAGTGGGATGAAAAATTCCAATAATTATTCAATAAGATAAACAGGATCTTTATCGGTTTTTTGTAATTCGACAAAGGTTTCGGTATTTTGAATACCTTCTATTTTTCCAATTTTTTCAATAACTACATTATGTAATGCTTCAAGATTTTTAGCATAAACCTCAATTATAATATCAAATCTACCAGTTACTTCAGAAATAGAAGCAATCTCAGAGGTTTCCATGAATTTTGCATGTATTTGATTTTTTAATTTAGGATCACGATTAATTCCAACAGATGCCTTTACCCCAATGCCCAACAAAGATTCATCAATATCGATAGTAAATTTTTTAATTAACTTTTTTTTCATTAATCGCTTAATTCTACTATACAGCACGGAGGCGTTAATTCCAAGTTTTTTAGATAAAGTAGGAACAGAAATAGATCCATCCTGAGTTAATTCAAATAGTAATTTCATATCAAGATCATCAAACTTATGCAATGTGCTATAAAATTGTGATTGTGATTTAATATGTGTAAGTTTAAGAAAATTTTGCCTTTAAATTACAACTATTAGGCATAAAAAATGAAATTCTTTAAAATAAAAGATGAGCAAAAATACAAGCCCTAAACGATTTTAAGTAGGTTTTGTCAAAATTGTTCGTAATGATTACAGAAAGCCAATTGGGAGAATTGATAACAAAAGTCAAAACAGAATCTAAAAAGAGAAAATTTAAACAATCTATTGAGCTAATTATTAATTTTAAAGATATTGATGTGAAAAAAGGATTTGCAATTAACGAGGTAATTCAACTTCCAAAAACAAGTTCACCTGCAACAGTATGTGTTATTGCTACAGGAGATATGAATCAAAAAGCAAAAGCTGCAAAGGCAGACATAGTCATTGGAAATGAAGAATTAGCAAAATATGAAGCTGATAAAAGAGAATCTAGAAAATTCATTAACAAGTATGATTTCTTTTTAGCAGATACACAAATTATGCCAACAGTAGGAAAAGCTTTAGGTCAACTTTTAGGTCCTAGAGGAAAAATGCCAACACCAGTTCCATTTAATGCATCAATTGATGCGTTCCTAGCAAGATTTAGAACATCAATTAAAGTTAGAACAAGAGCATCATTATCAATATCTTGTAAAATAGGTGATGAGTCAATGGAAGATGCAGATTTAGCAATTAACGCTTTTACAGTTATGAATACAATAGAAAAGAAATTACCAAACGGTGAGAAAAATATTAGTAAAGTTTTGATAAAAACTACAATGGGTAAACCACTAAAACAAATTCAGGAGATAAAGAAGAAACATGCATGAAAATAGAACAACATATCCTAAAAGAAAAATGGAAATGTATCAAAAATTAGTAGAGTTACCAAAAAAATACAAAACAGTTTCAATAATTAAAATGAGAAAAGTCCGTTCAACACAAATTTTACCATTAAGAAAAACTTTGAAAGGAGAAGTAGAAATTGTATGTGTCAAAAATAATATTGCACAAAAAGCATTAGAGAAATTAGACATTCCAGGAATTAAAGAAATTTCTGTAGATCTAAAAGAACAAGTGATATTCATTTTTACAAACATGTCACCATTCAAACTAAACGTATTGCTGGGCAAAAACAAAGTCATGATGGGTGCACGTACTGGAGATATTGCAAGTATCGACATTGTAGTGCCTGCTAAAAATACAGGAATTGCACCAGGACCAATGCTTACAGAATTTAAAGATGCAGGAATTCCAACAAAAATTGATCAAGGAACAATTTGGATTGCAAAAGATACAACACCTGCAAAAAAGGGAGATATAATTAATGAAAAATTAGCATCACTTTTGGGTAAATTAGATATTAAACCAGTTGAAGCAGGAATTTCACTTTATTCAGCAGTAGAACACGGTCTAAAATATACAGCAGAGGAAATGATAGTAGATGTTGAGAAAACAAGAAATACATTTGCACAATTCCACCAAGAAGCAGTATCATTGTCAATTGAAGTAGGATACATTACTGCAGATAACATTTCACAAATACTTAGTAAAGCATCACAATCTGCACGCTCAGTATCTATTGAATCAGGTTTCATGACAAGTGAAACAAAAGAACAAATTTTACAAAAAGCAGATGCTCAAGCAAAAGCAATTGTAGCACAATCTAAAGATTATACTCCAGCCTAATCAATCAGTATTTTTTACTTTAGGTAAATTCCAATTATACTTCATTGCAGTTAATCTCAATAATGAAGTAAGAACAATTCCAGTAATAGTAGCATAAGCTAGTTCATTTGTAAAATATAAAATTATTGAGAAAACAACAATGCCAATAAAACTTGCAGAAAGATAAAATTCTTTGATAAAAACAATTGGGACTTGATTAACAAAAATATCTCTAAGTATTCCACCTCCAGTAGCAGTTAAGATACCTGCCAATAGAATTGCCAAAAAATTTAATCCAAAAATAGTGTACGCAAAAGTTGCACCAATGATAGT
Organism: Nitrosopumilus sp. BACL13 MAG-121220-bin23; assembly: GCA_001437625.1. GTDB lineage: Archaea > Thermoproteota > Nitrososphaeria > Nitrososphaerales > Nitrosopumilaceae > Nitrosopumilus. Next base: position 11,681 of record LIAL01000018.1, read on the forward strand.
AAACACACCCAATCCAATAGCATCAAATTTCAAAAATAAATTCCAGTGTTTTTTTAATCGTGAATACAAAAAGAAAATTACAAGTCCAGATGCAATTGTAACTATAACATAGTTAGGATCTACAATAGAATTTGGAACTCTTCCCAAAACAATATCTCTGATAGTACCGCCTGCAACTCCAGTGATAGTTGCAAGTACTAAAATTCCTACAATATCAAGTTTTTTCTCAATTGCTTTAAAGGCACCTGTAATTGCAAATGCCACAGTACCAAAAAGATCTAAAACATAAATAAAAAATTCAGAACTAAAAGAAATTTCTGTCAACAAATGGAAATGTAGTACAGAGGGTAATTAAGATTAATAAAAATAAAGATAAAATTAAATTGAAAAAATAAAGTTGCTTAGCCGAATAAGGATGATAATCCTTCCATGGCTGCTTCTTCGTTTTTAGGTTCTTCTTTCTTTTCTTCTTTTGCAGGTGCATCTGCTGCTGCTGCCGGTGCGGCTGCTGCTACAGGTGCTGCTTTAACTGCCTCATCGATATTAACATCGGCTAAGGCTGCAACTAGAGATTTAACTTGGGCTTCATTAACTTCAGCGCCAGATGATTTAACAACTGAACTGAGGTTTGCCTCGTTAACTTCTTTTCCTAGTTTGTGAAGAAGTAATGCAGCGTAAACATATTCCATTGTAACATGAATTTCTTAGAGCATAATATAAAACTATGGAGAAGTTATGACTAAAATTAAATATCTAATTTAGAATCTTTAGACTTCTACAAACAGCATACAGAGTTCGTCTTAGAGTTGGATCCGTTAAAGTATCCATTCTATTTTTTAAAATTCGTTTTGCTTCATCTCGTTCATCACCTGGAGCCAAAGATAGAACATTGTTAATGAATTCAGGTAATGATTCACGTATCCAACCATCAAGCATTGCATAAATTTTTGGAGGAATAATATCACATTTATCAACATCAAGATCTAAAACTTCAGCAAAATTTTCAGATTCCACTCGATACACCAATGCTAAAACTACATTATCAGGAGTTGGGTGGTTAAGGATTTCATTAGATCTTTCACCAGTTTTACCTTGAGCTATTTTATTTTTGAGACCAATTGGATTTACAATAATACCAGTAACACCTACTTTTCTATCATCAACACCAGTTACAACAGCAAAAATAAAGTCATTAAATTCTCCATTTTTTTTAATTGAAAAAATAGTAGCCCCTTCCTTAAGAGTAGGTTTACTTCCAAACATGATTAGAGTACCAGATAGATTGTATTTAATGTAATCATTAATCGACAATTCTTAATATTGGAAAATAATATCCTTCAACATTGGATAAAAATCAAATTTTAAAAGAATTTTCAGCAGATCCTGACAGATATTATAAAGTAAAATTATTTGAAGAGCAAGGATTTATCAGAAAAGCCTGTACAAAATGTGGTAGGTTCTTTTGGACTCTAGATGCAAACAGAACACTTTGTCCAGATGATGGTACTGATACATATTCATTCATTGGAGATCCGCCAACAACAAAACGATTTGATTACACACAAGCTTGGAAACAAGTAGAAGAATTTTTTGTAAAAAATAATCATACTTCAGTTAGCAGATATCCAGTGGTATGTAGATGGCGTGATGATTTGTATTTTACAATTGCATCAGTAGTTGATTTTCAAAGAGTAATGGGAAGTAAGGTAGTCTTTGAATTTCCTGCAAACCCCCTAGTAGTTCCACAAACATGTTTGCGTTTTAATGATTTAGAAAATGTAGGAGTTACGGGCAGACATTTTTCTAGTTTTTGTATGATTGGGCAACATAGTATTCCAGAGAATGGAGGATATTGGAAAGATGAATGTGTAGATTTAGATTTTAGATTATTAACACAACAGTTTGGAATTAAAAAAGAAGAAGTAGTTTTTGTAGAAGATGTATGGTCAGGTGGCGGTTCATTTGGCTCATCATTAGAATATTTTGTTAGAGGACTGGAGCTTGGAAATGCAGTGTTTACAGAATTCCAAGGAGAGCTTGGACAACACACCACACTTGATCAAAAAATTATAGATATGGGTGCAGGACTTGAAAGATTTGCATGGATTACAAATGGTACTCCTACAGCATATGACTGCTGCTTTGGCCCAGTAAATCAGATACTCTTTGAAAAAATTGGAATAGAGTCTAATTCTGAAATGCTAAAAAAATACTTTACAGAAATTGCAAAAGAGATTGATCATTTTGATGATCTAAACCAAGTAAGACGTCTTGCAGTGAAAAATGCAGGAATTACAGATGATCAACTAAAGAAAATAATAACTCCACTTGAAGGAATGTATCTAATTGCAGATCATCTCAGGACATTAATTTTTGCAATTGCAGATGGCGCATTGCCAAGCAATGTCGGAGGAGGATACAATCTTAGAATGATGTTGCGAAGAATCAATGGAACAATTAATCGATTGAATCTAAAATTAGACATTGATGAATTAATTGATGCACATATTGATTATCTCAAAGATACCTATCCAGAGTTAGATGAGAAAAGAGAAGATGTCAAGATAATTCTCAAGATAGAATCTTCAAGGTATGAGGAATCAAAGATCCACATGAAGAAAAAGGCAGAAAAGATTCGTGAGAAAGGTGCACCATCAGTGGATGAACTCATCACATTGTACGAATCAGATGGAATTACACCTGAATATCTCAAAGAAATTGATGCTATTTCTGAAATCCCGTCACAATTTTACACTAAACTATCTGACTTGCATCAGTCTGAAAAGAAAAAGGCAATCACAGAACTTCCGCTAGAAGAGTTACCAGAAACTGAAATGCTATTTTACAAAGATGACCCAATGGAGTTTGAGGCCAAAGTAATCAAGGTTTTAGATGATCAAGTCGTATTAGATAGAACTTCATTTTATGCAAGAGGTGGAGGACAAGAACCAGATTTAGGAACCATAGCAGGATTCAATGTGGTTAATGTAGATAAACACGCAAACATTATTGTTCACAAGTTAGAGGGAGGAATTCCAAAAGAAGGTGATACGGTACAATGTAAGGTAGATCAAACAAGACGTGCAAACATTACTAAAAACCATACCAGTACACACATCATCAATACATCATCAAGGGGAGTGTTAGGTTCTTGGATTTGGCAACACTCTGCGTTTAAAGATCATGATCATGCTAGGTTGGACATAACACATCATTCATCATTAACGGATGAGCAAGTAAAACAGATTGAAGATGCAGCTAATCAAATGATAAAAGAAAATTATCCAGTTAATATCAATTATTACGACAGAGGAACTGCAGAACAAAAATATGGTTTTAGAATTTATCAGGGCGGTGTAGTTCCAGTAAAGTCAGTTAGAATTGTATCAATTGAGGATAAAGACATTGAAGCATGTGGGGGAACACATGTAAAGAAGACTGGAGATATCGAACTAATTAAAATTACAAAAACTAAAAGAATTCAAGACGGTGTAGTTCGTATAGAATTTGTCTCAGGACCAACTGCATTCCAATATGTAAAAGACCAAGAAGAAGAATCAAAGAAACAATCTGCAGATGACATTGCAAAAGAAAAATTAGAAAAACTGCGAGAAGAAAATAAAGAGAAATCAAGAGAACAGATTCCTATACTATTAGAAAAGATTCTAGCTGGCCAATCAGGTGAACTAGATGAGATTACAATTAAAAATAAAATCTGCTTTACATCAAGTGAGAATTATGATGATTATTTCCACCAAACCTTTGGAAAGAAGCTAGTTGCCAAAGATGGTACTGCAGCATTTTGTGGAATTTTTGAAGCAGGTCCAACCATACGAGTAATGATATTTGCAGGTGAGCAATCAGGGGTAAATGCAGGGGAGATTGCCAAGGAAATAGCCTCAATTTTAGGCGGTTCAGGTGGCGGTGATGCTAAATTTGCTCAAGGTGGAGGAAAGGACACATCTAAAAAAGACGCTGCAATACAAAAAGCAAAATCAATGATTTTAGGATAATATTATGATAAACTGGAATAAAATAGAAACAAAATGGCGAAACAAGTGGGCCGAATCAAAAGACTTTGAGACAAATCCAAATGAGAAACCAAAAAAGTTCATCACTGTAGCTTATCCATATCCAAACTCTCCACAACATATCGGACATGGAAGAACATACACACTAGCTGATGTTCATGCAAGATTTTATCGAATGCAAGGGTATAACGTATTGTTCCCAATGGGATTTCATTACACTGGAACTCCTGTACTTGGAATGGCAAGAAGAATTCAAGCTGAAGAAAAAGAAATTCTTGATGGATTAAGAAATGTATATCATGTTCCAGAAGAGGACATCAAAACATTTGTTGAACCAATTAAAATTGCAGATTATTTCCATGAAGAGATAAAATCAGGAATGAT
>LIAL01000019.1 GCA_001437625.1 Nitrosopumilus sp. BACL13 MAG-121220-bin23
CGTACATGAACAAAATGTCTATGGAGATGATGCAAATGAATATGCGACCAATGATGATTACTTTTGTTCCTCTAATTTTGATATTTTATCTCGTACTGCCAGCTCTCTTTACATATACAGTAGCTATTTCTCCAATCTCACTTAATGTAATTCCTGGAGATATGTTCCAACTAACTTGTACTGCAGCACAAGCTTTGGATTCAACAAACGTATGTTTTGGTAAAGAAAACCATCTAATGCTTTGGGCTTGGTATTTCCTTTCGTCTATTGCATTTAGTGGAATTATAATGAGACTTACTAAAACTTCAATGAATTTAAACTGATGATTATATTTTTAAAATTAGTGATCAAATTTGTTAAGATATTCTGTTGAACAAACATCGTCACACCAATGTTCAAATTCTCTTTGACACACAACATATATTTTCATTGGTCATTATTCCACATTCCTAAATGTCCATTTTAATTCACCATGCTTTCTTACAAATTCCTCAGGTGACACTCTATTATGGTTAGTTTTGATGTGGTACATGTAATCATTCAGTGACACAAATTCATGTTGGCACAGCGGACAATTTTTACTAAACGACATGAATAATTATTTATATTATTTACTTTTAGTGGTTCCTTAACAATGTTAATTATTGTATATATGTATAAAAATTATTTCTGATTTTTACACATGGTTTTGTAATAATCAGACATAACAAATCAAGTGAGTTACAGAAACAAGGATTCAAGAAAATAATCACATGAAAGAATCAATTTAGGAGATTAAATTACAAACTACAATTAAAATAAAATCGTGAAAAGGTGTAACTAAAAGACTTCTTTTGGACGGTATTCTCCAAACACTTCTCTGAAAGTATTGCTAATTTCACCAGTTGTAGCAAATGCTTTTGCAGCTGTAACTATGTAGGGCATGAGATTTTCTTCAGTGTCAGCAGCAGCTTGCATTGCAGATAGTGCTTTTTCTAATTTTGTAGAATCACGATCTGAACGTAATTTTTTGAGTGCTTTGTTTTGTTGAATTTCAATCCTACCGTCAATTCTAAGTAAATCAGGTTGCTCTTCATCTTCAGAATATTTATTGACACCAACGATAATTCTATCCCCATTGTCAGTTTCTTTTTTGAGACGATATGCATTTGCTCTAATTTCAGATTGGAAAAATCCTTTTTCAATTGCTTTTACAGAACCGCCCATTCGCTCTACTTTCTTTAAATATTTCCAAACATCAGCCTCAATTTGGTCGCATAATTCTTCAAGATAATATGAACCGGCAAGAGGATCAGCGGTCTTTGTAATTCCACTTTCATGTGCTACAATTTGTTGGGTTCTAAGAGCAATTTTTGCAGATTCCTCTGTTGGAAGTGCAAGTGCTTCATCTCTAGAATTTGTGTGAAGTGATTGAGTACCACCAGCAACTGCAGCCATTGTTTGAATTGCAACACGTACAATGTTGTTATTTGGTTGTTGAGCAGTTAATGATTCACCACTAGTTTGAGTATGGAATTTTAATTGTAAAGAACGAGGATTTTTTGCACCAAATCTTTCTTTCATAATTTTAGCATATACTTTTCTTGCAACTCTAAACTTTGCAACTTCTTCAAAGAATTCTATAGTACAACAAAAGAAAAAGGATAACCGAGGTGCAAAGTCATCAATTTTTAGTCCTTTGTCAATACAAGTTTGAATGTATGCAATTGCATTTGCTAAAGTAAATGCGACTTCTTGAGTTGCAGTACAACCAGCTTCCCTCATATGATATCCAGATATTGAAACAGGATACCAAGAAGGAACTTTTTCTGCACAGTATTCAATCATATCTCCAATTAGTCGCATAGAAGGTTCTGGCGGATAAATGTAAGTATTCCTTGCAATGTATTCTTTTAAAATATCATTTTGTGTAGTTCCGCGTAGCTCATGACTTTTGAATCCTTGAGATTCACCAACTGCAATATAATATGCAAGTAATGTTGATGCACTAGAATTAATCGTCATAGACGAGCTGACTTTACCAAGTGGGATACCATCAAAGGCAGTCATCATATCTTTAATGGATGTAATTGAAACACCAACCTTTCCAACTTCACCCTCAGATTGTGGAGAATCAGAATCATATCCAATTTGAGTAGGCAAATCAAATGCCATACTAAGGCCAGTTTGACCTTTTTCAAGCATGAATTTGAATCGTTCATTAGTTAATTTTGCATCACCAAATCCAGAATACTGTCTCATGGTCCAAAATCTTTCACGGAACATTTCAGGATGTATGCCTCGAGTAAAAGGATACTTTCCAGCATCTTCAGTAGGTTTCTTCTTGGGAGATTTTTGATAAATACGTTTTACAAGGAATGTGGAATCAGTAAATAATTTCTTTTCAGGGACTTTTAATTTTACAGATTTTTTTGCAGTCATGATATCATTTTAACAAAGATTTTGTGAGTTTGTCACCGACAGTAAAAGGATCTAGTGTCTTTAATTGTAATTTTTTTATATAAGTGGAGAAAGATTTATCAGATTCTAGCATTTCATCAACCTTTTTCTTGATGTTATTTAAAACAATGTCTTTTAGTTCTGCTTCAAATCGTTGTAAATCTTTTTCAACTTTAAATTTATTTTTTATGATCATCATATCTTTTAGAGTTTTTGCAAAAACAGTAATGCCAGAATTCTTTTTGACAGATGTTTTTAGAATTGTTGGGTTTCGTTTAGAGTCACCGATATAATCACGTACGGCATCAAAGAGCTGATTTGTTCCAGCAAGATCACTTTTGTTTACTACATAGATATCGCCGATTTCAGTTAAACCAGCTTTGATAGTTTGAATGCTATCGCCAGTATTGGGATTAAAAACAACTACAGTGATATCAGCAATATTAGATATTTCTACTTCAGTTTGTCCAGCACCTACACTTTCAATAATTATTGGATTAAATCCAGCATATTCTAAAATTCGAATACTGTTTCGTAATGAATGTGAAACAGCACCAGTTGCACCTCTAGATGCAATGCTTCGAATGTAGGTTCCAGAGTCAGTAGACTCAGTCATCCTAACCCTATCGCCCAAAATTGCCCCGCCTGTAACATGGCTAGTAGGATCAATTGCCAACACAGCAGGTTTTGTGCCTAGTTTTTTGAGAGAAATTACAGTTTTGTTAATCAGAGAGCTTTTTCCAGCACCTGCAGGTCCAGTAATTCCAATTATACTAGACGTGCCAGAATCCTTAAAAATTATTTTTAATAATTTTTTTGTTTCTTTGGGGTTATTTTCAACTATAGTAATTGCCTTTGCAATTGCGCCACGTTTTCCTTTTTTTAAATCAGAAAGTAATTCCAACATACAATAAGATTTAGAGGGTACAATAAAATCTTGTTTGTTATCTAAGGAGTAGAATAGATAGTGTTTGGAGAGGGGTCGTTTAGTTCATGAATCTCAGTTTTTAATTGAACGTGTCCAAATTCCTCATGCTCGATTTCCATAACTATAGGATGAATTTCCCAACCATATTTTGGTTTATTTGGAAATTGTATAATTTCAATAAATTCTGAATCAGAAAATGTTTTTTGGAAGGAAGTTTCCATTCCAAGAATTTCAAGTACAACAGAATTTGTTTTATCAGATTTATCAAGATATGAAACTTCAACATAGCCAGTATCATAATAAATTGCATTTATCTTAAAATTTTCACGAAGGGGATCCTTGTCATCAGTTGCACCTCCAGTTAAAAAAACAAGTGCCAATATTGTAAAGACTCCAAGAACTAACGGAGGTCCTAGTTTTTTAGCCATGTTTAAATTCTTTTTTCATGCTTCTAAGGAACCTAGAATTTATTCGGATTCGCTCCAAAGTTTGAGTTTGAGTTCTTTCAGTTCCAGGAGTAGGGTTATTTTTAAAAAATAGTTTAATTTCTTTTTCCATAGAATCATCAGCCACTCCAACAATGCTAGCTACAATTCTATTAAACAACGGATTTCCATGTCCAACTTTTTTATTAATTTTTTTCCAGTTTTTATTCAACCATTGCCATAAGACTTTGTCGCCATAAGGGTTTCCAGCAACTTTCATTATTGGTAATTGCATATTTTGAGAACGAACGTCAGGTGTTTGTGAGAAATTGAGTGTTTTAAGAAGTAGTTTTTTATCTTGAAATCCGCACATTGCACCTAAGAAACGAAGTTTTTGTTCCATGGTTTTTGCATTTGTGTATAATTTCTTTAACTCGTCAAAGGTTTTTACATTTCCATTCCAAGCTGCAATTGAGCAAATTGTTTCAGTTAAATCAGGAGATAAAGAACCAGGCTGTTTTAAGAATTTTTTATATTTTGCCAAAGCCACTTCGGTAACATCATCATCATTCATTTTTCCCAAAACAGCGATGGCAAACGTACGTAATAGTGCATCAGTATGTTTGTCAGATTTTGTAGGCTCCCATCCTAATTTTGACAATATTTTTCTGAAATAATTAATAGCATAACTTCTAATTTCTTCTGCAAACGGTTCATCAAATGCACGAAAATATAATGACGCCAAATTATGTGCAACATTGACGGATGCCAAATAACTGTCTTCATCAAAATATGCATCAGAAAAGTCAAGATAATTGCGAACTTTTTCATCACCAGAAACACAGAGAGAAAACAAATCATTTTGTATTGCCCATCTATCAATTGGAGGAATGCGTTTTGAATCAACTAACATTTTAAGATCAAGTAAGATTCCTTCATCATATTTTACACGATAGAATCCTTTCCGGCCATAATTTGCAACAAAGCCAACTGTACCTTTAGGTAGTTTAACTGACATTGATTTTTTGGAGAAGAGTTTTTTGGTTGTTTCTTTTTCCAATCCCAAAGATAAAGGAATAGACCACAAACCTTTACTAAATTTTTTATCATGTTCTAGCAGGTATCGTTTCTGCGTAAGTTTCAAATTATTTCCATCCTGATTAATTTCAACTAGAGGAAAGCCAGGTTGTTTTAACCAGGTGTTAATCATTGAAGTTACAGGCATGTTGGATGCTTTACCAATAGCATCCCACAAATCTTGACCTTGAGTATTTTTGTACTTAAAATCAGAAAGATATTGTTTCAATCCTTTTTGAAAATTTGGTTCTCCAACATAGTTTTCTAACATACGTAAGACACATCCACCTTTATCGTAGGATATGGCATCAAAAATTTCACGAATTTCAGCGGGGGAATTTACTTTAACGTCTATTGGGTGTGTTGTTTTTAATGAATCAAGACTCATTGCGACATTCATTGCATCTTCAACAAATTGATTCCATAAATCCCATTCAGGGTAAAACTTGTCAACAAATTTTGTTGCCATAAAAGTTGCAAAGCTTTCATTGAGCCACAAATCATTCCACCATTTCATAGTCACTAGATTTCCAAACCACATGTGTGCAATTTCATGAGAAATTACTTCAGCGATGAATTGCTTAGTTCTAGTGGAAGAGGTTTTTGGATCATAAAGTAAAATTGTTTCTCTAAAAGTAATGGCGCCCCAATTTTCCATAGCACCTGCAGCAAAATCAGGAATAGCAATTAAATCAAGTTTAGGTAATGGAAATTTTATTCCAAAATATTTTTCATAAGAAATTAAAAGTTTTTTTCCTAAATCTAAAGAAAATTTACCTCTGGAAGTATTTCCTTTTGTAGTGACAACTCTAATCTGAATTTTACCAGCTTTTCCAGTAAGATATTCAAATTCTCCAACTCCAAGATAAATCAAATATGTTGAAACCAATGGTGTTTTTTGAAAATGATAGATAGTTTTACTTCCAGTCTTTTTCTTAGAATTTACAGGCATGTTGGAGATTGCAGTAAATTTGTTGTCAGCAATAATTGAAATTTCAAAAGTGGCCTTAGCTTCAGGCTCATCCCAACATGGGAATGCACGTCTAGCATCTGCTGCTTCAAACTGTGTAGTGGCAAGATATTTGGTTTTACCATTTTGTTCATATTTACTGCGATAAAATCCAAGTAAACGATCATTTAGAATTCCTTGAAACTCTAATTCAACAACACATGATCCAATAATTTTTTCTGCAAGTTTAATTTGTAATTCTTCTTTTTTTTCATTTAATTTTGGGTAAGATTTAATTATTTTTTTACCAGATTTTACAACACAGGATTTTATTTTTAATTCAGCACAGTGCATAGTGATGATATTGACTGATTTTTTACAATTAATTGAAATGGATTCTAAACCATCAAAAGTGAATTTTTTTAAATCAGGTTCAAATGTTAATTTGTAATTAGTAGGAGACGTATCCATAGTTCAACCATATTTTTACGCTTTATGTAGATTTTCTATCTAATAAAATAATGTTAAAAATTATTCAGTTTCAGTTTCAGTTTCAGGTTTTGGTTTTGGTTTTGGAGTTGAAGCTTGATCTGCTTTTAATCCCTTGTAACGGTTTCTGATGGTTACCTCTGTAACTCCTGCAGCCTCAGCAAGATCTCTCTGGGTGATAGATACACCGTTTTTAACACATGCTAGATACAATGCGGTTGCTGCAAGTCCCATTGGATCTTTACCTGCAGATTCTTTACGTTCTTGTGCATCTTTTAGTACTTTAACTGCATAACGTTTTGTTTTTTCAGACATTTCCAACTTGCTAGAAATTCTTGCAATGCATTGAATGGAATCAACTACAGGCATTTTTAATTCTAATTCGTGGTGAAGTAATCGATAACATCTTGCAATATCTTTTCTTTTTACGTTTGCAGAATCAGCAATATCTTTTAGAGTTCTAGGTGTTGCAGTATCCCTACATGCAGCATAAAGAGATGCAGCAATCATTGCAGAGATAGAGCGTCCTCGAACTAATTTTTTTTCTAATGCTTTTCTGTAAATGTAAGCTGCTTTTTCAAGAACATTTGCAGGAACTGAAACCTTATCTTTTAATTTATTTAAATCACTAAGAGCTTGTCTGAGATTTCTATCAACAGGCTCATGAACTTGACTTCTGCTATCCCAAGTTCTAAGACGTTCAATTGTACTTTTCATTGTTGTTGATAATGGTTTTCCAGATGCATCTTTGTTTAGTGGATTGATTACCGTGGATAATCCCATATCGTGTATCATTAATGATGACGGAGCACCAGTTCTTGCAGGATCAGCACCACCATCTTTTTGGAAAGATCTCCATTCAGGTCCAGATTCTTGAGATTTTTCTGAAATTACATAACCACATTTTGAACAAAATTGTTCACCAGTAACATCATCAGTTAGAAGAGAATTCTTTCCACAACGCAAACAACTAGGAGTCGTATTTGCAGTTGCCAATTCAGTACCCTTATCCAGTTGTCCTTTTGATAGAAATATCGATTGTTGAAACATCACGATTTCGGCCATCAGCAGCTACTAAAGATTCTGAACCAATTTTGACATTCTCAATTTCAAATGCAGGTTTAGTTTTGCTAAGTACTAATTGAGCCACATCAATTGCGATGGCAGTAGTTAATCCTCTTGCTTTAATTGTAATCATAGGTTGGGTAGCTAATTGAATAATAGCGGCAGTGACATAAGTCATCAATGGTTTCTTGCCAATGAAAATAATATCTCTAGAATTATCAGACATACAAGAGTAATTTTAGTGTCTAATTTAAAGGAAATAGTCCGAATTAATTATCGATCAATTGAGTTCAAAACCAGATTTGATACAGATCAGATACAAGTTAAGCATATTTTTCATTTTAATACGCAATATGGCAATAATAGATCAAAAAGGATCTATTTTTTAGGCTACGATAGATCGAAAGAAAATAAAGCTTTTAAAATATACAAAATAAAATGATAATTATGAAGCAAAAAACTACATCTCGAAGTATCAAAATTTTAGTTGCTAAATTAGGATTAGATGGTCATGATAGGGGCGCTCTGGTATTGTGTAGAGCATTTAGAGATGCAGGTATGGAAGTAATCTATTCAGGATTATTTGCCACTCCAGATAGAATTGCACAAATTGCAGAAGATGAAGATGTCGATGCAGTTGCAATGAGTTTGTTAAACGGAGCACATGGAACATTGTTTCCAAGAGTAGTGAAAACAATACAAAAGAAAGGTATCAAAGATGTTCTAATTGTAGGGGGAGGAGTAATACCACAAATAGATCATGCAGCGTTAATTAAAGCAGGAGTTGATCACGTATTTGGTCCAGGTACACCATTGCCAACAATTATTGATCATATCAACACAGGCGTTGCAAAATTAAGAAAAATATAAAATAAAAAAAGATTATTCTGTGGAATCAGGCCACATCATTTTACGCATTTGTTTACCAACTTTTTCAATTTGGTGTTCGTCATATTTTTTCATGTATTGATCAAATGCATCTGAACCTTTACTTTGGTATTCAGAAATCCACTCGTTGTTGAATGTTCCATCTTGAATCATGGTGAGAACTTTTTTCATGTTATCTTTGCTTGCAGAATCCATAACCATAGGTCCGCGTGTTAAACCACCATATCTAGCAGTTTCACTTACACGTCTCCACATGCCATTAATTCCATATCTCTGAATTAGATCTACAATGAGTTTGAGCTCATGTAAAACTTCAAAGTATGCAATTTCTGGCTGATATCCACCTTCAACTAGAGTTTCAAATGCGTTTGTAACCATAGAAGCTGCACCACCGCAAAGGTCTGCTTGTTCACCAAACCAATCAGTTTCAACTTCTTCTTTGAAAGTTGTTTTGATTAATCCAGCTCGTGCACTACCGATTGCTTTTGCAATTCCTAAAGTTCTATCCCAAGCTTTTCCTGTAAAATCTTGTTCGACTGCAACAATAGATGGAGTTCCAAAGTTTTCAAGATATGTTTCTCGAACTTTGGATCCAGGTCCTTTTGGTGCAACCATAATAAGATCTATATTGCTTGGTGCTTCAATCCATTTCCAATAGATTGCAGCTGCATGAGAAAATGACAATGCTTTTCCGTCTGAAAGATTTGGTTCGATTTCATCTTTGTAAATTTTTCCCTGAATCATATCTGGAATTAAGATGTGAATAATATCTCCTTGTTTGGTTGCATCTGCAACAGACATTACTTTATGACCATCAGCTTCGGCTTTTTTCCAGCTTTTACCACCTTCCTTAAGACCGATTATAACATTAAGACCAGAGTCTTTCATGTTATTTGCTTGTGCATCACCTTGAATTCCATAACCAATTACAGCGATAATTTGATCCTTTATAGGATCTAGACTGATATCGTTATCTTTCCATGTTTTTGCCATAACTAACCCAAAGGACGTGCAAATATTAACTATGAAATACATTCAAGGTAAAAAAACTAAATTTCAATAATATTATCACATGAGCGACATTTTACAGTGACTTTTTCTCCTGAAAGTCGTATGAATCTTTTAGAACCACATTTAGGACAAATAGGACAAGAACGTGCAGGCTCCATCAGATAGTTAAGATATGTAGATTTTATTAAATTACACGATACTATTTTATCACTTTTGGTAAATTATTAATTAATTTCAAACCCACATGGTAGTCAGAATTTATTAAAATAATTTTATGAATATTTTAACTAAATTTTTTGAATCCAATATTGAATTCTTCATCAGAAATTTCCCCATTGTTGTGTTTTTTTGTCAATATCTCTAACGCCGTGTCTTTTTTCAATTGTTGTGTTTTAATCATTTTTCCTATAGGCAGTAAAGTGATTCCAATGATGAGGATGACAATTGTAGGCCATTCAAAAGAACCTGTACTGTTCCAGGTAGTAAGTAAACTAAAGATTCCATATGTAGTAAATATTATACCACTTACAATTAGCATATTGTCAAGTGAATTGTTCATAATTTACAAAGAAAATTGGTCTTCATTAACTTTGGTTTAATGTGTAATTTTTCACAATAACCCATATCTCTTAAAGTAAAATTCAGTGATATCATTGTAGCCTATGTTTATTCCCTGTACTCTATGCAAAAAGCAAATGCATTTTGATGAGCGAAGAGTAAGGAATCAACATTTCTATCATAGGTCTTGTGTTTGGCATGTTGCTCACCTGATTACATTAGAACATTTCTTTTAAAAATTCCATTTTATTAAATCAATAATACAACTTGAAATGTTGCGGTGAGTTTTAGAAATTCTTTTTGTAAAAAACAGAATTCAGCATACTCAAAAAAAAGTTGAGAAATATTAGATTGTAATTAAAAAGAAATTAGGCTTAAACTAAACAATTCTACCACTACCAAGAATACGAATAGTTGTAGACTCTGGTTTTAAAATTACAACAATTTGTCCCTGTTTACATACAATTGGTTTCTCAAAAGTTAGTTTTAATGGAGAGATTGATAAAAATTTTGCAGCTTTAATTTGTAACCCGACACTAACAAGACATCCCTGGTTCTCTGCAATGTCATTTTTATAAAAAGGACTTTTCTTAAAGTCAAGTTCAATTTCAGTTTTAACATCCACTGCATCTTCAGCAGAGATAACATCGCCACGTCCAACTTCATCAGGTTTTACACCCTTTACTGCAATTCCAACTCTTGCAGGATAAACAGATTCAACAGTAGGATCATCATGCATTTGAATAGATTTTATTAAAACATCAATCCCATGAGGATATAATTTCAAGTTATCATATTGTTTTATTGTCCCGCCAGTTACCTTTCCTAAAATTACAGTTCCTACACCCTTAACATCAAAACAATGATCAATTACCATCTCAGGAGGATCAGTGCTAACTAGGGGTTGCAGTTTATTCATTTCTTCTTTAATGTTATCAGGTTCAACTTTCAAATACTTTTCAACTACGGTGCCCTTTATCATCATGTCAAGTTTTGATTCATCAACATCAAAAGTATGAGACAAAATTCCTTTCTCCTTACCTAAAGAATCAAGTGCGATGATTTGCTCTCCAGTAAACTTGTCTAATTTATCAACATAAAATATTACATATTCAGCTAAATTAATTGCCTGAAACAGAGGTTGAATTTTTTCAGGAAAACCATTTGGAATAATCCATGTTTTGATTATATCAGATTCCTTACGATCATACAGAGTTAGATCAGTTTCAGTTCCTTTTTTCCCAAATTCAGATGCAAGATCCTGTTTACCTAAAATTACAAAATTTATAGATTGAATCATTGTTATTAAATAAAAAATTGGTTCTTATGAATTTTTGAATTTAATATAATTTAGATAAAATATCATTAGGGGTTTTTTTAGTCAAAATGTAAATACTGTGAATCAATAAAAAAATTATGAGTGATATGAGATTCATAATTTTAGGAATTTTGTTAATTTTTATAGGTTTTATTATTTTAGGAGCATTTGGTCATGAGTATCAAGCTGCAACCTTGGAATCAGATGAATTTGGAACATGTTATGAATATTTTGAAGACAAACCACCGTCAAAGATTAATTGTTCATTCAAAATAATGGATCAAACCGTATTTTTCGGATTGATTTTATCATTTGTCATATCAGGAATAATTTCACTAATCAAAGGTACACGTGGAGATTGGGATAGTAAAGTAAAACCAGAAGATATGACAGGGCCACCTAATAAAGAAAAATAGTATTAGGCATTATCAGAATTATTGGAATTAAAAACTAAATCAGAGTCACCAATTTCTTTTTTTGATTGATCATAATTTATTTTAGATTTGATCATTTTTTCCCTAATATCGTGCATCATTTTATCTTCATTACCAAGGGATTCATAGTGATTGATCTTAATATGTTCAAAATAGTTTAATGTTATGTTATCATCTTCAAGAAAAATTTTATCACAATATTTACATTTCATTTTTTTTAAAAATTCTTTCCGACATATAGAACATACGATGAAGAAAATTAAATCAAGATTTGTCATGATAAACATTTGATATATAAAAAGATGTCAAGGCTGCACAGTACCACTAGAAGACGATTAATATTTTTGATACAAAATGAGTTTAAGGATTAAGAAATTCTTTAATTTTTTTTAAATTTTCAACGTATGATTCATGAAACATAACCATAGATTCAGACAAAGAATTTGGGAGTACTGTTTTTAAATTATCAACAAATTCATCTCCACTTTTAATCATAGTGTCAATAAGATTTGCAATATCATTTTTGTCACTGACCACACTATTACTCAGAAACATCATCATAATTAAATATTAAAAATATTATTTATTGAGATTTTTGAAATCCAAACATTTTGAATTAAATTCATTTAGATATTTTTTTGCATTAATTTGAGAATCTTGAAGATATAGTTCACATGTTTCAGAGTCAATCATAGGGGTATTCTTATCACTAGTAACAAATTGCAATAATAGAATTCCTACAAGCACAAATATCAAAATAAGAGGAAATGTTCTTGAAGAGATATCCATAATCAAACACAAATAATTTTAAACTTAAGGGTATTGGATGTATAATTAATTTAATTACCTTTTTTAATTAAAGTTGCAGTAGAACGAACTTTAGGAAGTTTTTTAATATTCAAAGATACAACTTCTCGAATTTTTTCAAAGTTTTCAGCCTGAAGTTTAACCATTATGTCATGAGTTCCAATAGTCTCAAAAACATCTACAACTTGTTCTAATTCTTTTAATTGTTCAATAAGGTCTTCTTCAGCACCTAATTCACAATTTAACATAACGTATGCATCAGTCACGAAATAGAGAATTAATGGTGATTATTTAAAGATGGAGAATATTAGTCATGACTACCATACAACATGAACCAAGTCTTTGAGATTACGTCTAGGTTTTGGAAATTTAGTTTGTTTAGGATAACCAATACACAATACAGAAGATGGAACTAGATCAGTTTCAAGTATATCCATTACTTTTTGTTCATCAAACATTCCAATCCAAATAGAACTTAATCCCAAAGCTTGAGATGCAAGTTGAGAATACCCAGCTGCAAGTGTAGCATCTTGAATAGCAAATTTTCTAAGAATGTATGGGGAGAAATTAAATTTTACGCGAGAAGGATTTTTACAAAAAACTAACACTACAGGAGCATCAGCATAAGATTGATGATTACATGCATCAATTAGTAATTTTTTCTTTTCAGGACTTTTAATATAAAATATTTCAAATCCTTGAAAATTACCAGCAGATGGAGCAGTATCAGCTGCCGCAATTATTTTATCAATTTTTATAGTTTCAACAGGTTTATCAGAGAATTTCCTAGTAGAGCGTCGTTTTTTCATAACAGCAAATAAATCAGTATCAATTACTTCAGTAGATTCAGACCTTAAAATAAAATCAAGTAATTGGTTTGGAATTCCAGGATCATAGTCATCAGGAGTTGATTCAGGAACATATCCTTTAGGAAAAGCTATATCATCGTCAGGGTGAAAATCTCTCATCAGCAATTTAACATGTATCTGATATTAAAGAATTAAAAATAATTAAAGATTAAAAAAGATTATTCGGCATTAAATTTATCGCAACCAGAAGTACATGGTTTATTCATCACTCCCTCACATTTACCTAAATCATTATGCATGATTCGATGATGGGCGCAAATTGAACATTTTTCTCTAAAATAGCTAATCAATTCACCAGTAGAAAGTTCTGATTTTTCAATTTTTACTTGAGTGTCACTAGCCATAATAAACATCAAACGTGAAGTAAGTTTAAACTTAATGATGGTAGCATCAGAAAAGGTATTAGAAGTAAAGGTTTGAACGCCTGTCTAAATTCTTCAATACGAGTAGATTTGAAGTTTAGAATTCAGTTTTCAAGAGGTAATTTAGATTCAATTTATCATAACACAGTGTATTCAATTATTATCAATCATCAGAACACACAGATTTTTAATTATTTTAAAAGAAAAAACAGTTATTTTTTTAATTAATGGTTCTCATGGCAGCACATTGCTTTTTTCCTTTACTCCAACATTTGCAAGAACAAGAAACAGCTTTTCCGGTTTCCAAGTCTTTAACGACTTTATGAAAAACACCCTCTCTAATTTTTGATTCAATAGATATTATTTCATATTTATCAGGATCTTGATCCGAATTAACCATGTTAATCTGGTAGACATTACACTAAAAAAACTCACTGTGCCAAGAATTCACACCTCGCAGTAGAAAAAATCATAAGTTTCAAAACATTTAACTTTGAAAAATTGAAAGGTGTTGTATGAATATAATTAAATGGACAATTGTCGTAGTTGCAGGGATAATTAGTGCTACTGTAATTGGAATAACATTTCTTGTTACAAATTCGGTAAATACAGTTTTGACCACCTAGAATTATTCTCAGATTATTTCAAAAAATATGCCAAAATGATTCATGTATGAAAAGGCTCATCTAAATATAGTAAACATCAAAAATGATTGGAAGATTCAACACGATATCTTAACTTATGAGATAGATGAATTATCTGTATTTTAGATTTATTTTTTAATATTTCAAGATTCGTCTTCTAAAACTGCATTCATTTTTTCAATATGAAATTGAAAATGTTCTTGAATTATTTCCTGATCATCAAATTTATCTAATCCATGGAATATTGTATTCATTATTTTTTGAATTGATTGTAATCTTCGGTTTACAGTTGTATGTGGAATTAACTCTAATAATTCTTGATTTCTTAATTCAACCATAACAATCATGGCTCTATCAATCTCAGCCTGAACATGTTTAAACAAATCTTTTGCACGTATAGTTAATTTGTAAGACCCTGACCGTGACCTCGACCTTGTCTCAGTTCTAAGATTATATTGTAATTTTTTAATTTCATCTAAAATTGTTTTTTTGCTAATTTCAAAGGTTTTTAAAATTAATTGAAAATCTTCATCAGTTTGAGCCAATATTTTTTGATGTTTATAGGTAGATTAATAATTTTTCAAAATAACCAATATAGAAATTTATCAAAAACTAGACCTAAAATCAAAAGAGCTGCAGATTCAGGAAGTTCTTTTTTAAAATAAAATAAAAAATCTAAAGATATTTTTCATTATGTTGTCACTCATATTCAATATGAGAGCAAGGATCATGTTTATTTTATTGAAACACCATAGTGAGTAGTGCAAAAAACTAAACCAGATATGAGACTAATTCATAGGGCTATTTCAGCAAAAAATACATTAATTCGAATATCTAAAATCATCAAAGAATCAACTGCAGGTAACCTCGATACTCGTACTTCAGAAACAATGAGTAACATCGCACAAATTATTGAAGAATCCAGCAATGCAATCAAGATTGAAGAAATTGTTAAGGATGTTTATTCAAATCCAGAATGGTTCAAATCTTATGATGAAACTTCAACTACATCAGAAACCATGATAGTTAACAAATGTTGTCATAAAAAAGAAGGATTCATTGTGACTTATGATATGGGTTTTGGAAGTGAAGAAAAATGGTTAGTATGTGAGGAACATGAGAAAAAGGAATCTTTTAGAAATAACATTCTTGAAAAAAAGAAAGTA
>LIAL01000020.1 GCA_001437625.1 Nitrosopumilus sp. BACL13 MAG-121220-bin23
GCAAAGAAAACTATTGCTAAAAGAAAACCAGCAAAGAAAACTATTGCTAAAAGAAAACCAGCAAAGAAAACTATTGCTAAAAGAAAACCAGCAAAGAAAACTATTGCTAAAAGAAAACCAGCAAAGAAAACTAGACGTTAAATTTTTTCTATCAACTGATGTATTCTCAAATAATTAATATTATCTTTAATTTTTAACATGAAAAAATCTGGACCTATAATTACACTTGCTGGTTTTAGTTTGATCTTAATTTCATTTTTAATTGCAATTTCTAGTGTCCCTTCTGATATTTCACAAGATGAAACTTTTTTGGTATCTTCTCTTTTTGAAGGAATGTTTGATGATGTTTCTGAACCTTTTCAAATTATGCCTGGAGATATAATTTATACTTCTTACACTACATCTCTATCTGATATTCCTCTGTTATGGGGAATTCAAATAATTGATTATCAACATGGTGACATGTTATACATACAAATTTCAAATATTTTTGGTGATTCCTATGGGGAATTCATTCAAAATGATTCTATTTTATTCACAACAACTATAATTGATCAATCTAATACACTAAATTTTCAAATTGAAAATACTGGTACTGATATAATTGATGTTGTGGTAATGTTTTCTGAAGATCCTGAAAATTCCGATGCTTTTTCAAATCCCAATTCTCCTGTGATGGATATGATTTTACCTCTAATAATTTCAGGATTTTTAGTTATACTTGGAATTATACTTATACTGATTGGCATAATCTTAATACTATTAGATTTAAAAAATAAATTAGATAATAATAGAAATTATTAAGGATTGACAGTCATCTTACCAAACTTTCCTTTGGTTAGAGATACTACGCCTTTAAACTCATTTGTGTAACCATTTTCTATGACAACTTTATCTCCGACATTAACTGCTTTGATATCGTCCCCCCACAATGTGAGGCTCATTTGGTTTTCTTCAGTTCCATCAGCATTAGATATTACTGCATCACAGACTTCTACTGTTCCGCCTGTTTTGAGATTTACTGTTCTTGGTTCTGTTTTACTAATAACTTCAGCTTCAACATTGACACCACTTTTGGTTTTCTTTGCTTCTGAAATTGGTATTGATTCTGACATGTGTTTTTCAATAACCCTTTCGATTATAAGCTTTGTTAAAAAATTTCTAAAAAAATGATTGAATAATTGTAATAGTAAATAAAAAATATCAGGATAATCTAGTGTTGTTGCAGAGGTATCGAAGCCTGGTCAACCGAGAGGGACTCAAGATCTATAATATAGGAAATCCCTTCTCTTAGGAGTTCGTGGGTTCAAATCCCACCCTCTGCACTATTATCTTATTTCTTAATAATGCGTTCAAAAGATTAATTGTAAAAATTATGCAACTACTGTTTTTACTTTAGTTACTGAATGATTTGAAATTTTTTTGTGTATTCCTGCTAAATTATCATCTTTAAATGATAAATTACATCTAAAACACTTCCAAATTAGGTCTGACATGCATAAATTATGCATAAATTAGTTATAAAGATATTGCATGATTGATCCTATTAATTATGAAACATGACAAATATTTTTAGAAACATGTAATTTTTTGAATTTTTTAGATCATTATAATATTATTTAGCGACCAAACATGAATCCAAGGGTTTAGAAACAAAATAGTTGTATAATTTTTCAATGATAGTGGATATTTTTGAATTTTTTGGAGAATTTTCCTATTTTGGAATTTTTCTTATATTAATTGCTGTAAATGCATCACCGATCTTAATGCCCCCTAGCTGGATAGTTTTAACATCTTTCTACCTTCTTGACCCTACCTTGAATATCCTACTTCTTGCTGTAGTGGGTGCTACTGGTGCCACTATTGGCAGATTTTTTCTAAAAAGAATTAGTGGGTTATTTAGAAAATTTGTTGGAGAAGAACAGAAAACTAATCTTGATATGATTGGATCTTATTTGAATAAGAAAAAATATGGTTATCTGATTGCATCTTTTTTGTTTGGAGCAACACCTCTTCCAAGTAATATTTTATTTATCACGTATGGTCTAATGCGTGCAAAAAGTACTGGTATCTATATTGGATTTTGGTTTGGCAGGACTATTTCATATATTCTAATGATCTATTTTGGTAATGCTGTTTTAACTCCGTTTTTAGAAATGTTTGAGGATCGTCTTACTGGAATTTTATTAATTGATGGTATTGGTATTGGATTAATTATTTTATTTGCATGTATTAATTGGACCGTATTATTAACACAAAGGAAAATTAAATTTGTCAAGCCAAAAATATGGAGATTCTAAATGAAAGTTCTTGATTCTATAAAAAATGAAGTAATTAAAATGATGGATAATGATCCTGCTCATGATTTTGAACATGTCATGAGAGTTTACAACAATGCTCAAAAAATAAGCAAACAAGAAAAAGCAAGCCAAAAATTGGTTCTTAGTGCTGCATTATTACATGATATTGTTTCATACCCTAAATCTAGCAAACGCTCTAAATTTTCTTCCATAGATAGTGCAAAAAAATCAAAATTAATTTTAAAAAAATATGATTTCACTCCTAAAGAAATTACAATTATTTTTGATGCTATTGCTGATCATAGTTTTTCTCAAAATAAAATTCCTCAAACCCTTGAAGGAAAAATATTACAAGATGCTGATAGGTTGGATGCTTTAGGTTCTATAGGGATTGCAAGAGTTTTTGCTACTAGTGGTTCTCTTAATCGACCTTTTTACAACATAGATGATCCTTTTTGTGCTAAAAGAAATCCTGATGATAATCTTTGGGCTATTGATCATTTTTTCAATAAATTACTCAAACTAGAATTTATGATGAATACAAAATCTGGTAAAATTGAGGCTAAAAAAAGAACTAAAGTGTTAAAGGAATTTTTAAAACAATTAAAAAATGAAATTTAACCATAATCTACATATCTGTCGTATCTAGTTTCTATTTCATTATTTTCACCTAAAATTATCTTTTCATATTCTAGTTTTTTTCTAGATTCTATGTATTTACAAATTTCTGCAAAATCTTCATTTTTTGGGTATGCGTCAAAAACTGGTTCAATAATTTTTAGATATTCTAATGTTTTCTCTCTAAATTCTTCTCTCATTGGTTTTCGAATCCCTTGCATTCTAAACCATATTGTTGCCCAACTTGCTCCTACAACATGTGGCAATAAGTCAAATGCTCTTTGTATTTCAAATCGTTCGTCATTTCTCATGATTCTTGAAGAAATCTTGATGCTGATTTTGCAAAATATGTAACTATCATATCTGCACCTGCTCTCTTAATTGAATGAAGAATTTCTAGTGTGATCTCTTTTTCATTTACGTATCCTAATTGTGATGCAGCTTTCACCAATGCATATTCTCCAGAAACACTATAAGCTGCTACTGGAATATTGTATTTTCTTCTAGTCTCTGCAATTAAATCCAAATACGCTAATGCTGGTTTAATCATTACAATATCCACTCCTTCATTGATGTCAGTTTCCACTTCCATCATTGCTTCTCTTGCATTTGTAAATGGAACTTGGTATGTTTTTCTATCTCCAAACTTTGGTGCACATTCTGCAGCATCTCTGAATGGTGCATAGAAATTTGAACGGTGTTTTGCTGAATGTGACATTATAGAAACGTCTGTAAATCCTTTATCATCTAGAGCTTTTCTTATTGCAGCCACTTGACCATCCATCATTGCAGATGGTGATACTGTATCTACTCCTGCTTTAGCTTGACTAATAGCAATTTTTGCAAGTATCTCCAAACTTTTATCGTTATCAATTTTATCACCTTGAATAATTCCGCAATGACCTGTAGATGTAAATTGACATAAACAAACATCTGCCATGATTACTATTTTATCACCAAATTCTTTTCTGATTTGAGTAATTGCTTTTTGAACAATACCTTTATCATCAAAAGCTGAACTTCCTACTTTATCTTTTTGTGTTGGAATTCCAAATAACATGATTGCCGGAATTCCTAAATCTATGATTGTTTTTACTTCTTCATTTACATCTTCTAATGGCAGTCTTTCAATTTCTGACATTGATTCAACTTTGATTCTTGTTTTAAGATCTTCTTGAACAAATATTGGACAAATAAAATCTTTGGGTGTTAATGTGGTCTCTTGAACTAACTCTCTCATTTTTTCTGAGATTCTTAATCTTCTAAGACGTTTAGTTGGAAATGACATGTTTAAAATTAATTCTAGCTAAAATATAATCCTAGTCTGCCTGATTTTGTTTTTTATAGTCAAAAAGCCTACTTGCTAATTCTATTACGTCTGGTTCGCCTTGTTCTGAAGCTTTTCTAATATTGTTCATTGGAGTCGATACAATGCTCTCTACAACTGCCTTTGTCAATTCTTCGATAATTTTGATTTTTCTTTTATCCTTCTCGCCCAACATCTGTAATGCTTTTTGTAATTCTTTTTCTCTAAGATTCTCTATACTTTTGAATACGTCTGTTACAAGTGGTTCTGCATCTAATCTTTTCATTGAGGCTTCTAATACTGATACTTCTTCTCTAATTATATTTTCAACTGTTTTTACCTTGTTTAATCTAGCATTCATGTTTTTTTCAACCATTTCTGCAATTTGATCTAAATTCATCAGTTTAACTCCTCCAATAGTTGCTACTTTTTCATCTACTGTTCTTGGATTTGATAAATCTAGTATCATCATTCCATTATTTTTATTTTTCATAGCATCTGTAATTCTTTCTTGTGTTACAAGAAAATATGGTGCCGTTGTTGCAACAAATATTATGTCATATTTATTAAATCCAGAAAGTACTTCTTCAAATTTAATTGGATTTCCTCCCATTGTTTCACAGAACGTTTCTGATCTTCCAATAGTTCTACTTGTGACGTTAAATGCATACCCTCTTCTTTGTAATGATTTTGCAACTAACGTTGATACTTCTCCAGTTCCAATCAACAGAATTTTTTTTGTTTTTAATTCATCAATATTTTCTTCTGCAAGCTTTACTGCCATTGACCCTACTGATATGCCACCTTTGCCAATTCCGCTAGAATTTCTAATCCTAGTTCCCATTTTGATTGCCTTGTCAAACAATGTGTTGAGGTGTTGACCTGATGCTTTTACTTCTCTAGCTGACGTTATGGCATTTTTTATTTGGCCTAAAATTTGCTCTTCACCTAATACCATTGAATCTAAGCCTGAAGTTAATTTTAGTAGATGATGTAACGCTTCCTGATTTTCTACAAATTCTACATTTTCATTAAATATTTCTTCATCCAGTCCAGTTATACTTGCCCATGTTTTTTTAATTTTATCTATATTATCTGATTTTGATTTTGCAAATAATTCAATTCTATTACAAGTTTGAATTATTACACATTCATCTAATTCTGAATGTTTTTTAAATTGTTGATATGCATTTTCTACATCTTTAATTGTAAATTTTTCTAAAATATGGATTGGTGAGTTACGAAAAGTTACACGTGCATTTATAATTTTTTGTTTCATTTCCATTTTTTTATTATCTCTGTGGCTCGCTTTTCAGCTTTTTTTATCTGACCGTCTTTTATTAACTGATCAATACGATTATCAGTCATGATACTGCGTAGACATTCTTTTCGTTCTGATTGGCTATGAATTACCTCTTTAGCTATTTTTCGTGATGTTTTTTGAATTTTAATTTGAGCGATGTCTTCTTTTGAAATGACTTTTTTTAGTACAATTTCAACTTTTGATTTAATCTTTTTTGACATTACTGGACTCCTACCTCCAGTGAAAATTGCAACTTGAATCATTTTTTTAAAATCAATAATTGCAGCATTTGAAAAATCACTATCTTCAGGATTATCTGAACTATATACTATTATTTTCTTCTTCTTTGCATGATTAATTATTTTTTGATTAATTTTTTTATCATTTGTAGTTGTAATTATTAAATCTGGATTTAATTCTAAAATAAATTTTATATTTTCAATTTTTTGTTTTTTTAATTTAATTTTTTTTGTTTTTACTAATTTTGAAATCTGGGTATTTACAGAATCACTAATGACTGTAATTTCACATTTTTCATTTAGTATTGATTTTATTCTTTTTTCAGCCTCATTTCCTCCTCCAACGACAATGATTTTTTTACCTTCAAGATTTAGATTTATTATCATCGATCCAAGACACTCCAGTTTCTATTTATGTATTAAAAATCACTGTGTAAAATACTAGCTACATTTTTAATTGAATCTCAGATTAATTCACTTATTGTCTTCTTTAGGTAAATCTGATAAGGAACTTCTAAATGAAATTCAATGGACGTTTCCACTAGTTACTAGACCCTTTGACGCTATTGCAAAAAAATTTGATACTACTCCCGAAATTATCAAAGAAACTTTAAAAAATCTTAAAGAAATTGGTGTCTTAAGACAATTGAGTGCAATTTTTGATACTCGAAAACTTGGTTATACTAGTTCGTTGGTTGCAATGGAAATTGAACATGATGAATTGGATCATGTAGCTAGTCAAATTAATCGACATCCTGGTGTAAGTCATAACTATGAACGAGACCACGAGTTTAATCTCTGGTTCACTTTAGCTGTACCTCCTGGTGCTGATCTAAATGATGAACTTAAAAAATTTAATGTTCTAAAAGGAATTAAAAAAGTTAGAATGCTTCCAACTTTACAATTATTCAAAATAGGTGTAAAGCTTGACTTGGTAGATGATAAGAAACATGACATTGCACCAACTGAAGAAAAAAAAGAAATTAAAAATATTGAATTTAATCCTACAGAACAAGATAAAGATTTTATCCGTGAATTACAAAAAGATATGGAAATTATTGATGAACCATTTGTAAAGGCTGCAAAAAATCTTGGAATTACTGAAGATGAAGTATTTACAAAAATGAAACACTATGAGGATGTAGGTGTTATGCGAAGATTTGCAGCTATTTTGAGACATAGACAAGTTGGATTTACTGCAAATGGTATGATTGTCTGGAAAGTTCCTGAGGATAGAATTACTTCTGTTGGAGAAACATTAGGATCATTTCCTCAAGTTAGTCATTGTTATGAGCGCCCTACCTATGACGATTGGCCATATAATGTATTTTCAATGATTCATTGTAAAACCCATGATGAAGCATATGATGTAGCTAAAACTATTCAAAACCAAATTAATGTTAGTGAATACAAAATTCTTTTCAGTTCTCGTGAATTTAAAAAAACTCGAGTTGAATACTTTGTTGAACATTCATTTAGTTTAGACGATCCTACTGTTTAGATTTCATTTTTATCGTGCCCTACAACATGAATATTACAAAAATATTGATCATTCATGTTACAATAGTATAGGGAATCTTTTCCACATTCTTTACATGGTGGTTTTTCATCCTCTAATGATAATTTTGTATGATAAATTTTACTTCTACTTGTAACACTTAAATTTTTATAAATTCTAGTTAAATTTGAATAATATTTTAATTCTTCTGGATTTAAAATTTGATCATTTTTAATTTTTTTAATTATTAATTGCCATTTTTTATATTTGCCAATTTTGGCAAGTTTCATTCTTTCAATGATTTCTATAGTTCTTTTTGAATTTATTGGAGTATCCATTTACAAATTAGTTTGTTTGTGATGTTGATTTTAATTCATAGGATGGCCATGTATTGTAAATTTCTTCAATTTCTTTCATATCTGATGCTGAAACATATCCTCCTTTAGTCATTTCAACATAGTTTACAATTTCTTCTTCACTAATTACTGTGGGGAACACTGATGCAAACCCTTTCTTTGACATGATAAATTTCATTGATAATTCTGTGATGGTTAAGCCTGTTCTTTCTGCTATTGGTTTGAGCACTTCTACTTTTGCTAATGATGCTTTAACCCATTCTCCTTTTCTTACTGATCTATGATCTTTTTCATCAATTTTTGTTTCAGCGTTAACTTTTCCTGTTAGTATCCCTGATGCTTCTGGAACTCTGACAAGAATTCCAACATCTTTTTCTTCTGCCTTTTTCATTAATTCATTGCCTGGTGATTGTTCTAAAATATTGTATACTGTTTGAACTGCACTTACATTTGGTCTTTCCATTGCTTCCATTCCTTCTTGTGTCCATCCAATTGCAGGACCTAAAGCCACTTGATATGTTCTAATTGATTTATCTGCAACAAAACTATCAAGTACGTCAAAAATTGAATTATCTCTAATGTGATTTAATTTTGGATTGTGTAATCCGTACATATCTAAATGATCTGTTTGTAATCTTTTCAAACTCTCTCTTAATGCTTTTCGTGTAAAATCTTCATCAAATTTTTGAGGTAATTCCTTGTGTCCTATTTGCTCAACTTCTGAGAAATCATATCCATATTTGGTAGATATGACAACTTCATCTCTCATATCTTTGAAAACTTCACCGATGAGTTTTTCACTTAATCCTTTTCCATACATATCGCCAGTTTCAAAAAAGTTAATCCCTAAATCGTATGCTTTTTTAAGCATTCTTTTTGCTTCATCTTCTTCAATTTTTTTGCCCCACCAATCTAATGCAATTGACCATGCACCAAATCCTAATTCTGATACTTTGATGTCTGTTTTTCCTAGTTTATTATAATTCAACTTCTCTCCCCTTCCAATTTGGTCATTTCTATTTTATTTATTCAAATTTCATCATTTATGTTTATCCAAGATTTGTATCATTACAATCTTGTTTTAGATATTTATCCTAAACTTGTAATTAATGGAATAATGTCTTTTTTCACACATACAATCATTGGAATATCATTTTCTACATATGTTGAAACTTGAGTTTCTCTTAAATCCATTATTAGATTTTGGAAATCTCTGATATCATCTACCTCAAATGCTAGCATGAAATCTTCATCATGAATTCCAAATGAATATGTCGTATTGAGTATTATTTGTGGATATTTTCTACTAACTGCTATGTGCTCATCCATAATTTCTTGACGTTTCTCTTTTGGTAGAAGATACCATTCTCTCGTTTTTGTAAATGGATAAACTATAACATGTTTTTTTGGATTGTCACCTGTAATGAAACCTAAAGTTTTTTGGTCTTTTACGTACAGTGATGGTCTTGTACACGACAAATATGTTCTTGATGGGATGATATATTTTCCAAATACTGTTTTGTATAATTTTTCAATAACTGCTTGAATTTCTTCAACTGTAGGTGCCGCAAACCAAAATAAAAAGTCTGCATCATCTCTTAGTCCTAAATTTGAATATGTTCTAAACATTATTTTTGAATTTTTAATAATATTTTCTACTTCTTTTGCAGATTCTTCTTTTGCTAAATCTGCCATCCATCTCCATTTTGGATCAACTTTGAAAAATGAGAAATTAAAAAAATACTGTTCATTATTTTCTGACATAATTTTTAATTTCTAAAACCCTATTTAAATAAAATATTTTACCTACTGGGATATTTCTATGATTTTTTCTTTAGATCTATGACCTGATTTAATTTGTATTACTACTGTGGATATTGCAAAATGCTTTGCAATTTTTTTAATAATTTCTTTATTTGCTTCTCCTTTGATTGGTTTTGATTTAATTCCAATACGAATTTAATCTTCTTCAATTTTTAAGAAATCTTTAGAAAATTCTACTTGAACTTTGTAAATCAATATTTTTTAAAAATTTTCTTTTTAAATTTAATTATGCTGTTTTTTCTAAAGCCCATTCATAGCCCTCAGCTTCTAATTTTTGTGCAAGAGATGCATCTCCTGTTTGTAGTACTTTACCTTCTGCAAATACATGTACATAATCTAATTTATCTAAGAAATTTAGAATTCTAGCATAGTGAGTAATTATAATTACTGTTGCATCTTTTGTTGAAACTTTACTGATTGCTTGAGCAACTGATTGAACTGCATCAATATCTAATCCTGAATCTGGTTCATCTAAAATTGAAATTTTAGGTTTTAAAACTGCCATTTGCAATACCTCTGCACGTTTTTTCTCTCCTCCTGAAAAACCTTCATTTAGATATCTTGAAAGAAATTCTTCTCTTAATCCAACTTTAGCTATATTTTCTTTAAGGTATTTTTGAAATTCTCTTACGGTGATGAATACTTCTCTATCGTCTCCATCCATTGCTTTACTTAGAGAATTATATGCAGTTCTTAGAAAGTGAGAAAATCCTACACCTGAAACTTCAGTTGGATATTGAAATGCTAAAAATAATCCTTTTTTTGCTCTTTGATCTGCTGTTAATCCTAGTATACTTTCACCATCTAATAGAATATCTCCTTTAGTGACTTGATATTTTGGATGTGCAAGTAATGTGTAAGCTAGTGTACTTTTTCCTGAACCGTTTGGTCCCATAATGGCGTGTACTTCTCCTGGATTTGTCTTTAAATTAACTCCTTTGAGAATCTCTTTATCTCCTATTGACACGTGTAGGTCTATAATTTCTAATACTACCATATCTAAAATATTTTTGATTCTCTATATAATACCGACGAAATTTAGCTAATCCTAATTGATATTTTTAATAATAAAATGAAAAGGGGTGGGGGATATGTGTTAACATTTGGCCAGAGATGGTCTCAATGTAATTTTGAGTTTATGACTTGTTAGAATCTCCTTACATCTATTTCTGATAGTAACTTCTGTAACTCCTGCAACACTTGAAACGTCTCTTTGTAGAATATTTTGTCCAAGTAGTACTGATGAAACATACAGGTATGCTGCAGCAATTCCGTTTGGTGATTTTCCATCTGAAATACTGTTATCTTTTGTTTTTTCAGCAATTTCTAAGGCTAATCTTTCTACTCTAACCTCCGTCTGTGTCATGTTTGCTATCTTTGAGATGTATTTGTCCATGGTTAGTACTGGAGCTTTTAATGAGCCCATTTCCATTACCATGGTTCTATAATATCTTGCTGCAAGTTTTGTTTTTGATTTTACATCTTTTCCTGGAACAATTCCTCGGCAAATTTCTTCTAATGATCTTACTACGTCACATTGTTTACATGCCATGTAAATTGTAGCTGCTGTGATACAAACTACTGATTTTCCTTTGACATCTATGTGTCCATCTAAATTCCTGTATATCATTGAAGTAGTTTCTAACACGTTTTTTGAAAGATTAAGTGCTTCACATGTTTCGCCCATCTTTGCTAAAACATTTGCAAGTCGTCTTTCTTTTGGTGTAGATACTCTTACTCTTTGTTGCCATTTTCTGAGATGATTCATTTGGTTTTTAACTTCATGGTTGATAGTTTTTCCACTAAAGTCTTTTGAACTAATTGAAATCTCAGTTGTTATTCCCAAATCATGTTGAGAATAGGTTGTTTGCCCTGTTGCTCTTGCAAGCTTCATTTTATCTTCGAGATTCGAACTTATTGTTTCTGGACCACAATCTGCAATCTGATCGTCGACAACTATTCCACAACCAGAACAGATTAGTTCGCCATTCTGCATGTCATCTATTAATGATGATGATCTACATTCCGGACAATTTTGGTTTTGTAATATGTTCATCTTCTATTTCTCCTAAATTTTTTTGGTGTAGTTGCAGTAGATTGCTCAAACATGAAAAGCTTTTTTCCAATAAATTTATTTATATTATTTGTTAAAGACGTCGCTGACGCAAACGGTCTTTTTACTGGACCAATTAGTTCCATTACTTTTGCAACTCTAGTTCCTTTATCGTCACAGAGTATTTGCCCTTCAACTAATTCTTTTGATAGTTGAATGATCACTCTGCCACTACTGGCTAGGTGCATTATTTCGCCTATCTCCTGCAATTAATAATACTAGAAATGATCACTCTATCATGTACTTCTGTCAACTTTACTTTAGCTAAGAGCTAGAATAGATTTTATTTTGTTTGTTTAGCTCTTTTTGAAGTAAGTTTTTGTGAAATTTTGTTAAGAATAATTGTCTTATGTGATCC
The DNA here is from genome assembly GCA_001437625.1 of Nitrosopumilus sp. BACL13 MAG-121220-bin23. Lineage (GTDB taxonomy): Archaea > Thermoproteota > Nitrososphaeria > Nitrososphaerales > Nitrosopumilaceae > Nitrosopumilus. The sequence continues at coordinate 11,916 of LIAL01000020.1, forward strand.
TTTTGGTAACACAATATATCCTGACCTGACAAACGGTCTTTTTGGAAATCTTACTTTGTCGTCTGATTCTGTTATTTCAAATCCTGCTGACACTGTTGCATCCATTAATTCTTTTAATGATGGGTCATAAACACATTTTTCTAATCCTAATCTCCTTCCCATTGATCTTTTTAAATTTTTATTAAAATAATCCAACCATATTACGACGTGCTCGTAATCTTTCATTTTATTCTTTTAGTAAAACTGCGTTGACTATTCCTAATTGCCCTGGTTTAGACACAACTTTGCATTTACCTTCTTGTATTTGAAGAATTGCTCCTTTGCTGATTATCCCTCTTCTTTTGTAATCGTTATTTGTAGCATTATCTATCACTTTAATAATTTTTGTTTTGATGACTTTAGCATCTCCTGTTGATAAATTAACAAAATCAATTGATTTTAAAGCAACTTTGTTATTGTTACCTCTAACTCTTCTTGTTACTGTTACTTGTGCACCGTTAATTGCTTCATTTGGATATCTATCAGTTTCATATTTTCTTCTAATTCTAAGTGGCTTTCTTCGTCCTCCAGTTATCTTACTGGTTGCTAGATTTTCTACTGATTTTCTCACAAAAAATTTAATGAATTACTCTAATTTATACAAAACGCCAAAAATTAGCCTTAAATCAAAAATACATCTATTCTATTTCTGTTATTATTTGCGGTGTGGATTTTATCTCATTTCTACCTGCTGTTTTTCTTACTTTAGAAAACAACCTTGATTTTAGATCTTCCACATCACCTTGAATTCCAAAATATTTTCGGAATTTTTCTGTTGTTGTGTAAATTTTCAATCTACCTACATTTTGATGAGTAATGTAATCTAACTGTCGTAATTCTTTTAGATGTGTATAAACTCCTGATCCTCTAGTTTCAACAAGTTGCTTTGATGCAATTGGTTGTGCATATGCAATATATGATAATGTCTTTAGTGTTGCATTTGGTAAAACTGGTTTTGATGCATATCTTTTAACCGTTGAACTGTATTCCGGTTTCAATTGCATTACATATGATCCATCTGGCAGTATTGCTATTTCTAATGCTATGAATGCATTTTTTGTTTTTTTAATAATTTCATTAAGTAATTCTAATGTTTTTATTTTAGATTCTGTGCCTGATGCTCTTATGATGTCTTCTATTATAAGTGGCCTTCCTGCTGAATATAGAGCTGCTTCTATTCTTGCTGTTGCCTCTTTCATATTTTCAATTTTGACCATGTTTTAGTATCTCCTTTAAAATTTAGTTACAGAAATTTATCTCCATTTCTATTCCGTTGTTGTCTCTTCTTTCATAAGTATGATTTTGATATCATCATCTTGTTGTTCTAAATCTACCTTTTGATCTCTTGCTAAAAATAATGCTGCAAAAAAACACCTGATTGAATCCACTTGATCAAGTTCTGCGATGATATTTTGCAGTAGTCCAAACCCTGTATTTGCAATTTTTTTCATGATTAAATCTTCATACTTTCCAATAATACTTTCTAGTGAAATAAAAAATTCTTGAAAATCTGGTGCCTCTAATGGCTCTATCTCTAATTTTCTATTTCTTCGTGATTGTGGATTTGCAATTGTACCTATAAGATTCTGCAGTAATCCTAACAAGTCATCTAATGACACTGGATATGTTGATTCATGTCTGTATGGAATGTCAATTAATTCAATATCTACATCTGTTCTTTGGAAACTTGGTCTTTTATCCATGGCTGCTTTTTGCAATGCAAAAATACTTTCAACTTTCATTCTGTAAATTAATGATGATGATAATGCTGCCATTCCTGCAACTTTAAGATCTTTTGTACCTGCTTTTTCCAGAATTTTTGTTAACAAATTTAAAATTTGAATTAGATCTATCTCCCATACGTCTTTTTTTGCAACTGCTTTTGTATCAAATAAAACATTAATTGGTTCTTGAGAAATGCCGTTAGGAGTTTGAGATTCACTCACAGCATAACTCTTCTCTTATTCAATAATATCTAATGACTCTACTTTTTTCTTACTTCCAGTCAACTCTTATATTGTAAAGATGATTTTTTTTTGTTATGAAATCTGCACGGATCACTGCTCCTAATGCTCCTCTTACTATTTCTGAATCTGAAACTCCAAAACCAGAAGGAGATCAAGTTTTACTTAAAGTAAATTCTGTGGGTGTATGTCATAGTGATTTACATTTATGGGAAGGTGGATATGATCTTGGCGATGGAAAATTTATGAAAGTTACTGACAGAGGTGTAAAATATCCTGTAACTCCTGGTCATGAAATTGTTGGTACTGTTGAAGATATTGGAAATAATGTTTCAGGTATTGTAAAGGGTGATCAAGTACTTGTTTTTCCATGGATTGGATGTGGTGAATGCCCTGCATGTAAAGTCAGTAATGAAAATTTATGTGATGCTCCAAAATCTATGGGTGTTTTTCAAGATGGTGGTTATTCCGACTATGCTTTAATTCCAAGTTTTAAATATTTAGCAAAATTAGATGGAGTTGATCCTGATGCTGCAACTTCACTTGCTTGCTCTGGGTTAACTGCATACACTGCAATTAAAAAAGCAAATCAAAATTCTCCTGAATTCCTTGTTATTGTTGGAGCTGGTGGTTTGGGATTAATGGGTGTACAAATTGCTAAAGCTATAACTCATGCTAAAATTATTTGTGCTGATTTAGACGATGAAAAATTAAACACTGCAAAAGAAATGGGTGCTGACTTTGTCATCAATTCTAAGGATCCTCAATCTGCTGAAAAAATTATGTCTATTTGTAATGATAAGGGTGCTGATAGTGTTGTTGATTTTGTTAATAATCCTCCTACTGCAAAACTAGATTTTACTATTTTAAGAAAAAGAGGCAATTTAGTTTTAGTCGGTTTATTTGGTGGTTCTTTTGAATTATCTTTAGTAACTATTCCTCTAAAATCAATTACAATTCAAGGTGCATACACTGGTAACTATACTGACATGGTTGAATTACTTGCACTTGCAAGAAAAGGAATTCTTAACCCAATCATTTCTAAAAGATATGCCCTTACTGATGCAAATACTGCATTGAATGATCTTAAAGCAAGAAAGATTCTTGGACGAGCTGTCATAAATCCTTAATCTAGTTTAATTTTAAATTATAT
>LIAL01000021.1 GCA_001437625.1 Nitrosopumilus sp. BACL13 MAG-121220-bin23
TGTATATACTTGAATAAATCATAATTCTCATTGTCTGATTTAATCATTGAAAAATTACTTGAAAAAAGAGACTCTTATCTTACTATCATTAAACATCTAAGTTTTGAATTAATGATGGATCTTACTGATATTGAAATCAAAGAAATTAAAGAAGTTGAAAAAAACACGCTTGATCAATTAAAAAGTATACAACAAGAAATTGCAGAAATTTTATCACAAAATCAATCATAAATTACAATGAGTTTATCAAACCCCGATATTTTAGAAATTTAATGTTGGATGATTTAGTTCAGAATTTAGTTAAAATTAAGCAGGATTTTGCAAAAAATTATGCTGGAAGTGCACATATTCAAGAAATTATCCCTTCTCAGGCATCAAATTCTTTTCCAATTGATGAAAATCATCTAAAACAACTACATACATTTGCCGAAAAAAATCCTATCTACTTTAATTCATTTGAAGAAATTATTTCTGGGATTTCATGTATTGTCTATGAGGGCGATATCAATGATTACTGGCTAAATAGTATCAAGCACGGGTCTAGTTGTCAGCCGTTTTATCCTACATGGATAATGTCTGCATATGTAATGGCATTAATTGCTAAGGAATTGGGTTATTCTGAACTTGTGGATATTGGTTCTGGTGATGGGAGGATTGCATTCTGTGGAAAAATATTGGGATTTAATTCATACAGTATAGAAATAGATGATGTGTTGGTGGGATTACAAGACACAATCTGTACTCAAACAAATCAAAATTTTAATCCTAAATGCGCTGATGCATTAGAGTTTGATTATTCTAAATTAAATTTAAAAACACCTGTATTTTTTATTGGAGGTCTACCACAAATGGGTGGTGATCTTTTGGCAGCAAGCATCATTGAAAAAATTAATTTTATTACTAATTTAAAAACAAGTACTGGAGTAGTATTTGCAGGAACTCATACTCAAAGACAATTGTCTGGAAACTTGTCAAATGGAGGGTGGAGTGCTCTAATTGAGAAATATCAGTTGAATGTAATTGATACTGTCTCATTGCCAACTGTGTGGACTTTTGATCAATTAGTTGAAACCCCTTACATTTTTACAAAATTCCAGTAATGTGAAAAAAATAATTACCATCAATTATTCCACATTTTAAAATTTTTACAGTTTGATTCTTTTTTGGAATGGATGTCATTTTAGCCATCAATTTCATTGAATTAAAAAATTCAACCACACAAAAATAATTTTCATTTTGTTTAGAAAATTCGATAATTTTACCTTCAAATTCTCCTTTTTTTAATGATGTTTCTCCACTACACTTGTCGCAAAATTCTGACGGTGGCCAAATTATTTTTTTACATACCAAACATTCAGGAATATAAAATTGACCTTTTGATAATTCTTCTTCAAAACTCATTTTTCCAAGACCAATACCGTTGAGGATGTTGCAGCAGCTGACATATTGTGGATTAGTCCTGTTTTTGGATTGTTTGTTTGGCGATTTCCTGCAGTTTTTTGTAACTGTTGTACAATTTCTATTGTTTGTGAAATTCCTGTTGCACCTAGTGGATGTCCCGCACCAATTAATCCTCCACGTGGATTGATCATAAAATTATCTTCTTCATGTAATTTTTGGACCATGTTGATTCCTTCTCCTGGCTTTGTAAATCCTAGTGATTCTAATGCCATTGGCTCACAAACAGAAAACGCATCATGCACTTCTGCAACATCAATTTCTGAAATACTGTGATTTGACATTTTTAGTGCAGATTGACCTGCAATTACAGTTGATTCCATTGATGTCAATGATGTATTTTTTGTGAATCCTGCAGATGTTGTCTTTTGACCTATCCCTGTAATCCATATTGGCATATCTGTATATTTTTCAGTAATGTCTTTTGATGCTAATAAAATAGATGCACTTCCTGTACATGGTCTTGAACAATTTAATAATCTTAGATCCTCTGTTAATTTTTTAGAATTCATAACATCTTCTACTGTGTATGTTTTTTTTGATATGGCATTTGGGTTTTCTTGTGCTTGTTTATGATTTTTAACTGAAACTATTGCTAATTCTTTATCTGAAATTCCATATTCTTGTTTGTATGCTTTTGAAAAAATTGACGCCCAAAAAATTGGATGTTTGAATTCCCCTCTAGCATTATCCCATTCTAATATTTGACCTGGACTATCGTATCTTTCAGCACCTGTAACTAGAACCATATCTGCAAGACCTGATGCTATGTAAGAAAATGCTGAAACTATAGAATTTGTGCCTGAATTACATAAACTTTCAATAGAATGTGCTATTTTTGGCTGAATTCCAGCCATTTCAGATAATACTGCTGATAAATATTTTGAATTATTATTTGTGGAAACTAGCACTGCATCAATTTCATTTTTATTTATGTTGGGATTTTTTTGGAACAGATCATTTGTTGATTTATGCAACATGGATTCTATCTTGTGATCTTCTTTTGTAAATGGACTTGTCCCATATGCTATGATTCCAACTTCAGACATGATTATTCACCAAAAAATGTTTTTTTTAATAATGAAAATGATTCTATTGGATCGCCTATTGGATTAAATTGAATTATTGGAAGATCAATTCCTGCATCTCTAAATTTTTGTAATTGTAATTTGGATTCATTTGGTGTTCCTGATATGCACAGTGATTTTAACATGGAATCTGTTACAAGTTCATGATTTGATTTAAATCCTGATTTTTTAAATTCTTCAAAAATATTTGTCACATCCGTTTCAAATCCATTTTTTTTTAAAAATTCCCTGTATATTTTTCCTACAGATACATAAAACGCAATTGTTTTTTTTGCTCGTTGTATTGCCTCTTCTGAATTTTCTGATACACATGTAATTATCTGACATGTCACATCAATTTTTTTCTGCAGTTGCATTTCTGCAATTGTTTTCTTCATTTCATCTATTGGTCTTAGATAGAAAATTACTCCGTCAGCAACCTCCCAAGTCAAATTTACCATCTTTTGATTGATTGCTGCCAAGTAAATTGGAATCGATTGTCTTTTTGGCTCTATTAGCAGAGTGAAATTTTTTAGATTAAAAATTTTCCCTGAATAATTAATTTGTTTTTTTGTTAGGGCTAATCTAATAATTTCCACATACTCCCTCATTCTTTGAACTGGATTTTCAAATGACACTCCATGAAAATCTTCAACTATCGGTATGCTGCTAGTTCCTAACCCTAGAATTAACCGTCCGTCCGATAGGAAATCTATAGTTGCAGCCCCCATTGAAATCATTGATGGGCTTCTTGAATAGATATTGATAATTGATGAGCCTATTTTTTGACTTTTAGTGTTGTTTGCTACGGCTCCCAACATTGAAAAATTCTCCATCCCCCATGTTTCAGGAATCCACACTGAATCAATTTTTGTTTCAGATAACATTTCTGTACATTGGAGAACCTGTTTCACTGAAAGTAATGAGCCTAAACTACATGCAATACGCATGAAAATTGTATGATTAATGGATATTCTAGTGTATCTGTTTTAGCAATGGGTTAATTTTGATTGAGGCAGATCATTATGACATAATTTATGAATTAACAATATTGACAGAACAAAGTATTATTCAAAAACCAGCAAAAAATAGCATATTTTGGCACAATGCAACAAAATATGCTTCTACTAGTAGTGATGAATCATTTGTTGAGGAAGTGGCATACATGATGGTTACATTACACCGAACAGGCGCATAACATCCAAATCTTATTTTATTATTTTCTCTATTACTAGTGAACACTCTTCAATATCTTTGTAGGAATCTATTGAATGCCATTTTGTATTTCTAAATTTTACTGTGGATATTTTTTCTTTTTTTGCATAATCTGGAAATAATGTTTTTTCAATATCCCCTACATCTGGCAATTCTTTTAGGATTTCTCTTTTAAGATGATAAATTCCTGCATTCATCCATACATCTTCTATCTCTTTTTTTTCATCAAATTTTATTACTTTATTTTCGTCTGTTTGTAAAATTCCAAATTGTGTTCGTAATTGAATTGAGGCTATTGAATTTTCTTTTTCTAATAATTTTTTTAAATCTATATTTGTTATTATATCTCCATTAATTACGATAAATGAATTATCTTTTATTTTTTTACCTGCTTTTTTGATAGCGCCACCTGTTCCAAGAGGTTTACTTTCTACTGAAAAAGTTATTTTAATCCCTAATTTTTTATTTTCTAAATAATTTTCAATCATTTTTGCTTTATACCCTGAGCAGATTATTACTTCTGAAACACCATATTTTTTTAAATATTTTATTTGCCATTCAATTATTGGAATATTCTTAATTGAAATTAGTGGTTTTGGAACATAATCTGTAATTGGTCTTAATCTTTTACCTCTACCTCCTGCTAAAATAATTGCTTTCAATTACTAGTTCCACATTTATCGACTATATCAAAATTTTCTCATTTTTTCTTTGTTTCAGTAGTTTCTGTGTTAGTAACAATTTCTTCCATTTTCTTTGCAAATTCATTATAGATTGTTTCTAGTTCATCTAATGGCATTTCAACCCCTAGCAACTTTATTGTTTTATTCCATGATTCAATATACTTTTCATCCTCCATACCCTTTCCCAAAGTCTCTGCAAGTGAATTAACTCCTTCAGTTTTACCTAATGCGTAAATTGCAACTTCTCTAGCAGTTAACATCTTCGTTAGAATTATTCTCTGTTATGTAATAGTGTAGTTCTGTATAACATTCTACACAATAATCTTCAAATTTTGTATGATCACAATCATATACTTTTTTTACATCATTACTGCATTTTACACAAACTGGCATGAGAATAATCCTCCTAGGCTTTTACTATTTTAATTGCACCTAATACAATTTGAATTATTGCTGGTGCAAATAACATTATAGGATTTCTTTCCACACCTTCTGGTGCGGGAGTTCCTATCATTGCTAAGCCGCCCATTAAAATTAAAATCCCTGAAATTATTATTAACCCTCCCAACTTTTTTGATTTTTCCTTAAGTGTAATGAAAAATGATATGATTGGTAAAATTATTGCCGGAGTTCCAAGTCCAATTCCTCTTTGCATATCATTTAATGGTAAAAATCCCTCATCATCTGCACTACTCATTGTAACTGCAACATCTGCACCGTATAGTGATAATAGTATAATTGAAATTGCTGTTAATACCATTGCTGCCTTTATTGCCATGATAGAATTCACTGCTCACAACATAAAAACCAATCAGATGGATTTTATTTCTACTTTATCTTTGATGTGTGATAATTCATTTAACAATTCATCAATTGTTTGATTATCTGTTCCAACTATGTTCAAATGACCTAATTTTCTTAATGGTTTTGAAATTTTCTTTTCATACATTTTTAAAAATATGTTTTTTTCTGTAAAATCTATTTTTTTATACTCGCCTTCAAAATCTGAATTTCCCAAAATATTGTACATTACAGTATTGTGAATTAATTCTGTATTCTCTAATTCTAAGCCTAAAATTGCTCGTAAATGTTGTTCAAATTGAGATGTTTTCCCTGATTGCAAAGTATGGTGACCTGAATTATGTACTCTTGGAGCAATTTCATTAATTAGAATATGACCTTCTTTTGTTACAAACATTTCAATTCCAAAAATCCCCGCACCCTTTAGAACTGACATTGTTTTTTCTGCAATTTGATCTGCTTCGTCTATGATTTGTTTTGAGACTCGTGCAGGAGCTATTGTTTGACGTAAAATATTTTTTTCATGTATGTTTTCAACAAGTGGATATGACTTAATTTGCCCCATTGTATTTCTTGCAGATATAACTGAGACCTCCATTTCAAACGGAATAAATTTTTCCAATAATAATGGATTTCCTTTAAAATAATCAAATGCTTTTTGGATATCTTTTTCAGAATCAATTTTATAATTTCCTTTTCCATCATATGCATCCCTTCGTGCTTTTAAGAGTGCAGGAAAACCAAATTTTTCTAATCCAATTTTTAAATCATTTAAATCATTAATTTTAATAAATTCTGGAACTGGAATGTTATTATCTGATAAGAATTGTTTTTGTAATAATTTATCTTGAATTATTTTTAATGTTTCAGGGGATGGACTTACTTGTGAATTACTTTCAACGGATTTTAAGACATCACTATCGCCAGATTCAATTTCATATGTGATTATGTCTGCTTTTTTTGATAATTCTATAATTGCGTCTCTATCTTTAAAATCTGCAATTATCTGTTCTGCTCCAACTAGTGATGCTGAACAATTTTGATTTGGGTCCAAAACTATTACTTTAGAAATATGTTCAGGCATTGTTTTAGCTGCCTCTGTTAACATCATTCCAAGTTGACCGCCCCCTATAATTCCCAAAATTATTGTCAATAGATGAATTCATTAAAAAGCACTAAAAATATCTAATGTAAAATGTCTAAAATTATTAAAATTCTTTTAGGATCTGTAATATTAGGTACGGTGTTTCTTATTCAATTATTAGTTTTAGGAATTGAATTTAATTTTTAATTTTTTCTAGTATCGAAATGAATCTTTAGTGCCTTCAGTAGGTGGAATTGATTTAACCCATTTTTTATAATCCTCTTGCGATGAATTGTATTCCCCCTCTTTTGCTTCTCGTACTATGAAATCTTCTAAATCTACAAAATTTTTACAATTTTCACATAACCATAACGTCCTATTCTCAGGCATTACTGCTTTAGGTAATCTCCTACCTGAACATTGCTTGCAAAAAAGTGGCATAACTTTGCATAATTTTCATATTATTTAGTTAAATCGAAATTGTTAATTATTCTCAATCTTTTTCTATTGTATTGATATATTCAAAAAAACCACTAGTTGGGATTATTATGGGATCTAGTTCAGATAGTAGAATTATGCAGGGTGCATCTGAAATTTTAGATCAATTTAATATTAAACACGAGGATCAAATAGTCTCTGCACATCGAACACCTGCCAGATTATCTGAATATGCCAAACATGCTGAAAAGATGGGATTTAAAGTAATTATTGCAGGTGCTGGCGGTGCGGCACATTTACCTGGCATGATAGCTTCACATACAATTATTCCAGTTATCGGAGTGCCAATTTTAGTATACAATGATAAGAATGCAAAAAAATCTGACACTTCAAAATTCTCTGCATTTGGCGGATTAGATTCATTGTTATCTATAACTGAAATGCCTTCTGGGTCTCCTGTTGTTTCAGTTGGAATTAACAAATCAGCAAACGCAGCAATATACACCATGAAAATACTTGCAAACGAATTTCCAGATTTACAAAAAAAATTAAAAATGCATAAATCTGATCAACATGATTCTGTCATAAAAGAATCTGATGAATTGAAAAAACAAGGTCTTTCAAAATTTGCTAAAAATAAATTCAAATAATTAACCTAATAATTTAAATTGAATATTTTTTTCTTTCAATTTTTCAATTAATTTCTCTGACTGCTCTTTTCCCTGAGTTTCAAGACTAAGTGTTACCGTAACAGAACCTGCATTTACTTTTGAACTCAATCTGTCGTGGTTCACCTCTACAATGTTTACATTGGCTAGAGCAATCTCATCTACAATTTCTTTAAAAATTCCAGGCCTGTCTGGTAATATCATTGATACAACTAGTAACCTACCAGTAGCTGCTAACCCTTTGTCTACTATTTGACCTAACAGATACATGTCAACATTACCTCCTGCCAAAATAACGACTACTTTTTTACCCGGGGATGGTTTTTTTGAAATTAAATAAGCCAAACCTACAGCTCCTGCAGGTTCAACTACAAACTTCATTCGCTCCATGAGCAAAAACATTGCTTTAGTTATCTCATTATCATCTACTAGTACAATTTCATCAATTAGATTTTTTATTATCTCAAATGTTAATTCTCCAGGCATTCTTACAGAAATACCATCAGCTATTGTACTCCCACCCCCAACAGCAGTTCGGACATTTTGCTTTACAGACTCATACATTGACGGGAATGATTTTGATTGCACCCCTACTACTCTGACATTTGGATTTTTTTCTTTAATTGCAATTACAGTTCCCGCAGCTAAACCTCCACCGCCTATTGGAACATAGACTTCATCAACATCTGGCAGGTCTTCTAAAATTTCTAATCCTATGACGCCTTGTGCAGCTATAATTTGAGGATCATCAAAAGCCTGTATTATCGTGGCACCAGTTTCTTTTGCAATTTCTTTTGCTTTTGAATATGATTCATCATAATTCTGCCCTTGCAATATCACATTAGCTCCATAACCTCTTGTCGCTGCTACTTTTGCTGGTGATGCATTTTTTGGCATTACAATGGTACATGGAATTTTTTCTAATGATGATGCAAATGCAACTCCCTGTGCATGATTTCCTGCAGATGCTGCTACCACGCCATATTTTTTTTCTTCTTGTGTTAGTGATTTAATTTTATAATATGCACCTCTAATTTTGAAAGAACCTGTTTTTTGTCTAAATTCAGCTTTCAAATATATTTCAGAATTTGTGAAACTACTAAAAGTTGGAGAATAAATTAACGGTGTTTTCTTAATTTCATCACCTCGTAATGCGTTTGCCTTTACTATTTCATCATATGTTGGATTCATTCGAGATGTTGCTACTTATCTGGCGTATTTGAGTTCATCGATAGATTGTCATTATTTATTTAATTTTTGTGCGTAATTTTTTAAAATTAAAATATTATTTTATGCCTTAATTGTAGTTTCTAATTGTCCTAATTTTTTTATAATATTCTCTTTTGCTATACTTGACATTTTTCTTGGATCAAATAGTCCTTCACGATTGCTATTTTTGATAAATTCTATATCCAGGGTACATAGAGCGCCTTCTTCCCCTCCGACTAACCTAGTATCATCAATAAGCACGGAACTTGTTTGATATGTTTCAATTAACAATGAATCTAACTCCTTAAACAATTCATTCTTTTTTTCTGTCAATTTTTTAAATTCTTCTCCAGAATCTTTTTCAATTTCTTCATATACTTTTTTACTGAATTCTTCATCTTCATAAAATACTTCAAATAGTTTTTGGTGATCAAAATCCTTGTATCCCATTTCTTTTAATTTATTCAATACAAATTGATCACTGTTATCAGATAGTTCTGTTTCTTTGTTTTTTGTTTTATCTACAATTTCTGCTAATTCTTTTTGGCAATCAATTACTCTTTGAAGTGGTTTGTAGAATAATAATACGTGAAATTGTAATGATATATGCCCTGATATCAAATAATTTCCTTCGTTAATTTCAAATTTTGTAAATATTCTTCTAAGATCTTCATTGTTGGTAACGGATACATCTTGAAGTGACCAATCAGTTAAATTTTGGCTTAGTTTTTCAAGATAATTTGTAATTTGTTTTGGATCAAATGTTTTTTGTTCTGTAATTGTTGAGTCACCCATCATAACTTTGACATCCACCATTTTTGTTAATTCTAGAATTTTTATTAAAAATTCATTTTGTATTACTTTGTTTTTTTCATTTAGTATTTTGATGAATTCATCTGGTGATCTGGAACCTAGTCGCACAAAAATTTTCCTAATTTTACTCTCCTTAAACCTTCATTATCCTTATTTGTATGAATTTGTATTATAGTGGCATATTTTACAAATACTCAACAATCTCTAAATAGATTAATTCTTATTTCTAGTCATGGATGGATCAGCATTACTGTGTAATAATTGCAATAATGTGATTGTTGAATATTATGATCACGGCTATAGAGGCAATAGAGGTAAATGTACCCTCTGTAAAATTGATTTTCCCCTTGAGTAGATGATAAAAATGACTGAGAACAAAAATATCAAAAAAAACAACGCAATAGTTGACATGTTGCTTAGCAGGCATGCTGAAAAAACATTAGATTCTGAAACTATGATTACGGAAACTCAAAAACGAGTTTGGGGTGCTTTAAAAAAAGGATATGAGTATACGGGAGTGGTAGATGAATCTGAAGAATTTCTTCGAAAGCACGTATTTTCTAAATTAGATATGGTTGTATTGTATGTGGATTTAGTTGGTTCAACCACCATGGCTTTAGAAATGCCTGCAGAAAAAATTGCAATTATAATTAGTTCTTTTGCACAAGAAATGGCTACTGTAATTAGACAGCACCACGGGTATGTTTTAAAATTTGTCGGAGATGCGGTTATTGGCTATTTTGTTGCAGATCACAATTCGCTGCTTATAGCTGATAATGCAGTTAACTGTGCAAAATCTATGAACACAGTTATTCAAAAAGGAATTAATCCAATACTAAATCAATATGATTATCCAGATTTAATGGTAAAAATTGGAGTTGATTTTGGTCAAAATATTGTTGTCCGATACGGTGCAGATGAAATTAACTCTCACGTAGATTTAATGGGACCTGCAATGAATATTGCAGCAAAAATTCAAAATATGGCAAAAGCAAATCAGATTTTAATTGGTAGTGATGTGTGTGAACGTCTACATCCAACACTACAAGAAGATTTTGAAAAAATAGTTTGGAAAAATGATGAATGGAACTATCGCTCTAGATCAACTGGTGAGATTTATCAGATATTGGGATTTAAAGGATAATAAAATATTTTAATAATTTCTATTAAATCGTAAATTTTTCTGGACATTCAATATGTTCATAATGGTGCTCTGTAAATTTTTCTTGAACCACAAACATTACAATTTTGTGTAATTCTTCACCTTTGATATTTTTTTTACATCTTAAACAAAATCTTTTTAATTCCATCATGATTACCTCTGATCAAAATTGGTAATCTATAACGATCTACGATCAACTGAAGTTGATCAAAAATTACTATTTTTAGACTAAAGAGTATATCAAATGCCCAAAGTAAGCCACAAATATACCAAATTTAGACAGATAGTATGGATAATATGGTAATGAGACACTTACAAGACCTTTATGGATTAAATCCAAATATTCCTCACATGGCATTACAATTTCCAAGATTACCTCCTGGATTAACTCATCCGTTATCACCAGTTAACCATAATCAAATGAAACCACAACTAACACAACATAATGAAACTGTAAATCAAAAACTCCAAGGATTTCAAAGAATGTATCAAGACTATGCTTCAGGATTACTATCTAAAGACTCCCCAGTAGTTCCACCAGGACATCCACTATTTACTAGTAAAACTTCTGTTCAGATATTGAAAACTCAAAATGATAAATTAGTTAAAGAAAATTTGGAATTAAGAAAAAAATTACAAAGCAGACCGTCTGATAGACACAATCCATAGAAATTTAATTTTAAAATATTGATAATCCTTATTAGATTCCTAGCTTAATTTTTGATATGAAAAAAACTCCTGCAGATAAATGGCAAGATGCAGTGATATCTTACAAGAAACAATGCCAAAATATTCTAAAATTATCTGACCATGTTAGATATGTTGGTGTAATCAATGCATATGGTCGAACTTTAACTGGCATAATAAAACCAAATGTTAAGCCTCTTTTAAAATCTGAAGAAATAAAAAATGAATTTTTCATAGTTTCCACATTAATTTCATTAAGACAATCTAGCGAGAATGATCTTGGAAAATTAGATTATGTAATTTTAAAACATTCAAAAACCAATATTATTATTTTACATAAAAATAATGTTACTTTTTATGTTTCAATTAACCCTAAAGAGAAAAATTCCGAACAACTTGTTTCAAAAATAAAAAAAATAATTTAATACTGTATAATTTAAAAAGAAAATTTTGGGATTGTTTTTTATAAAAACAACCTATGTTGGTGTAAATCCATGATATCCGCTAGTTTGCTGATCCTGGTCTTCATATGTTGGCTCAAACAATGAAATTAGATATTCATCTGGATCTAAAATCACTGCATTTTTACCTACATCTTTTTCAATGATATCACGATAAATCGTAACACCTTTTGCTTTTACCTCTTCAAGTGCAGATTTTAAATCTCCAACTATGAATCCTAG
Organism: Nitrosopumilus sp. BACL13 MAG-121220-bin23; assembly: GCA_001437625.1. Classification (GTDB taxonomy): domain Archaea; phylum Thermoproteota; class Nitrososphaeria; order Nitrososphaerales; family Nitrosopumilaceae; genus Nitrosopumilus. Next base: position 11,969 of record LIAL01000021.1, read on the forward strand.
ACTTATTCCGTTCTCTATTGAACTGCCTACGTGTTGAGCCGTTAGAGATGCAGGATGTAAACTCAACAAAGCTCCTGAAGTGCCTAAATCTACCCATGTTTTTCTTTGGTCTTTGATTGGCAATCCAATTATTTCATTGTAGAATTTTATGGATTTGTCTAAATCTTTGACGGCTAAGATCACATTTCCAACTTTTTTGATATTCACATACAGTATAGCTTAAAGTTGCTTAAATCAATTACTCTAAATTAAAAATAATTTTTAATTATAATTATTGAACTTCTACCATTGTTTCAGTTCGTTCAACACCGCTAATTTTTTGAATTTTATTTACCACTTCTTTTATCTGTACTAGTTGCTCTACATCAATAATTGCAACTGCGTCAAACTGACCGCTTGTTGGAAACGAATCTACAATGGATGTTAATTTTTTTAATTTAACTGATATGAGTTTTTTTGGAGATTTTACTAAAATTATTGCTCTTACCATCCTAAATCTACCTCCACTTCAATTAGAGTTTCTGTAGTTACAATATCTTTAATTTTTTTAAAATCAATCACCATTTGATTGATTTCACTCATACTACCTTTTAAAATCACACTGACATCTGCTCTACCTGTAACTATCATTGTTTGTTTAACCACCTTTCTTTTTTTCTTTAATATTTCAACTACCAACTCTACTTTTCCAGGTTTAACTGTAATCAAACATAATGCTTGCATAGTTCCTTTAGGGCGTTAAAGATGATAAAGATTTCTAGGTCATATCTAAACAAAATTGATGGACACGCACGTTAGGCATGATTTAGGGTAATTCATAGCAATTTACCCAAAATAATTTTGATTTAAAAAAGGGCTTTTCTTGTATAATCATGGAACGTGAACAGGTAGTATTTGCTGCAAAATTAGTTGCATATTTGCTGATTATTGCTGGAATTACAATGTTATTTGCAACAATTATGTATCTCTTAACTGCTTCAAGTGGTTGGTCTTTGTATGTGGGAGCAATACTGGGAGCATTAATACTAGGCATTGGAGTGACACTACGAAATTTGATCAAAAAATTAAAGTTAGATATTAAATAATTTTCTAAAAATTAATTCTGATTTTAAAAAAAGGGCTGTTAGTATGCGTTACGTATCGTTAGGGCCGAGTCTTTTTTTTACCTCATACAGAAAATTTACCAAGTACATGATTACTAGAATTTGATGATGTCTCATTCAACTAAAACCCGCATCTATCAATGGAACAAGAAAACCACAAGCCCATTACAGCAGTTAAGGCAAGGATAAATCCAACAATTAGAATATTTGTTTTCTTAATTCTCATAAACGTTAATACGATAACTGCCAATATTATCTCACGTATCGTTACGACTGTGTCTCTTTTTTGGGACACTAGTTTTTTCTAATAGGCTGATCTTATTAGGATCCCAGATGGTAATTTACTCATACACTTCTTGAACATCAATTACCACAGTTGATGGACAAACAACGGTCAACTGCTACTAACACGAGTTATCTATTTCGTGTTAAACGGACTTCTGTTAGGATCGTAAAGTGTTATCACATGGGCTTGATCAAGTACATGAATGATGAGAGGGTTTCTAGAAGAATTCTCTCATTTTATTTTTTATAACAATACATAACCAATATTATACATTTTAGTCAAATCCTGGCTCTTGAGTTCATCTCTTTTTATTATTTTTTTGGATTACAATTTTAAAATATGCGGCAGAGAATGTTGTAAAATAATCTATACGTGTTTCTAGTCTACGGCTTCTTGTGATCTTGATTCTTCAAGATATGCTCTACGCTCTTCATTTACCTTTTCTTGGTCAATAACAATATCATCATCAACTATTATGATTCCGCCATCACTAGACTCATCATTGATTTTTTTAACCTTTGATTTTGATGCACTTGCTTTGGTTACTTTTTTAGTTTTACTCGTAATTTTTTTTGTAACTTTTTTTTCTGCCATGAATATCGAAAATCATGAGATGTGGTGCCTTTTAAAGATTATGTCATTTTATTGACATTTTAGACCTAATCTGTATCTACTTCTATGGATTCATTAGTGATCTCTGTAATTTCTTCAAGTACTATCTTTTTGATTTCCTCTATGGATCCTGTTTGTCCTGAAATCATGTAATTTAGTTGATCTAATATGGCATATTGGACACGAGCTCTTAGCACCTCTAGAACATCCGTTTCAACTGTAGGGTAAAATTCACTTATCCACTTATCTAACTCTTCATTTTGAATCATATTTTTTAGATTTTTTATGCTAAATTTATCTTCTATGGATTTTTTGTTTTTAGATTTTTTTAATAATAATTTTGCAATATTATTGAAAATAGAGTACGTCCAAGTCAACAATTAACTCTTGAATGAATTTATCTTTAATTGATAATTAGACATATCCTTGGGAGGTGAAAGCAAATAGCAAAATTAGCAGATTATCAGATACTAAAAGATTCAGTATCATTGGCAAAAATTGATGGTCAATCATTTACCATAACTCACATTGAAGATTCTAATTATACTCAGGGTGAGGATGTTACACGAGGAGTCAAATTAACCATGAAAGAGTTTTTTTCAGTAGATGGAACTCAAATGAATAAATTTCATACTACTCGGGTTGCAGTTGTAAAGAAATTTTCTAACCAAAAACTTAGGGATGATATTAATTCCAGTAAAGAAACACTTTGTGTAAAATGTATTTCTGAGAAATCAAGTTCTGGAAAAAGTTTCTTTAATTTAGTTGATGCATAGAATTTTTTTGAGAGTAATTTCTCATTCTATGTTTTATTTCTATAATTTCATAAATCCTATTTTTTTTATTCCTACTTCTTAAATTGATATTGTAATATTTTTTAAAA
>LIAL01000022.1 GCA_001437625.1 Nitrosopumilus sp. BACL13 MAG-121220-bin23
TAAAACAAGAATTAATTTAATTCGATTATACCTTGCTCTTGTAGAAAAAAATCCTCCACGAGTTGTTTCTGCCATGGATGATCTCAAAATGTTAACTCCTGGATATAATAGATCAGTGATTGAAAAAGGAATAGAATTATCAATTCGTTCTATGCATGGTGATAAACCTGATGAAATGGAGGTTCAAAGTTTAATGGAATTAGCAAATAAAACCATGAGTAAATTCCCATTTATTTTACCAAAAAATTTAGCATTATATCTGAGAATGGCTTCAATAATTGAAGGGATTTACAAAACACATGATGTTGATTTTAAATTTTTAAAAGTTCTAAAGAATATTCTTCAAGAAGAAAATTTAATCACAGGTGCATACATTGAAGAATTAAAAATTTCTTTTGATACTTTTCTTAAATCCATTAATTCTACATTAAGAGTTGGATCTGATATGGAAAAATTAATGGGTGAAGTTCAAATTTTTATGAACAAGCGTAAACCTACAGTTTTGATTAGTGGAAGTATATTTTCCTCTTCTATTTTTATTGGTTCAGTATTTTTATTTCAATCAAATGAACTTTTTGGTTTACTTGGGATGATTAGTTCTGGTATAATTATGGGACTTTCAGTATTACTAAGAAAGTATTAGATTATTCAATTGAAATATTTTTTGACTTTTTTGTTACAGGAATAATTAATACAAGAACACCTTCTTCGTATTTTGCAGATTCAATTTTTTCTTCACCTTCTTTAATTTCAATTGGCAATCTAATTTTTTTATTAATTTTATTGGGTCTTTGATTTGAAATTAATGTTTTTGAATCTTTTTCATCAACAATCTTTTCAGCTTTAATTGAAAGTATGTCTCCTGATAGGCTCAATTCAATGTCTTTTTTTAAAAATCCTGGAATATCGATAATGACTTTAAGATTTTCATCAGTTAGGTGCATGTCTATTGGTGGTAAAACAAATTCATAGAATTCCTTTGATTTGTTTCCAATTTCTTTGATTACCTCTTTCATTAGTCCCATTTTGTGTTATCTTCTTGATTTTTTTATATAAATCTTGACTGATTATAAAATAAAACTACATTTTAGGAAAATATGAAAAAGTCAATACTGCTCCTACTACCATTACAGATATGATTAATCCAATTACGAGTATTTTTGGTTTAATTGATCTTTTGCTAAATTTTCGCACATGCCCACATTTTGAACACGTTATGTGATCTCCTTCAGTTTTGAAAGTATGCGTACAAACCACAGATATAATTTTTGTACATACGTATTAAATCTTAAATTCTAATTTTTAATTATAAGAAATAACATGAATGAAATGGACATTATCCTACCTACTATAATTATTCTAGCTGTGGGCCTTACAGTAGGAACAAGAATTTGGTTAATGTTTAGAAAATAAATCATACTGGTAATTTTTATAAGTTTATGATTAATTGAGATCATAATGGAAACTGAAAACGAAGAAAATAAAAAAATTGATGAAGAAAATAAAAAAATTGATGAATATAATAATAAAGTCGATAAATATAATCAAGCATTAGAAAATGGAGAAAACCCTGATGATGAGTTTTAAGATATATTCACTATGAGTGATAATTCTGAAATTCCCTCCAAGGATGAAATTATTAGGAATATGGCAAAACACTTGCAAACTCACATGGAAGATGGTGAAGAAATATTACTTAGAACATATGATCTTGCTTTCATAAAGGGAAAAATGGAAGCTACTGCTGAATTTAATGAACAAAATAAAAAATCTTTCTAATTATTTTAATTCAACAACTTACAGTCGCTAATGTTTTTTACATTCAAACCTCCATTCAAAATTTAATTGATCATCACTAATTACAAAATGTAATACAATTCATATCACAATAAATCTAATTACAAATTTATTTGTAATATGGAAAAAGAATTGATACCCACCAAGTTTTATTTTTATCTCATTTATTGTCAATTTTTACTATTATTTGTGCCTATTTTGATAATTTATAATCCAAGATCTTTAATGAACAAGTTCATAGTTTGATAGATTTTTTAATCAATAATTTCTATGTTTTGATAACTTATGATTATTGTAATTGAAGGAGGAGATCAAGCTGGAAAACTAACACAATCAACAATGCTAGAAAAATCTTTAAAAAAACAAAAGATCAAAACTAAACTATTTCATTTTCCTGACTATGATACTCCAATAGGTAAAGAAATTAGAAAATATTTAGATGGAAAACGTAAATTTACTCCTCAAGTTATTCATTGTCTTTTGGCAGCAAATCGATGGGAAAAACTTGATGAAATTTTAGCAGCTGAGGAAAAAAATTCTGTTTTAATTATGAATAGATATTATCATTCTAACTTGATTTATGGACTGGCAAATGGTTTGAAACAAAATTGGCTTGAGAATCTAGATGTCGGTTTACCAAAAGCTGATCTTGTAATTTTACTTGATGTTACTCAAAAAGAATCTTTTTCAAGATCTCCCAGAAATGAAAAAGGTAAAATTATGAAAAGAGACAAGTTTGAGAAAAATGAAGAATTTTTAAGGAAAATATCTAAACTTTATCGTGCTATTGGAAAGAAAAAACATTGGAAAATAATTGATGCATCTAAACCTAAACTGGAAGTTCATGAAGAAATTTTAAAGACATTTTCAAAGAAACTTGGATTATGAAAAAAAATTATCTAGACATTATAGATCCAATACATGATTTTATTCGTGTTTATGATTATGAACTTCCAATTATAGATAATCCTCTTTTTCAAAGATTAAGGCGAGTAAAACAACTTTCTGGTGCACATCTAACTTACCCTTCCGCCCAACATAGTAGATTTGAACATTCTCTTGGAGTCATGCATATTGCTACTGAGGCAGGTTTTGCATTAAATGAAAAAGGATTTTTAAATTCTGATGATGTTCAAATTTTACGTCTTGCAGGTTTGTTACATGATATTGGTCATGGACCTTTTTCTCATTTATTTGAAGAAGTAATTAAAGATAAAAAAATCTCACATGAAGATTATGGTAAAAAAATAATTTTAAACTCTGAAATTGGTGATGTATTATCAAAAACTGGATTTGATAAAAAACTAATTGCACAAATTGCATTTGGAGAATCAAAATTTCAATATCTAAATGAAATTATTTCTGGCTCTTTGAGTGCAGACATGATGGATTATTTGCTTAGAGATGGTTATTTTACTGGAGCTGAACATGCCAATGTAGATCATAAAAGAATAACTCAATCTCTACATATTCATAAGAAAAAAATTGCATTAGAGCGCTCAGCATTATATTCTTTTGAATCCATGATGCATTCTAGATATCAAATGTTTAAGGCAGTATATTTTCATAAAACTGTACGTGCTGCAGAAGTTATGCTAATTCAAGCATTGAGATTATCTGATGATGAATTTGGTTTTTCATCCTTTAATCTAGATGAATTTGTAAAACTAACAGATGAATTTGTATTATCTTCCATTATTTCCTCAAAATCTTCTAAACTAAAACGAGCTAGACAACTGACTGAAAATTATCAAAATAGGAAATTACTAAAATGTGTATTTGAAAGAATACTTACTAGTCAAACAAATTTGAAAAAAACTCGAACTGATGAACTAAGACTTGAACTTTCTAAAAAATCTAAAATTGATGAAAATGAAATTTTTATAGATAGTTCAGTTACTCCATCTATTCCACTTGCACCATCAAAAAATGAGTCAAAATCAATAGTTTTAATTTCTAATGATGGTGGAAAATTATCTGCAAAAGAAATACCAATTTCAGAAATCCCTGTAGTTTCAGCAATTTCTGGGTTCATGAACATACTTAGAATTTATACACATGAAAAATACAGGAAAAAAGTTGAAATTGCGGCAAAATCGATACTAGGTGATTTAAAATGAAGAAAAAAATTGTGATAAAATTATCTGGAAAAGTTTTCGGAATGGATAATGCCAAAATTATACAAAATTATGCTGATTTTTTAATAAAAATTAGTAAAATTTGTCAGCCAATTGTTATAGCTGGAGGTGGAGTTATTGCAAGACATTACATCTCACATGCTAGACATTTTGATGCTGATGAATCTACTTTAGATGAATTGGGAATTGAAATTTCAAGGCTTAATGCAAAATTATTGATTTATGCTTTAAAAAATAAAGCATACTCTCATCCACCAACTACTTTACAGGAAGTTAAACATGCCGTAGATGATGGTTTAATTGTTGTAGCCGGAGGTTTACATCCAGGTCAAAGTACCAATGGAACAGCTGCATTGATTGCTGAAAAAATTCAAGCTGAACAATTCCTTAATGCTACTGATGTTGATGGCGTTTATGATATGGATCCAAATAAATTTAAAAATGCAAAAAAATTCAAAAGTATTGAACTTAAAAATTTAAAAAATATTTTAGTTCATGAAGATTCTGTAGCAGGTGGATATGATTTAATGGATATTGTTGCTCTAAAAATTATAGAACGTTCTAAAATTAAAACTAGAATTTTAAAAGCTGATCCAAAAATTATTGAAAAAGCAATTAAAGGTGTTAAGGTAGGAACTGAAATAATTCTATCTTCTAAAAAATAACTAAACTTCGTTTTGAATTGTTGGTCTTGTTTGAGACCAAATTTGTATTTCTTTTTCTGGATATTCCAACATTCCTGAATCTTTAAGTTTGTTAAATATTGTAATTGCTTCTTCTTTTTTAACTGATTTTGATTGGGCCTTAGTATATCCATCTTTATCTACAATTACGGCTACATGTCCTTCTTCAGAATTAATTACAGCCGTAAATTCTTCTTCACCAACTGGAAAGAATTTACCATCAATTTTTTTAGTTGTTAAAGTTAACATTGCAAATCCAGCTACATCAAACATTTTCATTTGTGATTTACTTGCCCTTTGTTTTCCTTGTTGAACTGCTTGAAAATATTGCATGTTCCAACATCACTGCAATGATATAATAACTATCTAATATTTTACATATTGTGGTTAACTCAGTTTGAATCCTAAAATTTTTGTCTTTATTGCAGTTTTAGCACTTGTTGGAATATTAGGTGGAATTATCGTTGTCGGTCCTACAATAGTTGTAGGAGGGTTTGGAACTGATACTACTAATCAAAATGTAGAAACTTTACCTCCAATTACAATTGAGTTGGTAGATATTTCTGTTTTAACAATTTCAGAGCGAAATGCAACAATTCAAGTTGAATTTGAGATATTCAATCCAAATCCACGAGCTGTAATTGTTCAAACTATGGATTATCAATTATTTGAAACTACTTTTTCTAATTATGAACAGCTTGATGGCGGTACAATTGGAAGCAGACCTGAAGGAATGGTAGAATTTGGTTCAAATTACTATACTCTCTTGGGCAATAACTCAATTGTACTAAAAGATAAGATTATTGTACCAAATACTCAAAATGGTGATGAACTATGGGATGCTCTTAAAACTGATACAGCATCATGGAGAATTTCTGGTACTGTCTATTACAATCTAAGTTCTATGACAAGTGGTCAAGAAAATACTCTTGACTATGAATTTTTTAAATAAAATTTCAATAGTATCATAAAAAATTAATATTGTGATACTTTGTTTTTAAGAGAAAATTATTGACATATGTTATAAAAGCTCGTAAGATTATTTTTTATTAAATGGCAGAAGCAGGAATGGCCGCATTTGGCGCAACAGCAGGAGTAGCAATCGCATTAGCAATAGTGTGTTTCGCTCTTCGTGGTAAAGGACACCCTGAACCACTAGACTAATCAAAGGAATTTTCCTTTGTAATATTTTTCATTTATTTTGTTAACCCTTGTTACCGAATTTACCCATTCCTAACATTTCACCAATGTCTACATGTTTCGAATTTTTCTTTTTCATAAAACATTTTTCATAATACTGACATTCAGAACATTCTACTGATGGTTCTAAAATTGGTGCTTTTTGTTCTTTTAGGAGATTATTCAATACTCTGACTCTTCTAATTACCTCTTCAAACATTTTTTTATTTCGTGTTAACGAAAATGTTGTTTCTTTTCTGTCCCCAGTAATGTAAACAACAATTCCTTCTGTTTTGTCATATATCCATAAACATGCATTAAGATATAGGACATCATTAGCAATTGGATTTTCTAATTCACCTTGTGCTGGTCTAAATAACATGATGACATCATCTACTATCATGTCTGTTTGTCCTTTTAGTTTGATATCGTCAATTTCAAATTCTTTTGACTCACTTCCATACTCTAATTTTCTTAATAATCCTGAAAGAAGTTCATTAAATCCTCTTCTTTCAATCTCCACAGGATCAATTCTATCAAAATATGAACGTCTTAGGCATTGAACTACCTCTTGTAAATGAATAGTTTGAATATTTTTTGGATCTATATCTAATTGTAATTCTTTTCCTATTGAAGATAATGCCGTTTGAATTGTTGTTCTAAAATCCCTGTCTCCCATCATGGTAAATTACCTTTGATTTTAGCTTCTTAAATCTTAGCTCATTATTTTAGTTAAAAATTTAGAGATTCTACTTGCAAATGCTAAAGTGATGAAATGAACTGCAAACCCTAGAATTGCTCCAACTGCAATATTTCCTGTACCGTAGTAAATTCCTAAAAATATACCTAATGATGGTAGTGAAAAAATCATAGCCATGAATGCACTAATCCAAACATAATTGATTAGAGTCTCTATTGGAATATCGTTTTTCTTTTTAGGAAATTTAATCATTTTACAAAATTATTCTTCATGTACAATTAATTTTGACATTGTAGTTTCAGTTGGTATTTTTTGTTCTATTGCATATGCAATAGCTGCTAAGTTTCTTACCTCAAATGCTGTTAATTTTGTAATTCCTACAATGGTTGCAAAACTAAACATCTTTGAAAATGATCTTGCAGATGCATTATACAGTGCCATTTCAAATGATCTTTCAAATTCTGCAACAGCATCTAATTCATTTTCATTTTGAGAAATCAAATTTTTATATTTTGTATTTGTTAATTCATTAAATGCATCTCTAACTGATGATGCAGACATCATTCTTCCAAGTAATTCTCTTGTAATTGTTGCAGTTTGTGTAACAATCAAATCTTGAATTTGTGCTTCATCTAATCCCCATAATTTACCTCTAACTACACTTAGAAGATTATAGAAATCAACATCCATTCCAACTAATTTTATGACATCTCTATCTCTAGTATTTTTTAAGGCACGACCTAGTTGGAGATATAGAATTTTATCAAAATATGTGTCAAATATCTGAAGATTTTTTTGTTCATTGTAAAGTGATGCTGCTTTTGATATTTCTTCACCAAATTGAACTGAACTCAAACTAGTAACTGCTTCTTCTAGATCTTTAGAGACTAGAGCCTTTATGATGATGTCTCTTTGTTTGATTAATTCTTCAGCATGTAAATTGATATGAGTTTCAATTTCTTCTTGTGATTTTCCTAATACTTTTCCTTTCAAAATTAATTTTAAATTTGATATAATGAATTTCATATAATATGCATCTAAAATTGGAGAATCTCCAGCTGTTTTAGCAATTGAATAATGAACGTCAGCTAAATGTCCTCTTAGACCTGATTCTATTCCTTGTGAGGTGTATGGTTTTTGAACATCTGAAACTGCATCTGCATAAATTGTATTCTTAATTCTAGTCATTAATTCTTCTAGATCTCTTGATTCAGCTAAAGTTTGATAATCTGCTCTTTTTAGTAATTTTCCTCTTTGACTGTATGATTTTACTGAAGCATAGACGTTTTTACCCATGATAAAAATTCATGAATAGTGGATTTTAATGTTTGGCGTTCCAAATTAGAGCCAATTTTTATGCAATTTTCTCTAAAAATACTGTAGCTTCCTTTTTTTCTTGAACTGAGAGTTTTCCAAAGGCTAGAACAATTTCTTTTTGAATAATTAAATTTTCATCTGATACATCTTGTAATTTTGAGAGATCAAAAGGAAGTAATTCCTTAATCTTATCTTCACAAAATGCTTTTACATATTTTTGAAAAATTGAATATGTAAAAGTTGGACTGGTAGTCATAAATTTAGTTAAAATTTTTTCAAATTCTTTTTCTTTTGGGTTAGATTCTGCAAAAAATTTTTTTAATTGTGATGGCATATTTTCAATCCCATTAATTGCTGATCCCACTAAAACTCCTTTTTTTGTCAATTGATAATACGGAACTCCTTTTTCTTGTAGCGCTTTTGGTCCTCTTTTTAATGGCAATCTACCAGCTTCTTCTGCTATTCCCATAGGGAGTAAGATCTCATCGAGATCCCTAAAAATTCCTGAATAGATATTCTTCCAACTAATTTCTTGTTTTTTTGCTATTTTTTGGGAAATCCCTGTTCTTGTTCGTTCAGCTGGATTTACATTATTTCCAAGAATGGTAATGATCGATCTTTGTCTTTTTGCTTCTCCTGTCAAATCTTGATTTTTAGTCTTAAATGTATCAAAAACTGCTAGTTTACCCTTTGGTTTTGATTTCATTTGTTCATCTCTAACATAATTTTCATATTCTATGTTACTATCACAATATGTTATAATATAATAAGTTACTTTTTGAACATTTTTAGGGTCTTCAATGCTTTAATAATATTCTATTTCGATAAAATTTAATGAATTCTAGAAACTACAAGTATGCTCTATTACTTGTAGCCGCAGTATCTATCACAGCAACTGGTGCAATGTCACAAGCATTTGCACAAAGTGTTGATGACGGTATGGACGGATACGTCGCAGGAACCAGTGGAATATACACTGGAAATCCTAACGAATGTTGGTACGATAGTGATGGTGAAGGAGCCATGATGCCTTGTCTTATAGACACAGGAGATACAGCATGGATGCTCACAGCAACTTCAATGGTACTACTCATGTCACCCGGAGTCGGTTTCTTTTATGGCGGATTAGCCAGATCAAAGAACATCGTCAACGTACTTGGTATGACCCTAATTGTAATGGGTTTAATGTCAGTACAATGGGTTCTATGGGGATACTCACTAGCATTTGGCGGAATTGATTCTGAAGCAAATATGTTTATGGGTAATCTTGACTATGTTGGTTTCAACATGGTATCAGCATGGGCACCTCTAGGTGAGGTAGGTCCATGTGCAGATACATGGTCAAATGCTTATCAAATGAACGCAATGAAGGACGGAGACTATTGTAGTCAAGGTTGGCCAGGTACAGTACCTCACCAACTATTTGCAATGTTCCAAGGAACCTTCGCAATTATTACACCAGTTCTAATTATTGGTGGATTAATTGACAGAATCAAATTCAGCGCATTGATGATATTCGTACTCTTATGGGGAACCTTCGTTTATGATCCAATTGCACATTGGGTTTGGGGAGGAGGATACATAGGAGGAGGTGCAATTGACCTCGATCCAGATCTATCGCCATCATACGCATTAGACTTTGCAGGTGGTACTGTAGTACACATTTCTTCAGGATTTGCGGCATTGGCCGGAGCCTTAGTCCTTGGCAGACGTCTTGGATATGGCAAAGTGCCAATGGAACCACACAATATCCCAATGGTAGTCCTGGGTGCAGGAATACTCTGGTTTGGATGGTTTGGTTTCAACGCAGGTAGTGAAGTTATGGTAGACGGCATTACCGTCAGCGCATGGACTGTTACAAATACAGCAACTGGTATGGCTGCAGTCACTTGGGTGCTCATGTCTTGGGCACATACAGGAAAACCAAGTGTCGTAGGAGCTGCATCAGGAGCAGTAGCAGGATTGGTAGCAATCACACCAGCCTCAGGTTGGGTAGGTCCAATGGCTGCGATTATAATCGGTATTGCAGCTGGTACAATTTGTTATGCAGCAATAGCATTCAAGAGTGCACGCAAATGGGACGACGCATTAGATGTATGGGGAGTACACGGAATGGGTGGTCTTACAGGTGCAATTTTGACTGGTACATTAGCTAGTCCACACGTTTGGGATACTGGAGACGGTATCGGAGCATGGACTGGTACTGCAGAAGGAATGGAACAGCAAGCAATCAGCATCATCGGTGCTGCAATATCAGTAGGCTATGCCTTTGGTGTTACACTGGTTATTCTCAAAGTAATGGATGCCGTTTGGCCGGGCGGAATCAGAGTCACTCCAAAAGAAGAGGAGATTGGTCTCGATTTGGCACAGCATGGCGAAAGAGCATACGTAAACGAATAGAAAAAAACCTTTTTTCTCTTTTTATTTTATTACCCTTACACTATGTGTAATGGATTTTCATTAAATTATTTTGAGTTCATTTAAAATTAATTTATTACATCAAAACCAAATGAATTTACCTTTGAACTTTTTATCCAATTTATGTTAATTTCTACATCTGAATTAAATTCAATTCTTAATGATCCTGGTATCATTATAGCTGATACTCGCTCTTTCAAAGAATATTCTGAGGATCATATTCCGGGATCTGTTCATTTAGATCTATTTGCATTTCATTGGATTGATACAACAAAACAAGGGATTGAAAATTTTAACAGTCAAGCAAGAACACTACTATCATTTCTTGGTGTTACATCTGAAAAAAAAGTTATCTTTTATGATTCTGTATCTGGAATGCTTGCAGCAAGAGGTGTTTGGATGCTGATGTATTTTTCACATCAAAATGTCTCTATGCTAGATGGTGGAATTACAAAATGGAAAAAAGAAAATCTTTCACTGGAAATAAAAGCAAATAATTTTAAACCTTCAAAATTTATGGGAAAAATTAACCCTGATATTATTTCCGGATTTGAACACATTAGAGATAATTTAGATAATTTAAAAATCATTGATGCTCGCTCTACTGGAGAATATGATGGCACTGTAGTTAGAGCTGCTCAAACTGGTCATATTCCAAATGCTATCAATATTGATTGGAATCAAAATCTTCGTGAAGATGGAATTTTCAAAAGTGATGATGAATTATCTAAAATGTATGATATCCCAAAAGACTCTGAAATTGTCACTTATTGTCAAGGGGCATATCGGGCTGCTAATTCTTTTTTGGTTTTAAAAAAACTTGGATTCAAAAATGTTAAAGTCTATTTGGGATCTTGGGGTGAATGGGGTAATAGCACTGTACTTCCTATAGAGTGAATTTAAGTATGCTTTTGTAATTATCTCAAAATATGACTAACTCCATTAAAGATGATATTAAAAAAAAATATTCTAAGATAGTAGTATCTGGCAATACTGATTGTTGTTGTATGCCTGGAGAATGTGATTCCGGAGACTCTCCAATAGATGCAACAAAATTAATTGGATATGATCAAAAAGAACTTGAATCAATTCCTCAAGATGCAATTTTAGGTGTTGGCTGTGGAGCCCCAATTAATCATACCAATCTAAAAGAAGGTGAAACTGTAGTTGATTTGGGATCTGGAGCAGGAATTGATATTTTCTTGGCTGCAAGAAAAGTTCTGAATTCTGGAAAAGCAATAGGAATTGACATGACTGATGAAATGTTACAAAAAGCTCGTGATAATGCAAAAAAAGGAAATTATACTAATGTTGAATTTAAGAAAGGGGATATTGAAGAAAATATTCCATTAGATAATAATTCCGTTGATGCAGTAATTAGTAACTGTGTTATTAATTTGACAACAAACAAAACAAATGCATTCAAAGAAGTATTTCGAATTTTAAAAAATGGTGGACGTATGGTGATATCTGATCTAATCACAGATCAAGAATTATCTGCAGATCAGGTAAATTCAGAAAAATGGTGTGAATGCATTGATGGTGCATTAACAAAAGAAAATTATCTTTCATGTATTGCAGATGCTGGATTTAAGAAAATTGATGTTTTAGAAGAAAGGGCTTACATGGATGGTGAGAAAATTAATGGTAGAAAGATTACAAGTTTAATAATTAAAGCAATAAAATAATTTTCTATTTATTTTTCCAAATAAATTGATTGTAAATTAACTCTGGTCTAATTTGTCTAAATGGTTGTGAACCGCCATCATACCATTTTGTAAAGAATTCATACAAGTGCAATCTGAGAGATTGGATGTATACAATTAATCCTTCAATCATCATAATTCCCAAGTTTCCTCCAATTATCATTGCCATTGCTGCACCTGATTCAAATCCACCTAGAGAACCAAATGCGTTGTTAACTGTCATCAATAATGCAGCATGTACAAGTAGCATAATTCCAAGTCTGGCATAACTAATTGTGTGAGCTAATGCTTCTACTGTTTTACCTAGGAAAACTTCCATTACAACATTTGCTGCAGAACCTCCATCTTCAGGATGTTTCTTTGCATGTAGAATTCCTCCTATCATCATCATTGTCATTGATACAATTACGATAACTACTGAAATTCTTGTGATTATCCAAACTTGAGCCCAATCCCCTAAGAAAATTGTAACCCATGGAACTGCTTCTGTATGTATTTTGGAATACATGTTCATAACATCATAGTTTGCACCAATTGCACACATCATTATTACTACAATTCCACCATACAGTGTGATATTTGGAATTGCTTCCATGTACATTACAAACTTGTGACCTTCTTTAGCTAATCTCTTAACACGTAGTACCATTGCCCAAACAAGATGTACAATTCCGATGAATAATGATACTTTGAGAATATTGATTACTTGATCAAATGTTAATTCAGCAACACTAAGAATTCCTACTAACCAGCTTATCGAGTGTAAAGCTCCTCCCTCTTCTAACAAACCTTCCAAAGGTCCCATATGATCCAAGTGGAATCCAAACGCTTCACCAGCTCCAACACCTGCAATAGCTGCAGAAGCTCCTGAAATTGCAATTAACATTCCCCATCTTGAAAGTGTACCTTGTCCTTTGAATTTGAATAATAATCCCATTCCCATTAATAACAAACCGTGACCTAAATCTGCAAACATAAGTCCATAAAAAATTGGCCACATCAAAGCAATCATAGGAGTTGGATCAGCCTCTCCTTTTCCTGGAATTCCTTGACTCTCTGTAATTACTTCAAATGTTCTAACAAATCTTGGGTTATCAAATAGAATTGGAATTTGTTCTTTTAATTTAGGATCTACAATATCTTCAGAAACTGACATCCATTGTTTGGTTACATCTTTAAATTTCTCTTCCATTTTACTTGGAATAAATCCTTGAATAACTGCAAAATTCTTTGTTCCACCTGGTTTTCTTAATGTTTCAAGTACGTCTTTGGCAACTTGAGCTTCTTCATGAATTGCTAAAATATCACGTCTAATTTTTTTTGTAAGTTTTGCAATCTGTTTTGTAGTTGCTGATTGTTTTGATGTTAGTTCTTTGATTTTAGTTTCAGCCATTGAATATGCTTGTGCTGGAATTTGGGGAATTCCTTCAGGAATAGAAAAGGGATTGGCATTGAAACCTCTTAGTATTTTCAATGTTTTCTCAGAATCTTCAACACTTGCAATTACTAGAATTGCTGTTTTTTCTTTATTTGCAAGATCATATTTGTAAAATGTCATATTTTCTAAGGTTTTGCTAATTTCTTCATAATCTTTAGAATCAACAACAAATAGATTTGTGTAAAAATATTTCATTAATCCAAATCCTGAAAGATCAATGTTTAGCTTTTTTGCAACTTCAAGTGTTTCTTTAAGTGATGTATATTCTTCTAGTGAACGCTTTGTAGTTGCTTGTTCTTCTAAAAGATTGTTAGGTTCATCAATTATTGATGGTGCTCTTTTTTTAAGTTCATTTACCATATCCTCAATTTCATCAATTTCATAATCTTTCTTATTGATTTTTTTACCTGTGAACATAATTTCAAGAATTCCTACCAATGGTGGAACTCCTAGACCTTTTACTACATCATCAATAGATTGGTATGTTTTTTGAGCCTCTAATAGTAAATCATCAATTTCTGGTGTGACTAAGTCATTTTCAGTATCGATTTTATGAAACCATTCAAATTCTGTTAATCTAGAAATAGCCTTTGGAGAATCACTTCTTGGTAAAATTACGCTACCAAGTTTTAGATCTGCTACTGCCAAGATAATCCATTAACGTTTTCTTAGTTTTTAATATCTTTCTGAATACACCCTTATTTTCCAAACATTAAAATCCATTCTAATCACACGCGTGATATTGACAAATTCTACTATTACTGCTACAATTGATAAAATCCTTAATCAAACTGAAAAGGCCATCTTATCAGATATTAGCAGTGAACTAAGCAATTCTCATCAAAAACTTGATGATTCTGTCTCTACATTAGAAGCAGAATATGATAAAATTATTGCAGATGGTAAAAAAGAGGCAGATAAAATTGAAAAACAAATCGTTGGTGGTTCTGATATTGAAGCCAGAAATAAACAACTTTTAGCATTAGAATCATCAGTTAATAGAGTATTTACAACAGCATTAGAACAAATTACAAATTCTGATCGTAATAGTGATTATGCAAATCTTATCAATTCCCTTTTAGAGGAATCAACACAAATTTTGGGAACTACTGAAGTTAAAGTATTTACAAATTCTAAAGATAGAGATACAGTTCAATCATCTCTATCACGTTTTCCAGGATCTGAATTGTCCTCTGAAACTATTGATTGCATTGGTGGTGTTAAAATTGAATCAAAAATTGGATCTATGAAATTTGACAATACTATTGACGCAAAGATCGATCGGTTAAAGCCTTTAATTAGGAAAGAGATTGCTTCAAAATTCGGAGTAAATGAGTAAGATGACAGCACAAGGTAGAATTGTATGGGTAAGCGGTCCGGCAGTTAGAGCTGAC
>LIAL01000023.1 GCA_001437625.1 Nitrosopumilus sp. BACL13 MAG-121220-bin23
TATAACAATTACATTTTTTTAAAAAATGTCTAGAACATCCGATTAACCTATGATCAATACATCCACACAAAACACATTTTTTTTTATCAGTCATAGATTAACCATTAATTCCCTTACATCATCCATCATGTGCTTATTTTTTAGTGCTTCCAATATTTTTAATCTCATATTTTTAACACGCGACATATCATTAGAATATAATGAAGCCATAGTTTTAATCTCTTTTTCAAAAGAATAGTTTTCTAGATATTGAGAAAATTTTATTTTTAGAGTTTGAAAATCAGATCTGGGGATTTTATCAGTATCTATTTTATTTGAAACAACTCTTATGAATCCATTAATTTTTAACATCTCTTTTTCAATTTTAGAAAGATCTCCAGGTTTATCTTCAATCTCATTAAGAATTTGATAAGAATCAAGAATATGGTTTAAAATATTTTTTAAATGCTCGACATATGTAACCATGGCATCATTAAAAACAACAGGCATCTAAAGTTTAGGAAATTAGCTTGAATTGTGTAAAAATTTACCATTTGTTTTAAATTATCATCAAATATCTACAATTACAAATGCAAGGCGATGCGTACCTCAAATGTGTTAATCCAAAATGTGGACTAGAATACCCAATAATGAGTACTAATGTGCAATGTGAAAAGGGCCATGTTTTAGATGTAATGTACAAAAATAAACTATCACCAGATCTCAAAGAAACATTTTATGAGAGAATGAATTCCAAGGGAAATATTTTTAATGAAAGTGGTGTTTGGCGATTTCGAGATTTGCTAAATTTCTGTCAAATAGATACAGAAGATGCTGATGAATGTTCAAAATATTTAGTTTCTTTAGATGGGGCAGAGGGTAGACAATCAAAACCATATCAAATGTCAAAGGCAGCAGAATTCATAGGTATTAACAAAGAGGGATTATGGTTGCAGCCAGAAGGATACAATCCAAGTGGTTCTTTCAAAGATAACGGCATGGTGACGGCTGTTACTCATGCTAAAATGGTTGGTGCTAAAAAAATTGTATGTGCATCAACTGGAAACACATCAGCATCAGCTGGAATGTTTGCAGCAAATGAAGGAATAAAATGTGATGTGTATATTCCTGCAGGACAAATTGCACCAGGAAAACTCAGTCAAGCATATCAATTTGGAGCTCAAATCATACAAGTTGAAGGAAATTTTGATGATGCACTAAAACAATCATTAGATGATGCAAAAAATTATAACGGCTATACAGTAAATTCTGTAAATCCATTTAGAATAGAAGGCCAAAAAACAATTCCATTTAGAGCATTAGAATATTTGAATTGGGAATCTCCAGATTGGATAGTATATCCAGGTGGCGCATTAGGTAATACATCAAGTTGCGGAAAAGCATTAATGGAATTATATCAATGGGGATGGATTAAAAAAATTCCAAGAATCGCAGTAATTAATTCAGATGGCGCTAGCACATTATCTGATTTGTATAATGGAAAATTTGAAGATGAAGAATTAAGATGGAATAAAGGAAATCCAAATACAGAATTAATTTCCAGATATTATGATCATTTAGATAAAGAAGGATTAAGACCTAAAACAAAAGCAACTGCAATTCAAATTGGCAGACCGGCAAATATCATAAAAGGATTAAGAGCATTAGAATTTACTAATGGCGTTGTAACAACTGTATCAGATTCTGAGATGTTAGATGGAATGTCAGTTGTAGGTCTAAATGGATTTGATTGTGAGATGGCATCAGGTGCGTCAGTTGCAGGAATTAAAAAATTGATTGGAGAAGGAATAATTAAGAAAGACGATGTTGTCGTGGGAATTCTTACAGGAAGGCAAAAAGATGCAATGATTCCAGTAGATTATCACAGTAATCCCAAAAATACATTTGCAAATCCTCCAAAAAATTAGGCGCAAATTAGTAAAATAATTCTAAAACAAGAATAGTTTAAATTCATCAACGAATAATTTAACATAACCAAAAGATGGTGCAAAAAAACTAAATGAACAGTAGAAAAAGTCATACAAGAAAATTGAGTGCAAAATCATGGTAGAATTATGGATTGAGATTACAACTTTAGCTATTCTTATCGGATTATCTGGATTTTTTAGCGGATTAGAAGTTGCCCTAGTAGGAATAAGAAAATCAAAAGTCGTTCAATTATTTAATGAAGGTGAGAAAGGGTCCAAAGCACTGCACAAATTAAAAATGAATCCAAGTTGGATGATGTCCAGTGTCAATCTTGGAAATAATTTAGTTAACGTAGGAGCATCAGCACTTGCAACAACTGTTGCAATGAGATTATTTGGTAATGATGGATTAGGAATTGCAGTTGGAATTATGACATTTTTAATTTTGGTGTTTGGGGAAATAACTCCAAAAACATATTGTAATGCTAATTCTACAAAAGTTGCATTAAGATTTGCTCCAATATTACTAGTATTCAGTTATGTATTTTATCCAGTTGTAAAATTCTTTGAAACCATCACTAATGGTGTTGTAAAAATAACTGGAAGTAGCCATATGCCACCACCAATTACAGAAGATGAGATCAGAGGAGTAATTGATCAAGGGTTAGAAGAAAATGCGTTGGAGAAAGAAGAGATGGAATTAGTTCATGGTGCTCTAAAATTTGATGACACTGTGATTCGTTCAGTAATGACTCCCAGAACAAAGATGTTTGTATTAAATTCAAAAATGTCACTCTTTGAAGCGTTACCACAAATTAATCAAAGAGGTCATTCCAGAATTCCAATTTTTGGGAATACTAGTGATGACATTGTAGGGTTTATTCATGTTAGTGATATTTTAAAAGAATTAGAGAAAGATAACAAAATGATAATCTTAGAACAGATTGCACGAAAAGCAGTATTTGTATCACAAGAAAAAATGATTAGTAGTATGCTAAAAGAAATGAAAGGAAGAAAAACACACATGGCAATAGTTGTAGATGAACATGGAGGAGTGGAAGGTTTGGTTACACTTGAAGATTTACTTGAAGAAATAGTGGGAGAAATTGAAGACGAAACAGATGTAACTAAACAAGTAAATTATGAAAAAATTGATCAAGATACGATAATTATAAACGGAGACATACAAATTGACGTCGTAAATGATATTTTTAAAACAAACATTCCAGATGGTGACGATTATGCATCACTAAACGGACTATTACATGAAAAATTACAAGATATACCTCAAGAAGGGGATAAAATAGAAATCAACGAATTAAAAATCATAGTAGAAAAAGTTTCAAAGAACGTACCTAAAAAAATTAGAATTGAAAGAATTAAATCTTAATCGTCTTTTTTAGGTGTCTTCTTCCAGACTTGTATTTGACCGCCATAAACTTCGTCATCATATACAAATGCTGAAATTTGTGCATAGAAGCCTTCACGACCACTTTTGAATACTTTTGGAGGTAATGGAATCTCTACTTCCTTGCCATCAGGCATTTTGAGAGTTGCAATTGCAATTTTAGATTTTTTTGGTTCTTCTTCACTCATATTTGCTTGAATATTTTGCCCACTTTTATCTATTTTTGCTTCTTCATTTGTTGAATTCTTTTTTGGATAATAATCTTCAATTGGTTCGGAGGTTAATTTATTAGAATTATGATCAATGTCGTTTATTTTATTTTGAGTGTCATTCATTAATTTCTTGAAATAATCTTTTGATTCTTTTTCACTCATGTTTTGAGAATTACGTTTCACTAATTAAATAATTGTAATTAAATAATAATTTTATTCGCTTGACTTGGAAAAGTGTTCTTGTAATTTTTGTTTTTTCTCATTCATATTAAAAATTGATTCAGTATGAGAAAACGCATCATTATATGATTTTCCAAATAGCATTGCTTGCATCAACATGTGATTTTCAGGAATTACAATTCCAGTTTGATCGTCAGAATACATCATTTGAACAGTATCACCAATAGACACAGTCATGTTAGCATGGATGTGGATCATGTTAGTATCAGTAAAATTAAAACCCATATTTTGAGCAAAATCTCTAACGTCTTTAGTTCCCTTTGCAGTCCATAAAGTTGCAACGCCAAACTCATTTTCAAAAATACGGTGAATTTCAGAAGGCTTTGGTGCTATTTCTTTAAATCTTATATCCATAATGTGTAAGTGCATTTGTCTAGTAGGAACCTTTAGTGCACGAACGTAAAGAGGAGCATCCTTTCCAAAATATAATTTAACATCGTCACCGTGGTGAGGTTTTTCAGTCATCTCAATTGTATCTGAAACAGTTTTTTCAGTTTGTTCAATATCAGCCCAACGTCTAACTAACGTTACATCAAATCGAATAATTTTATCGCCAAATGCATCTCGGAGTGGCTCTAAAATTCTGCCCATCCCAGTAACATTACAACTTCCCTGCATAACGTGAGATTTACCTAATGCTTGATCATAGTTTGCCCGTGAATTAAAAAGTAAATCAGAGACTGCTTTATCACCTGTAGTTGATTCACCACCTTGGTAAATTACAGAAATATTTTTTGATTCATAAATATTTTTTTTATTTTGATAACCGTGTCCACCAGGGGAGGCATCAATTACTAAATCACATTCATTTAATGCAGAATCAATAGTTCCAGAAATATTATAATTTTTAAAATTTTTTAAATTGTTTTCAGGAACATAAACATCCAGTCCTTTAGATATTGCCTCAGTGACTTTATCATCTGGAGAATACTTGCCAATTCCAATAATAGTAATTTCAGGATCGTCTTTTAGAAATGAAACTATTCTACTGCCTATGGAACCATATCCATTGACAAAGACTTTTTTCATAATATGTCTAAGATTATCTTACTTATTTACTAATTTATTTTTAATAATAAAAAACGACAACTGCACCAAAGAATAGGACAAAAGACTAAATGTACTGAAAGAGAATATTCAGTAATGTTACATGCACCATCACTTGCAATAGGTGCCATCATTGCATCAATTGCAATTACAGTAGTGATGTTTGGATTAAACGGTGTAACAGATGAAATGCAATTGTCTATAGAACCTACACCAAAAATTCAGGACATAGGACCTTCAAAAATTACGATGGACACATTTGTGTCAAATGGTTCACCCATTTTAGGAGATCCTGACGCTCCAATAACCTTAGTAGAATTTGGTGATTATCAATGTCATTATTGCAATGTCTTTTTTGAAACTACTGAAAATGACATAATAAAAAATTATGTTGAAACAGGAAAAGTAAAAATTATTTTTAAAGATTATAATATAATTGGAGAAGATTCAGTTAAAGCATCACAAGGAGCACATTGTGCAAATGATCAAGGAATGTTCTGGGAATATCACGACATATTATATTCACACTGGACAGGGGAGAATAACGGATGGGCATCTTCAGAAAATTTAACAATTTTTGCACAACAAATTGGTTTGAACATGGATACATGGTCAGAATGTATGGTTGATGGATCACATTCACAAATAATTCTTAAAAGTAACGATGATGCCAGAGCACTGGAATTAACTGGTACACCAGCATTTTTTGTAATTAATTCAGAAGGTCAAGTGTCAAAATTGTTTGGAGCACAGCCATTTGAAGCATTTAAAAAAACATTTGATAGTCAATTAAAAAAATAACAATCAGTGGAGCAATAGGTAGCAAAAAAGGAAAAAATCCTTCCTAGTTAACTTAAATTTACAACAAATACTTAATTACTGTTTTTTTTAACGAAGCTTATGACCGCAGGTATAGACGATATTGCAATATACATTCCAAGATTATACATTGATGCAGCAGATTTTGCAGAAGCCAGAGGTCTTGATCCAGTAAAATTACAAAAAGGTCTAGGAGTATCTCAAATGGCAATAGTTGACGCAAATCAAGATCCTGCATGTCTTGCAGCCAATGCATGCTTGCGAGTTATGGAAAAAAATAATTTAGACCCGCAGGACATAGGAAGATTGTACATTTCAACAGAATCAGCATTTGATGAATCAAAAGCAATGAACTCGTACGTCATTGGAATGCTAGAGCAAGTTTACGGTCAAGGATCATTTGAGCACTGCGGTGGAGTAGAAACAAAATTTGCATGTGTAAGTGGATCATATGCACTATATGATAATACCAATTGGATTAGGGCAGGAGAGGCAGAAGGAAAAAGCGCACTAGTAGTAGTGTCAGATATTGCAAAATATGACATGGGGTCAAGTGGTGAAATGACTCAGGGTGCAGGTGCAGTAGTAATGTTACTTAATGATAAACCAAGATTATTAGAATTTGATCCTAAAGTTACGTCAACATCAATCAAAGATGAATATGATTTTTACAGACCATTTGGAAAAGAAACTCCAATTGTACATGGCCAATATTCTAATTTACTTTACATGATTCAAGTTAGAAAAGCACTAGAATCTTACAAGAAAAAAGTAATTTCTTCAAACCTAATTCAAATGAAAGAGGGTGAAACAATTTTAGATCATATGGATTACATCAACATGCACTTGCCATACAGCAACATGGGCAAAAAAGCATTAGCATATCTAGTTAGACATGAGTGGCGTCAACTTCCAAGATGGAAAAACATCTTAGAACAAATTGGAATGAAAGAACCAGTACCAAAAGATCCACGTGGAACTATTGAATCAGTGTTAGCTGATGAAGAGTTTATGGCAAAAGATCATGAATTTACAAAATTGTTTACAAAAACACAAGAGTATCAAGATGTGTTTGAATCAAAACTTTCAAGTTCACTTATTGCATCTACAATGATTGGTAATCTGTATACGGCATCATTGTATCTAGGATTTAGAAGCAGTTTAGAATTTGAATATCAAAAAGGTGTAGATTTAGACGGAAAAAGAATAGGGTTTGGATCTTATGGCAGTGGAAGTAGTGCAATGGTGTTCAGCGGAGTAGTACAACCAGAATACGCAGAAATTGTAAAGAGTATGAATTTAGAATCTGAAATTGGTCAAAGAAGAAGACTGACATGGAGTGAATATGAGGAACTGCATGAAAACAAATTAGCTCCAGAGCAATCCAAGGTCCATACCAAAAAAGAATTTGTTCTAGTGGATATAAAAACAGATGTAGAAAGTAGAGGCGAAAGAAGATATGCATTTACAAGTTAATTTTAAAAATTAATTGTTTTCGTCCATTTGTTTGCGAAGTTTCTTTTCATTGCCAATCCAAATGTCAACCATTTGGGAATGATATAAGATATCTTTAGCAATTTTTGTATCGTCGTGATCTAACTGCTTCATTTTTTGTTCCAATTCAGTTTTACTGGATCCATGAAATTGGATTTTAAATAAAATCTCATCTAATTTTTGTTCTTGGTATTTCTTAATCTTATTTTTAACCCTATTTTTAAAATAATCCATTACAAAATAGAATGTAATGAATCCACATAAAAAAGATCAAAGACGATACTAACTAGATTATTATGGATTGATGTACAAGAAAATATACAATGTCAGATGAAGTAAATCCAATCAAAGATTATCTGTTTGATTATATAGAGAAATCAAATAGTATAATAAATTTAATTGTTGAAAAAAAATTTGACATCATTATTAATGAAATAGTTGAGAATTGCTATGATAAAATAATTCTAATGGACAAAAAAGAAGAGGCAGTTGGAATTTTAGCCACAGGTATACTTCACTACCTACTCACAAATGCACTTCTAAACAGTCAAAGAAAAGTAGACTATCAAGGAATGGAACTAGATATTGTAATCCCAGACACCAGAACACTAGAAAAAGATGCCAAAATGGCCCTCTTAATTTTAATTCCAAAATCATCGGATAAAAAAACAATTGATGAAAAAATTTCCCAATTAAGAAAGGTACAGCCAACTAAAGAAAACATCTGGGTAGTATTATCAGAGGATGTACCACTTAACTGTAAATCATTTGTTTTATCTAAAGAGAACAATTCCTTTTCAAAAATTATTTTTGAGATTGCGCAATTTTTAAACGTAGGCGGATCAAATAAATTTAAAATCTTGCGAATTTAGTTTTTAAAAAATTACTTTAATAATAATTTCATGTCAATATTTTTCTTGAAAATTTTATAGAGTGATTCATCGCTCATGTCATTGATGAATGGAATGGAACCTAAAACTTTGACTCCAGTTAAATCTTCCAAGTCTTTTTTCAATTGATTAATCGGGTAGCCATCACCATCAAAATTATTTATAATAATTCCCTTAATTGGAATTTTATATTTTTCACACATCTTCACGGCCATCAAAGTATGATTGACGGTTCCAACTTTGCTACGAGTTACAATTATTGTAGGAATTTTCATATCTTTTATCAAATTTGTAACATAGTAATCTTTGAGAATAGGGGTCATAATACCACCCATACCTTCAACAAGCGTCATTTCATGCATGTCAGTTAATTTTTTAAAACTAGATAGAATCAAGGGAATTTTTGGTTTGATTTTTAGTTTTTTCCAAGCAGTGTAAGGGGATGCAGATATTGGAAAGAATTGCGGATTAACTAAAGTCTCAGGATCATTGGTTTGAGCAGATTTAGATAGAATTTCAACATCTTCAGATTTGTATCCTTTTTTTTGTGCAACACCAGCAGCAAAGGGCTTCATCACACCCACATCCACCCCCATTTTTCTTAACATGATTGCCAATCCTGCAGTAATGTATGTTTTACCGACATCCGTGTCAGTACCTGTGATAAATAGAGATTTCAATATAGTAAGAAATATTGTTTCATTGATTAACTAATCGTTTTAGATAATCTAATTATGAATGTCTAGGATTTGTCAACAACTGAATTATTAAGTTCTGAAATCCACCAACATTAGTTGAAAAGTTCTGTATGGCATCCAAACACACAGATGAGTGAATGGAGTTCATTTGATACCATAACTAAAGGTAAAGGAATATGGCTAATAGACTCCAAAGGTAACAAGATAATTGATGCAGTAGGTTCAATGTGGTGTAATGTTTGGGGACACTCCAACCCACAATTAGTTAAAGCAATTACAACTCAAAGCAAGAAAATTCAACATTCATCGTTGTTTAATCTTACAAATGAGCCTGCAGAAAAACTAGCAGACAATCTCATAAAAATATCTCCAGGGATGAACAAGGTATTTTTTTCAGATAATGGCTCATCAGCAATGGAAATTGCAATCAAAATGGCATTACAGTATTGGAAAAATATTGGAGAAAAAAATAGAACAAAAATTGCAACAGTAGAAAACGGATATCATGGGGATACGTTTGGAGCCATGTCAGTAGGATATGTTCCAGAATTTTTTGCAAAATTTAAAGAGCAATTATTTCCAACAATTCAATTTCCAGTTCCCAACAAGTATAGAATACCAAAAGGATTAACTTTTGTAGACTATCAAAACGATTGTTTAGAGAAAATTGAAAAAAGGTTTTCTAAAAAAGATGACATTGCAGCTTTCATAATGGAAAGTGGTGCACAGATGGCAGGAGGTGTCATAATTTATCCCAAAGAATTCCAAAAGAAGATTAGCAAGTTATGTAAAAAACATGGCATCCTGTTTGTGTTAGATGAAATTGCAACAGGTTTTGGAAGATTAGGATCAATGACGCAATATCAAGAACAACAAAGCATGCCAGACATAGTGGCATATGGAAAAATGCTAACAGGGGGGTATGTAACAATGGCTGCAACACTTGCAAATAAAAAAATCTATGATTCATTTTCAGGTGAATTTAATGATTGGAAGCATCTTTTCCACGGTCATACGTATACTGGAAATCCAATAGCCGCAGCAGTAGCTAATGAAAATATCCACATGTATAAAAAATATAATTTAATTAAAAAAATTCAAAAAACATCCAAGGTGTTTGAAAAATTTTATGATGAAATTTTAGACATAGATATTGTTGGAGATATTAGACATAAGGGAATGTTGATGGGAATAGAATTAGTATCAAACAAAGAAACAAAGATACCAATTAAAACAAAAAAATCCATCAATAAAGTATTTTTTGAAGAAGGGAAAAAACAGGGCATATATCTTCGAACTCTTGGAAATATCGTAATGTTAGTTCCACCACTATCCATTCAAGATAATGAATTAGAATTACTTCTAAAGAGAACAATCAAGACTATTCAGGCATCAAAATCAAAGATCATTTGACTGTTAACCCCTAAAATTAAGAGGGTTAACAATTACAATATTTTTATAAATGGAATAAAAGTTGTTTTAACATGAGTAGTATGGAATTCATCAAAGAGTGCCAAGAAAAGGTATTTTCAGGTGAAAGAATTTCCGGAGAAGATGCAAAAAAACTATTCAATGTACCAGATGAAGATCTTAAAGAATTGGCTAGATGCGCCAACGAGATAACTAGAGATTATAATGGAAATAAGGTAGACGTAGAACAATTAAACAATATTAAAAAAAATGCATGTAGTGAAGATTGTACATTTTGTGGACAATCAGCATTTTATGATACAGGTATTGAAACATATCAATTGCCTACACCAGAAGAAGTTGTAATCAAAGCTAAAAAAGCAAAAGAAGATGGTGCAGACTCGTATTGCTTAGTTGCAGCATGGAAAGAACCATCACCAAAAGATTTCATACAGGTCTGTAAAATAATTACAGAAATAAATGAAAAAGTTGGAATCAGTGTAGAATGTAGTTTAGGATTTCTTACAAAACAACAAGCATCAAAATTAAAAGAACTAAAAGTAAAAAGATATAATCATAATTTGGAAACAGCAAAATCAAAATTTCCAGAAATTTGTACAACACATACATATCAAGATAGACTAGATACACTAGAAATTGCAAGAGAGGCAGGATTGGAATTATGTACAGGTGGAATTATTGGGTTAGGAGAAACAAGAGAACAAAGATTAGAATTAACTTTAGAATTAGCAAGAATATACCCAGAGGAAATAACAATAAACATACTAGTTGCAGTTCCAGGAACACCATTGGAATTGCAAGTGGATCTTGCAAATTCTGAAATTACCAGAATATTTTCAGTTATACGATTCCTCTTGCCAGAATCAGTGATCAAAATTTCTGGAGGAAGGGAAACACAATTAGAAGATTCAGGGGAAGAATTACTTCAAAGTGGAGCAAACGGAATAATTACTGAAGGATATCTAACTATGGGCGGAAATAAAGCCAAAAAAGACCGTGAAATGATAGAAAAAATTGGCCTTGAAGTATAAACTCAACTTTGTTGATTTAGAATTAGCACGAATTAAAAAAAATAACCTGCATAGAAAATTACAATATGGTAAAGCACAAGGTGCCCACATCACAATTAAAGGTAAAAAACTCATCAATTTGTCCTCAAATGATTATCT
Organism: Nitrosopumilus sp. BACL13 MAG-121220-bin23; assembly: GCA_001437625.1. GTDB lineage: Archaea > Thermoproteota > Nitrososphaeria > Nitrososphaerales > Nitrosopumilaceae > Nitrosopumilus. The sequence continues at coordinate 11,316 of LIAL01000023.1, forward strand.
GGGAATTCCAATAACCAAAATTCAAACAAATCAACTGCAGTCAAGTTCTAGACTTGTTTCAGGAAATGATGAATCATATAAAAAATTAGAAAGTGTACTGGCAAAACACAAATCGCAACAAAACAGTCTAATTTATCCCACAGGCTACATGGCAAATCTTGGATCAATTTCAGCAATTGCATCAAAAGGAGATTTAGTTCTCAGCGATGAATTAAACCATGCAAGCATAATAGAGTCATGTAAATTATCAGGAGCTAAAATATCAATTTACAAACACAATGACATGGATGATTTGGCAGAGAAAATAAAAAAACATGGAAAAAACAAGTTTGTAATTACAGAGGGCGTGTTTAGTATGGATGGCGACGTATCATCATTAAAAGAAATTACAGAAATTTCACAAAAATCAAACGCGATAACAATTGTAGATGACGCACACGGAGATTTTGTAATTGGAAAAGATGGAAAGGGAACTCCAGAATATTTCAATGTTGCAAAAAAAATTGATTTGTATATCAGCAGTTTAAGCAAAGGTCTAGGATCATTTGGAGGATATGTTGCATCACAAAATAACGTAATTGATTTATGCATAAATAAATCAAAATCATTTATCTACACATCGGCACTACCATCATTTCTAGTACAACATTCAATTAAAAGAATAGAGTCAGACAGAGAGACTCAGAAGAAGAAACTAGAAAACAATGTAGAAAAATTATCAAAAGGACTAAGATCAATAGGGTATGAAATAAAATCAAATACACAAATCATACCAATAATTTTAGGAAATGAAAAACTAGCAATGGATTTTGGTAAATTTTTATCTGTAAATGGGATATTTGCACAGCCAATTAGATATCCCACAGTACCAAAGAATCAAGCCAGACTAAGAATATCAGTGACTGCATGGCTAACAAATTCAGATATTGAAAAATCCTTAAAAATATTTGAAAAAGCCTATAGAAAATTCTTGTAATTATCTGGAAGCATCCATTCCGCCAAATCCCAAATCTAATGGATTTGCAGGAGAGCCCACAATAACTGCAACAGTCACAGCTATGGACAAAATGATACCTACGACAATAAATCGTTTATTCATATCTAAATCATCAAACTCCTAGTTAAAAACGGATTGTGTAGATACTAGTTAAAAAACGTAAGAAGGCTTTAAAAGAAAAATTATGAAATTAGCATATGACGGAACCTACAATTTTTGTAGCCCTATTTGCAGGATTGGCCTCATTTATCGCCCCATGTATCCTACCAATGATTCCCGCATTCTTAGCATATATTTCTGGAACCACATTAGCTGAAATAAAAAATGAACAAAAATCAAATGTTCAAATAAATAAAATCAACATCATAGCAAATACAATATTTTTTGTTTTAGGATTTTCAATTGTTTTTTCAACTTTAGGTGTTTTGATTAACAGTGTATTAGTAGAAAACGTTAATGATTTTACAGATAGTTTAAACATAATTGCAGGAATAATTATCATCATCTTTGGAATATTCTTAATACTATCTACAAAAATTAATTCTTTGAACAAAGAAAAAAAATTCCACATTAAAAATTTTAAATCAAGCTATCCAATGTCATTTGTGTTTGGTTTGGCATTTGCAATAGGATGGACGCCGTGTGTCGGACCAATATTAGGAACAATACTCACATTAGCTGCAACCACACCGTCAATTTCATTTAGTTTACTGTTAGCGTATTCCACAGGTTTAGGCATTCCATTTATTTTAATGGGGATATTTTATTCTAAATCTACAAAAATTATTTCTTCCATGACAAAACATTTAAAATATTACAATATAGTATTAGGGGGATTTATCATCTTGCTAGGAATTTTAATATTTACAAACCAACTTGCATATATTGCAAATTTTCCATTACTTAACGAGATCGTGATGTTAGGATGAATGCGGAAATTAAAACAGGCATAATTTTTGGTGGACTAATTGCTGCAGGAGTAGTATTTTTAGCCATATTATTTACAGGTCTAGACGAATCGGTGTCAATAATTCAAGATTCAGGAATCAAAAAGGCTCCAAATTTAGTAGGGATATCAGATTATCTCAACACATCACCTGAAAAATTATCTAATGATATGGAGAACAAGGTAATCCTATACGATATCTGGACATACAGCTGCGTTAATTGTATCAGAACACTTCCGTACATTACAGCATGGAATGAAAAATATGCAGAACAAGGATTGCTAATAATTGGAATTCATTCACCAGAATTTGAATTTGAAAAAAATGCAGAAAACGTTCAAGTTGCAATGGACAAATACGGTATTGACTATCCAGTAGTTTTAGATAATGATATGAAAACATGGAAAGCATTTGAAAATAATTACTGGCCAAGAAAATACATTGCAGACCATCAGGGAAATTTAAGATATGATCATATCGGAGAAGGAGGGTATCAAGAAACAGAAAAAATTATTCAACAATTATTAGAGGAAAGATCTAAAGCAATGAAAATAGAAGATGTATCTACAATGACATCATTGGTATCTATTGAAGAATTTGAACATACTTTGTTTAGAACTCCAGAAGTATATTTTGGTTATAAATTTGCACAAAATAGGAATCAATTGGGAAGTGAAGAAGGGTTCCAACACGAAAAAATTGTAAAGTATCAGGAACCAAATAATATTGAATTAAATAAATTTTATCCGATAGGAAATTGGAATAATCATAAAGACAGTATGGAATTAACTGAAACAAAAGGATCCATAAAATTATCATATAATGCAAAAGAAGTGAACATTGTTACAGAAAATTATGCAGAATTAGAAATTTTTCTTGACGGGGTTCCATTAACTAAAGAGTATCAAGGAACAGACATGACAGACGGTAGCAAGATAAAAGTTTCAAATCCAGGCATGTACAATATCATAAGTAATGAAATTAGTTCATCCCACATAATGGAAATAAAAATTGAAGGTAAGGGATTTCAAATATTTACATTCACTTTTGGCTAGAGTGGAATCTTTTAGGATTACCAGTTTTTTTTTGAAATTTTTACATATGTTTATTCAAATATCGTATGATAATCTTAAATGTCTAATAACCATGTATAGTCATGGTTGTAGGATCATTAGGAACGTATGCCACAGTCAAATCTTATAGTCTAAAAGGAAAATTACTAACAAAAAAAACATTCCAAACATTAGCAGAATCTAGAAATTTAGATGAATTTGTAAGTAGATTAAACAGTACCAAGTATGCCGATTGCGTTAGACAAATTCCTAAACCTTATTCTTCAAATAACATTGAAATGAGTCTTAGAGGAAAACAATCTGAACTATATTATAAAATGATGGGTGCTGTAGGCGGTTCTAATTTATTGATGGCATA
>LIAL01000024.1 GCA_001437625.1 Nitrosopumilus sp. BACL13 MAG-121220-bin23
ATTAACAAATATTCATTTTTTTAAAAATTAAGTTTTATTCCATGTTATACAATATTGTTTGATAGAACACAAATAATTCCAAACATTTCACGATGGCTATGATTGCCGTGTAATGATTAGTTATCCTTGGATAACCAAGTGGTTTTGTCTTTCTATCTTTTTTATAATATTTTATGTAAGTAAGGCAATAGATAGTATGACGAAAAAATATCATCACTGCAAGAAGTGTAGGACAAAAGATCCTACTTCTTCTGTTGTCATGTTATAAGAATAACCTATCTGTCTTAAACATTAAACAGTCTAATCTCTAACATCACTTAACGTGAATCGTCTGTTTTACTGTCAAAAATGTGAAAGAAATGTCAAAGTAGTAGTTCTTGAAATACTTGACAAAGAAACTTGTATTGAAAATGTAGGTAATGAAACTAAAGTTAGACGTTGGAAACAATATGCAAAAGTAATGGTATTGACACACCAACGCCATTCTGGAATAATGGGACTTTTTAAGAAAAAAATTAATTATGGATTAATTTGTTCCAATTCAAAGATCGAATTCAAAATGGTAGTTGATTCAGCTAGTAGTGAACCGTTCATTGTAATGTCACAAAAAGAAGCAGATGAATGGGATAAAGAACAAATGGAAAAACCTGATTAACTATGAGAATAATTTTTGATTTCTAATATCAATTAACTTAAAAATCATGATTCTGTAGTTCAATTCGATGGTTCATTTTTACATTAATAAGATTAAACACATTCCACAAAGACTAACCACATGCATTGATTGTGGGGGATTAGAACTAAAAGATGATGCAGTTCTAGCTACTATGGGACCATCTCAAAGAGATGCAGATTATGTTCCATCTGTCCTGTGTTTATCCTGTGAGACATTGATGATAATTACATCAAATCCTGGAGCCGCAATTGGGGTGAATCATTCTGCAGGAAATCAAGTAACTATGCGTAATCAATAACATCTGTTTCTAAATTTGACATTATTGAAAAACACTCCATTGATTTTCACACTATCACTAATGGCGAATACAGAATCTGAATCAGAAGTCATATCACTTGGACTATCAGTAATTATGCTAAACATTGGAATGTATCTTGGAGTTCCAGCTGTATTGATTGTTGGAATTAGGCGTATTATCTAGTAATAATTCCACAATAATTCTCAAATATTTTGAGATATAGCTCCGTTTTGGCCAATTATCTTTAAATATTAAACAGTCAAGATTTTGTTTATGGGTGGACACCTTTGGAAATGCTCAAGCAAAAGTAATACCTCTAGATTTATCTGATAATCAATTTCAAATTTACAATAAAATATCTCGAAATTATTCTCATTCTTTTCTCTTTGAATCTTTATCTGGACCTGAAGTTTTAGCTGAAACTTCTGTAATGGGTTTTGATCCTAAAATTATTTTTAAAGGTTATTCTGACAGAGTTGAAATTATCGAAAATAATAATACAACAATAATTAAAACCACTGATCCTTTTATTGAATTAAAAAAATTGCTTGGTAAATCAAATGATCAAAAATACAGGTATCTTGGTGGGGCAGTTGGTGTTGTAAATTATGATGCAATTAAATTAATTGAAAACATTTCTACTACAAATAATTCCACAGAACCTATTATGGAATTTGGAATTTACGATGATGGTTTATTGTATGACAATGTGGATAAAAAATTATTTTATTTTTATCATGATGTAAATCGATTTGATGATTTAATAATGAGTGATGACTGTTTTGATGAATTCCATTCTAGTAAAGTTATTCCAAACATGGATAAAGAAAAATTTTCAAATATTGTAAATAAAGCAAAACAGTACATTCATGATGGCGACATTTTTCAAGTGGTCTTATCCCGTAAATTTGCATTTGAAACTAGTGGTGATAATTTAACACTGTACAAAACATTGAGAAAATTAAATCCATCTCCATACATGTACCATTTAAAACAAGACTCAAAAACAATTATTGGCGCATCCCCTGAAATGCTAGTTAGAATAACAGGTGATAAAGTTGAAACTTTTCCAATTGCGGGAACTAGAAAGGTTACAGACAATGAAGAAAAAAACAAAGCATTATCTGTTGAATTAATTAATGATGAAAAAGAATTAGCAGAACATACAATGCTTGTTGATTTAGGGCGTAATGATATTGGTAGAGTCTGTAAATATGGTACAGTTCATCCTGAATCTTTAATGCAAATTAAGAGATTTAGCCATGTTCAACATATTGTTAGCCATGTTGTAGGGACTTTGGATTCAAAAAATGACATGTTTGATGCATTTCAAGCAGTATTCCCTGCTGGAACTGTCTCTGGTGCCCCAAAAGTACGAGCAATGCAGATAATTGATGAATTAGAAGTTGAAGAGCGAGGACCTTATGCTGGCGCAGTCGGGTATTTTTCTTATAATGGATGCTGTGATTTTGCAATTGCAATTAGAAGTATATTCATTGAAAATACCAAAGGATTTGTACAATCTGGCGCAGGAATTGTTTCAGACTCTATTGCAGAAAATGAATTTAAAGAAACTGAGCATAAAGCAGGTGCAATGCTCCAAGCACTAAAGGAGGCATCTGATTGAAATTTTTAATTATAGATAATTATGATTCGTTTGTTTACAATATAGCTCAATATCTTGGTGAGCTTGGAGTTGAATGTGATGTGATTAGAAATGATAAAATTACACTTTTACAAATTAAGGAAAATAAATACGATGCAATAATTATTTCTCCTGGCCCTGGAACTCCTGAAGATAAAAAATATTTTGGAATTTGCAGTGACGTGATTAAAGATTTGGGTCCGACAACTCCAATTTTGGGTGTATGCCTTGGACATCAGGGTATCATTGCTGCATTTGGCGGCAAAGTAACTAATGCCGGATGTGTAAGACATGGAAAAACTAGTCCAGTAAGTCATATTGATTCTGAATTATTCAAGGATGTCAAAAATCCATTTAGAGCTACTCGTTATCATAGTTTAGTTGGAGATAAAACAATAATTCCAGATGTTTTACAAGTTATAGCTACTGCAAATGATGATGGTGAGATAATGGCAATACAACATAAAGAATTTTTAATTCAGGGCGTACAATTTCATCCTGAATCTATAATGACTGAAGATGGGAAAAAAATTCTTGGTAATTTTATTAGACAGGTTAAAGAAAAATGATTTCAGAATACATTTCCAAACTAGAACAAAAAATTGATCTTAATTATGATCAAATGAGTGAAATAATGTCTGAAGTATTATCTGGAAAAACAAATGATGAACAAAATGTCAGTATTTTATCTAATTTATCTCAGAAAGGCGAAACTGATGATGAACTATTAGGAATGCTTGATAAAATGCAGGAATTATCTCTAAAAATTACACCTAAGACTCAGGGAACTGTTATTGACATGTGTGGAACAGGTGGCGATAAACTTCAAACATTCAATATTTCTACTACTGCTTCATTTGTAGTTGCAGCTGCTGGTGGGATTGTTGCTAAACATGGCAACCGCTCCAGTTCTGGCATTTCTGGCAGTGCTGATATTTTTGAATATTTTGGTTATGATCTAAATGCTGAACCTTCTGATGTTGCAAAAATTTTAGAAAACCACGGAATTTGTTTTATGTTTGCACAAAAATTTCACCCTGCAATGAAAAACGTCTCTTTAGCTAGAAAACAATTGGCAACTAGGACTGCATTTAATTTACTTGGACCATTATCAAACCCTGCAAATGTAAAAAATCAACTGGTTGGTGTTTTCTCTGATGAATTTCTTACTAGATTGCCTCATATTCTTAAAAGAAAAGGTGTAGAAAATATAATGACTGTACGTTCCAATGATGGTATGGATGAATTTTCTACTAGTTCAACAAACAGCGTATGTATCTTAAAAAATAATATTATCACTGTTAATTCTATTGATCCTGAGTTTCTTGGTTTGCATAAATCATCCCTACATGATATTCAAATTAAAACAAAACAAAATGCAATTGAGTCTTTTGTTGGCGTGTTGAATAATACTGCTAACCAACCTATGATTGAAACCACTGCATTAAATGCAGCAGCTGGATTGTTGGTTGGAAATGTTGTAAATAGTTTTGAGGATGGTGTAGAACTTGCATTAAATACAATAATTGATGGCAAAGCTATGGTGTTATTGGAGAAATTTGTGGCTAGTACTGGCAACATTGAAAAATTAAAGGAGGTTATTGATGGCTGAAAATATTTTAAAAAAATTAGTAGCAAACTCTCAGACTGCAATTGATGATGGTGTGTATAATGTGGATGTAAATTTACAAAAATCTAATCAAGATTTTAAACAAATTATTACATCTAATCCTCATGCAACATTGCTTACTGAAGTAAAATTTGCATCCCCATCACTAGGCAAAATTAGGACCGTTGGTGATCCTGTGATTATTGCAAAACAAATGATTGCTGGAGGTTCAAAAGCATTGTCTATCTTGACTCAGCCACATTTGTTTAATGGTTCTCCAGAATATTTCATCAAAGTAAGACAAGCCGTAGATGTACCGTTACTTATGAAAGATATCATGATTGATAAAATTCAGATTGACACTGCAAAAAAAATTGGTGCTGATTACATGCTAGTGATTCAATCTTTATTTGATCAAAAATTTCTTGCAGACATTGATGAGTTCATAGGTTATGGGCATAAACAAGGTTTGAATATTTTACTTGAAGTTCATACTAAAGAAGAATTTCAAAATGCATTGAAAACTGAAGCTGATATTATTGGAATTAATAACCGAAATTTAGATACTTTGGAAATTGATCTTAAAACTACTGAATCCGTCTTATCTGGATATGATGATTCTAGACTTATTTTATCTGAAAGTGGAATTAATACATCTGAAGATATTCAATATTTAAAAAAGTCTGGTGCCAACGCATTTTTGATAGGTTCAAGCATAATGAAAAGCGATAATATTGAAGAACAAGTAAGAAAATTGGTGAATTCAATATGAAATATCCTAAAAACGGTAAATTTGGGGAATTTGGCGGGCAATATATTCCAGAAACTTTAGTCCCTGCTATTGAGGAGTTAGAAGAAAATTATTTAAAATTCAAAGATGATAGAAAATTTAAACAGGAATTAGATTATTATCTAAAAGTGTATGCTGGAAGACCAACTCCACTATATTATGCAAAGAATTTATCTGAAAAATTAGGCGGTGCTAAAATCTATCTTAAACGAGAGGATCTATTGCATGGAGGAGCTCATAAAATTAACAATACTTTGGGTCAGGCACTTTTGGCAAAAAAAATGAACAAAAAAAGAATTATTGCAGAAACTGGTGCTGGACAACACGGTGTTGCAACTGCAATGGCATGTGCTGCATTGGGATTAAAGGCCGAAGTTTACATGGGGTACAAGGATACAATTCGACAAAAACAAAATGTTTATCGCATGAACATGCTGGGTTGTAAAGTACATCCTGTAAAGTCTGGTTCTAAGACACTGAAAGATGCAATTAATGAAGCAATTAGAGATTGGATTACAAATGTAGATAATACGTATTACTTGTTAGGTTCTGCAGTCGGACCACATCCATATCCTGTAATGGTTAGAGATTTTCAAAGTGTAATTGGTAATGAAATTAAATCACAAATGAAAAAAATCAACAACAAAGATCCTGATGTTGTAATTGCATGTGTTGGCGGCGGTTCTAATGCCATTGGCACGTTCTATCCTTTAGTTGATACAAGTGCTGAGATTATTGGAGTTGAAGCTGCTGGTAAAGGATTGAAATCAAAACTACATTCTGCAACATTATCTGCAGGAAGTAAAGGTGTACTCCATGGAATGATGACATATTTACTTCAAGATAGCGAGGGTCAAATCACTGAAACACATAGCATTTCAGCTGGATTGGATTATCCTGGAGTTGGACCTGAACATGCATACTACAAAGACACTAAGCGTGTAAAGTATCACTCAGCTACTGATGCTGAAGTATTGAATGCATTTCTAACTCTTACTAGGACTGAGGGCATTATTCCTGCTTTAGAATCTGCTCATGCTATTTCTGAAGCAATGAAAGTTGCAAAAAAAGGAAAACCATCTGAATCTATCGTTGTAACCCTTTCAGGTAGAGGTGACAAGGATGTTGAAGAGGTTCAAAAATATTTAGATGCAGCTGCTAAAAATAAATAATAATTTCTTTGACCTATTTGGTAATTTGGCTATTAGATAAATAACCATAAAAAATTACATAATTATGACAAAATCAATTAGTTGTAAAGACGCAGGCAAAGATTGTAGTTGGTCAGCATCATCAACAACAAATAATGAAGAAGAACTAATGTCAATGGTTAAAGAACACGTTTTAGCAGAACATAAAGAAATTGAATTGAATCCTAAAAATATTGAAAATATCAAATCCCTAATCAAAGTCACTAAGAGATTTTGGTGGTGGGGATAAGATTAACAGATTACTAACATTATTTCATTTAATTACAAAAAACGGACAAAAAATAATAATTTAATGTATTTCTGATTTTACTTTATTGACTTAACATATTCTTCAAGTTTTTGTTTCTTTTCTTCAGGTGATACTGTTAGTAGTCCTTTCCATTTATTTTTCATTTCAAGTTTTTGTTCTTCTTTTTGCTCATCAGACATTACATCCCATTGTAATTTTATTTGCATAAAGTGCATAATCATTGCAGCTTTATCTGGAATTGATAATGATTTCCAGGCCTCGCCCATTTCTTTAAACTGTTTTTTCTTTTCAGTAATTTGTTCGGGGGTCATATCCTTGTAATAATCTCTCATTTTTTTATCATGGTTACCGTCATGTTTGTCATCACTATGTTTCGTCTTTTTGTTTGAATCAAAAGATTTTACATCTGTAACATAAAGTATATCTCCAGTACCTGCATCAACTATAACTTTGCTGTATTCATGACTATCATTTGTCATAACCACTTTGTAAACTAGATATCCGCTAACTGGTGAAAGTTTTGCATACATGCTTTTACTATTTTCTGCATTATTTTCAGCAATAGTCATTGCATCAACTAATGTAATTTCAGCAAGTTCAGAATAATTTTCATTATTTGCAACTGGTATGGTTCCTTCAATATTTGGATATTTTGTTTTATCCCAATCTGCTAGTGCTGGTGAAATTCCCAATGTTGTAGCTAATGCAACAATTGCTAATAATACAATAATATTTTTTGAAACCAATTTGATCAATTTCAATTTTAGTAGTATAAAACATAAGCGTACAAATTATCCTAGTGCAAGAACATTGCTATTTTTTTATTTTATAATTTTTTTTACCACTAGTTTATTTTGCACATGGTTATAATTTCATTTTAACTCTGTTTTTTTAATAATGCATCTTCTGGTGTTTTTTCATTATTTGATTCCCAATGCCAACTGTGATGTTTTTTCCAATGTGATTCTAATTCTTCAGTTGTTGGTTCCTTACCTAATGGGCTACCGCATATTTTACATTGTTTCATTTTTAATAACTCCCTTTTTCTTTTTTGGTATGATTGTTGGATGGCATTGAACTGGAAAATTTTCTTCATCCATTACGTGTATCTATTATTATAACGAATTAAGCGTTTTGTGTTTTATTTATTTTCTTTTTTAATTGGTTTTTTATTTGATTTTAGAGGCAATTTTTTCTTATTTCTAAATCTATCTCTGTTTCTAATTCGTTCTAATTCCATTATATGATATGTTTTTTCATATTCACATAATTTCATATCTCCAGTATTTTGATCATGTATTGATTCTATGTTTCCATTAAATAATAATTCTCCAACTACTTCCCATGCTTTGCTTTCTGAAATTTCAAATTTAAAATTGATTGTAGATACTTTTGTAAAGTAACCATTTTTTGAATTTCTTAAAATAAACTGTTCTATTTTTTGTTCTATGGTTAGAGTAGGCCCTGTATTTCGAAATTTTCTAAATGGTTTTCTTTCTGACATGTTTACTTGCTTATTTTCTTGTATTTTACCTATACTTCTGCATTAATTGTATCTGGATCATTATTTCCTGGTAGGTATATGTCTCCAAGCATGTCTTTCATTTTTTCATCAAATTCTTCTTGTAATCTTGTCAAGTACATCTCTGCCTCTGTTTGATCCTCTGGAATTCCTGTATCTGTATCATAATTGAATCCAGTTGCTAAATGGTAAAATGCTTCAAAAAATTCTTTACAATCAATTACATCTGCGTTTCTATCTATTGATATTACTAAACAATCCTTATCTTGTCTAAGATTAAGGCAAACCTCTTCCTCAATCATGGTATCTACAATAGTGGCCATTAGATATGGAATAAATTTTTTATCTAGTTGTTTTTTACCTTTGCTTGCTACCCATAATTCTTCACCTTCCAATAAATTATCAAATGTTCTAACAGCTACATTCCTAACATCTGAATCAAAATGTGTTGATTTTGATTTCCATAAATTTTCATCATATTTGCCTGGTTCTGCATAAAGCATATCAAAAGTTAAATTTTCATTAATCTCTTCAAATTCCCATACTTGTTTATTTGTCCACATTGGTGAAAACTCATTAATAATTTTTTTTGTTAGTTGATTCAACACGTAGCCTCTTATTCTCTATTGTTTAATCTTATCTTAAACTATTACTTACTGATTTTAAAAATTCTATTGTACATTCTGCCAATCCTTTATCTGAATGCTCTTTAATTTTGTGCTTACAATTGGGACATGTGCCTTTTTGCTCTTCTACAAACTCTTCTCCTACTTGCTTCATACAACATTCCATTAATTCTTCAGTTGAATGTGACTCCATGGATAACTTACACGTTGGACATTCAGTCATTTTCTTATTTTTAATTTATTTTATACCCTAATAATATTTGATCTGTTCTAGAATAATTAAAAATATTGATTTTTTTAAAATAAACGGTAAGTTATTTAGAAATAAAGAAAATATCCCTACTTGCTTTATTCTCATATTTGAGTAAATTTTCTATTTTTATGCAAATAATATTATTAAACCCACAGCTGATGCTGCTAGAGAAATTCCCATACATACATAAAATTTTATAAATTTTATATCCATACCCTACAGTAAAAACATCTAAAATTAATAGTTTAGAATTAGAAAACAGCAAATTTGATCATTTTGCATCGACTCTTTGGGAGTTACGTTTATCATCAAATCTGTGACTTCCTGTTTTCCATATTTCTAATAATTATAATGACAAAAAAATTCTTAAAATAAAAAATGTCATATGAATTCATCAAAATGGGTTGAAAAAATTATGTTCTTTTTAGTATTTTTAGAATTGAGCCTAGATTTGCTTCTTTTTACCCCTTTTAGCAATTAGATGATTGCCAATAATTTTATTCTTAATTGACAATCGTTGTAATTATGAGTGAAAATTTTGTTATTTCATGGGACCATGATTATTCTTTAAAGTGGTCTGATTTTAAAGCTGAATTAAATCCTGCAGTCTTTGAGGATTCTCACAGTACTATCAAATATGGATTTACGTGGACGGTCAACTCTGATAAAATAGATGACAAAATAGTTTTTTTAATTGATAGTATCAAAATTGTCACAGAATTTCATCCTTTATTATCGTGGGTTAGAGAATCTGAATCTAATAATAATTTATTAAAACATGAACAAGGTCATTTTGATTTAGCTGAAATGCTTCGAAGAGATCATGATATTGTATTTGAAAAAAAATTTTATCGTAAAGTTTTTGAGACACGTGGACAGAATGAAGCGCAACGAAAACAATTTGCTAAGGTAGATTCAGGTAGAATGATTTTAAATGAAGTAGACAAACTAAGTCTAATTTTAGCAAAAAAACGTAAAGAATATGATGTAGAAACAGAATATGGTCAAAATATTCAAAATCAATTAAAATATACAGATATTTTTAAAAACATGCAATTTTAATTCATAAAATATTTTTCATATTTAATTAGCGATGATTTTATTTTTGTGTGTTGAATTTATGTAATTTACTAAACTTTTATAATATTTTAAATAAAAATCTGTATCTTTAATTCTGGATCAAAATCTCTTTTGTTTATTTGAATATGTTTTTAGTGTTTTTCATTAATTTCAATCATGTGAGATAAACTATGTGATATATCTGATTTTCTGAGTGTTTTTATCGCAAGATTTCTGTAATGACAATTCAACCCATTCATTACAAATTTTTATAAAATTAGTATGTCTCCCTTTGAATTGTATCAATTCTAACTTTAACTATATTTTTTTAGTCAGTGTGGCTAATTTTTGCTTACTTTTTTTTGTCTTTCTATGATTTCTTTATTTCTTTCAACGTCTGAATGAATTTCTACATGCTGGAACAAATCTTCTTTTGATTCAAATATTTGCTCACAATAGTAACACTGATGCATCATTTTACATATGGTACAATTGCTTTTATAATTTTGTCATATTTATCTTGAAAATTCAAATACTTGATGAAATCCTTAATATCTTACTATGGGGATGCACTGATTTTCTCTTTTATTTCTAATCTATTTTAAAAAATAACTCTATTCTTAAATTGATTTTTATTGTGTTTCAATTTTAATTTCATTGTTACATTCAGGGAGTTTACCTGTTTCATTTTTGAATTTTTCCATTATTTCTTTTTGTTCTTCTACATGATCATTTGTAAATATTCTTTGATACGATGAAGTTTTTTGCATACACTCATCTCCTTCAAATTCTGTATCCACATATTTTGTGAATGTAGTTTCTAGATTTTTTGTTTCACCAATAAAAATTGGTTCTTTTTTTCTATTGTACAATACATAGACACCTGAGACTGGTTTTACTAATTTTGCACTATCAATCCAAACTCTCATTTTATCGTCTAGTAATTCCATAATTTATGGTAATTTGACTAGATATTAAACTAGCATGCTAAATTTTGTATAGTACAAGAACCTTCATGCTTTTAATACCTATAATCAAGATTATCATTCTTGACTCTTTTAGAAAAATTCCCTGATCCTTTTAGTCCACGTCAAATTCAAAAAGACATACTAGATGAAATTGAAGTAAAACTTCAATCAGGATACAAAAAAATAGTTATCTGTGCTCCTACGGGCGTTGGAAAATCTCTAGTTGGTGCCACTATTTCAAATTATTTTGATAGTTCTTTTACTGTAACTGCTTCTAAACATTTACAGGATCAATATATCAAGGACATTCCATTTTTAAAACCAGTTAAGGGAAAACAAAATTTTCCATGTTTGAAATTGATGGATGCTGAAAAAGTAGATAACGATAAGGAAGCAATGAGGTGGGGATTAACTTGTGAGAAGGGTCAATGCCAAGAAAGAATAAATAAAAACGGAAAAGAGGTGGTCCAAGTCTGTAAATTCAAACCTACAATTAAACACGTTGAAGATAAAACACAAGATTCACTTTCATGCCATTATTATTTACAAAAATATGATGCTCTTGTTTCTAAGCATTCTTTATGGAATTACCATGCGTTTTTTACCATTATGAAGTACAACAAAAAATTATTTGCGGATTATCTTAATAGAAAAGTTACTGTATTTGACGAAGCTCATAAAATTGAAGACCAAATAATACAATTTGTCGGATTTGATATTTTTGCCGGACAAGTGGATGAATGTAATCTAAGTACTGAAAGGTACAATTTCACTGATTTAGATTCTATGATTCAACTTACTGATGATATTGCGTTTTCATATGCAAAAAAAATCAAAGACATTAAAGAAAGCCCTGTATTTCAAAATAATCCTGATTTTGAATTAATTACAGGTTTGGAGCGACGTTATGACAAGGCTGCACAGGCAAAAATTGACATCATTGCAGATAAAGATAATTTTGTAGTCAATGATCCTGTAAACGACATCAATGGTAATTTTAGAACTATATCTGTAAAACCTATTGATGTTTCAAAATTTGCACATGAATTTTTTGAAACAGAATATCAAGTCTTTATGTCTGCAACAATACACAAATCTAGTTTTTGTGAAAATATGGGTTTAGAAAAAGATGATGTTGCGTTTGTCGATACAGCTAAATCCCCATTTCCATTAGAACATAGAAAAATTGATCTTCTTAATGTTAGGCGATTAAGTTATGGTTCCACTGAAGAAGATGAATTAGAAGTAATAAAAACAATTGATCGAATTTTGGATGACCATTCTGATCAACGTGGATTGATACTGACTTCCTCAATTCCAAGATGTCATAAAATTATTAGATATTTATCTCCAAAAAATACTAGACGTATTCGACTTTGTCATAGTAAAAACAAAGAGGATAAAACACAAGATGAAATAATCTCCGAGCATTCTTCTGATCCTACTGGTGTTTTACTTTCATCATCTCTATGGGAGGGTGTTGATTTGAAAGATGATTTATCTCGATTTCAAATTATTGCAAAAGTACCATACCCAAATTATACTGAAAAAAGAACAAAAGCAAAAATGAATAAATTTCCTTTGTGGTACACTTCTCAAACATTAACTAAATTATTGCAAGGATTTGGTCGTTCCATAAGGAGTGATGATGATTGGGCAAGAACATATGTTCTTGACACTGCTGTAAATAACGTCTTTTTTAAAGGTCAGCAAATGATACCTAAAGCCTACTATGATGTTTTAGGAATGGATGAATCTTAGCATTTATTTCTAAATTTTTTATTAATCTATTTTATAGAATGTATGTACAAATCATGAAAATTTTCTCAATCTAAGTCTGTATCGTGTAATATCTCATTAAAATTATAATTTGTTTCATCTTTGGTTGTCATTATTTCATCTTTAATATCTTCAGAAAAAAGTTTTAATTTTTTTAATTGTTCTAAAACCTTTTTGTTACAATCATGCCATGAATTTAATGAGTGATCTGGCCCTTTACCGCTCATAAATGTCGGCATATTTTCAATCATTTTGTTGCTTAAAGTCAAAATTTGTTTTGCTGCATACAGCGGTCGTGTTTCTACATTTGTAAATTCTGCATAACATTTGTTACAAACTATTATGTCGCATTCTGATTCCACTTTTCTTATGGTTTTATTTTGATGCTCGCATTCATACACATCTGAATTATTCAATACGCCTTGTTAATTTTTCCTGTTTTTATCTTCTTCTTTAATTATAAAAAAATATAATTCTACTCTAGTGTTAATTAGATAAACAAATTTTACATGATTAAATGCATGTTTTTTTAAATCTGGATAAAAATAAAAAAATTATGGGATCATCATGATAGATATTCCCACAACAATTAGAAATCCTACAAAAAGAACTGAGCGCTCTTTTTGATCTTGTAGAAGTTTCTTTTCATACATGTTATTCATATTCTTTAATTTAGATTTTAAACAATGTAATCTATTTTTATAAATTCATGATACGAGATTTCTTATAGTAGACTTTCAAAGCGTTTGATCCTTTTATGAAAAATAAAATAATCTTAAATGGGTATCTTAGAATATTTGGATATGGGATTATTTGGTTTTGGTACATCTAAAATTGATGAGAGAAAAGAAGACCGGATTATCCAAGGTAAAGATTGGTATGACAAAGGTAATTCATTAGCCAAACTAGGCAAAGACCAAGAGGCTATTGCATGTTATGATAAAGCACTTAGTTTAGACTCTGCAAATTGGGGTGCCTGGACTAACAAAGGTAATTCATTAGCCAAACTAGGAGAAGACGAAGAAACTATCGTATGCTATAGTCAAGCAATTAGATTAAATCCTGAAGATCTGAGGGCATGGAGCAACAAAGGCTTTGCATTAAACAAACTAGAAAGATACGAGGAATCTATTAGGTGCTATAATCAGGTAATTAGATTCAACCCTAAAGATCATAATGCGTGGTTTAGCCGAGGCAATGCATTAGCCAGCCTAAGAAAATATGATGAATCTATTGCATGTTATGATAAAGCACTTAGTTTAGACTCTGAAGATCTAAGAGCGCTGTTTAACAAAGGTAATGCATTAGCCAATTTAAAAAAATTTGAAGAGTCTATTGAATGCTTTAATCAAGTAATTAAGAAAAACCCTGAATATCCATTTGCATTGAGATACAAAGGTGTGGCATTAAAAAAATTAGGTAGAGATGAGGAAGCCGAGTATTGTTTTAAAAAAGACAAAGAATCAGAATAGTTTTAGAAACATAATTTAAAAAAACGATAATAAATTTACTGTGAAAAATAAATCACACAAACTAAAACTATTGATTTACATCTTAAAGTAATTTTAAATTTTAACTAATAATGTAATGTTTGTTATGATATTTAGTTAAAAAAATTATTTCTTTAATTGTTCACTGGCATAATATTCCAGGCAATTAGGAATCCATGCATGTATGAATAACGCAATGCTCATTTTCATTGCTATTTTCCAATGATGTGCATATGATACGTTGTTATTTTCTAAATGTTTCATGAATAAATTTT
>LIAL01000025.1 GCA_001437625.1 Nitrosopumilus sp. BACL13 MAG-121220-bin23
CGCCATTTAATTTCTATTAAATTATATTTTTTTAAAATTTATGTAACTATTTCATCTAATCTATCTTCTTCTTGTGCTCGTTTGATTTCCATTGCAATTCTTCTTCCAACACCAAATGTCTGACCATATTGATATTTTGTATATGGACTAGTTGTTGCAACTATTGGGTTACCTGGAACTCTTAATGATACGTCATAAACAACTAATTCTAAATCTTTTGTAATTACACTTTGAAGTGAAAATGGTCCAATTATTCCTGGTGCATATTCTTTTTTAACTGCAGCCACAAATTTGTCTCCCATTTTAATTACTTTTTCAAGTAATGACTCTCTAATACTTGCAGGAGTATGTCCAACTTCGATATTTTGTAAATCAATATCCATTTCTAATTGTTCCTTTGCAGGTAGTGCATTATAATCGTGAATGTTTGTTTGAAGCCTTCTTTCAATTCCAATAAAATCTACTTGATTTGAAATTGGTGTATGGAAGAAATTAAAATTCATGTATGTTCCGATTGCCAATTCTTCTATACTTGCTTTTTCTAAATCTTTTCTATCAATTAACCCCTGTTTTATTTTTGTTTCTGATTTTTCTTTATAATCTTTGTATGACGAAACTGTAAAAAATGCTCTTTCTAAAGGTCTCTTTTTTTCTTGAACTTTTACAATGCATGGTTTGTTTATTCCCTTAGGATCCTTGAATAATTTTGGATATTTGATTTTAGCTTTTTCTAATAAATAATACTGGCCTTTCTTTGCAGTTCTCTCTTCGGCCTGAAATAATTTTCTATTTCCAAATATTGGAACTTTAAATGAATCCTCAATTGTTTTGTATCCTAGATAAACTGTAAGGGATCTATGCGGGACTACAATTGTATTTGTATCTCTTAACATTTTTTGATTTTTTGCCGATGCCATGTCTTTGAATTTATTTAAAATTATTATTTCATCTGCAATTCTTCCAAATCTTTGATATGGTCCTTCCCGTCCTTTTTGACAAAAAACCGTCGTTTGAAAATTTTCATCTTTTGCTCCGTCCATTACCTCTAAAGCCGAGTGGCTTCCCAGTACGCCTATTCTTACATCTGAATAATCATTAACTATCTTCTTGATTTCAGAACTTTTTATCATATTATGCCTAAATACTGGCATCTAATATATGTAAAATTTTGTTTTCACGGATCGGGATAAACCACAAGACTTTTTTTTCATCACATTCCAAGTTTTAGCATGTTGTATTCTTTAGAACTCCAAATGGCTGGCATAATTTTGTTCACTGCCATGATTGCAGGTGGTGTTTCTTTATGGATTAAACGTAGAAAATTAGAAAAAGAATCCATTGAAAAAGAATCGCTTCAACAAGACATGTCTGAAGATATGTGATTTTTATCTAAAAATTTACTTTTGAAACATACAATCTTTTTTCTTGTTGACAACAAATTGAAAAGTTTAGGATAGTTATTCAATATGATGTTACATGAAGATATATCAAAATTCATTGCATAGGATTTTAAGCAAAAAAAGTATCTTTGAATTATGCGATTACTAGTAATTATTTTCTTTGTTGCTTTATTTCCAATTATAATTCCAGCATTTGGAGACTTGAATGTGGATGTTCTAGTTGACGGTTTAAACAATCCATGGGAAATTGTTTTTGGACCTGATGGGGAAATTTACTTTACAGAAAGAGATGGACGAATATGGAAAATTGGCGAATCTGGTGAGGTGAAAGTAATACAAACATTCCAAAAAAGTGGATCAATTGAGGGTGGAACGTTAGGTCTTGCATTACATCCAGAATTTGAAAAAAATAAGAAAATTTATGTTTATCAGACAAATTTAGAACTTGAATTTTTTCAAAATAAGGTTTTTAGTTTCATAGTTGACAATAACACACTAACAGAGAAGCAGATTATCCTAGATGATATTCCAGGTGCTCCATGGCATGATGGTGGACGAATTAAGTTTGGTCCTGATGGAAAATTGTACATTACAACAGGAGATGCAATTAATCCTGAACAGTCTCAAGATCTTTCTTCTCTTGCAGGAAAAATTCTTAGAATTAATCCTGACGGCACAATTCCTGATGATAACCCTTTTGATTCAAGTCCTGTATTTTCTTATGGTCATCGTAATCCTCAAGGAATTGCATGGTCTGAAGATGGTATACTTGTATCATCTGAACATGGACCATCAGGTGAAATGGGGACTGGACATGATGAAATTAATGTAATTTTAAAGGGTAAAAATTATGGGTGGCCAAAAGTAGTGGGCGATTCATTTGATGATATTTTTGTAAATCCAATTCTACACAGTGGTTCGTCAACATGGGCTCCAAGCGGAATGGTGTTTTATGATTCAGAAAAAATTTCTAGTCTGAACGGAAAATTTTTGGTTGGATCTCTTAGAGGACAACATCTTATGGTTCTGGATATTGCTCAAGATGGTTCTTTAATCAGTGAAGAAAAAATGTTTGAAGGTGAGTTTGGAAGAATTAGAACTGCGCAAATAGGCCCAGATGGTGTTCTGTATCTTCTTACTGCAAATGGACATAATGACAAGATTATTCGCATATCTGAGGTGGAACTTGAAGATGTCACAAAATTCACATCAAACATATCTAGTGATGATTTCACAATACTGTATGTCTTAATTGGAGTTGTAATTGTGGGGATTGTCATAGTTGCAATTGCAATTAAACGTAAAAATTGATTTAATGTACAAAAAAATGAAAAACCCTATAGAATTTGTTGAACAAGATGTATCTGAAAATACTTGATAGTATTTTGAATATGTTGATAGTTGATTCTCACATTTAAAAAAAATTTAGATTTATTTTAGTTTAAATTTTACATTATAATACAATATTTGTTATGACTCGCTCACAAGATTTACAAATACATCTTAATCAAATGTCTACTGATTTACAAAATTATCTTACATCTTGGAAAATAATTGATGACACAATACTGGTTAGTGATATCTCTACAGAATTACATGATTTTATTGTTATTTCTAAAAATATGATTATGACTAATCATGTTTCTTCAAATTATTTTCTTGCCGATTTTCAATTTGAATACAATAATGAATTAAAATTTCTAGTAATGAAAATTGATCATGATTTTATTACCTCCATTCAAAAACAACACTATTTTTTTATATCTAATAACGGCCAAGAATTTAAAATCAAAATAATTCCAAATCTTGTTGAAATTTTATTAATTGACTGGCTAAATTTTTCTGGAAATTAAATTATTTTTAACTATTTTTTACGCCTACATATTTTTATTTTATGAAAATATTGACTTTTTCTCTGATTTTATTCACTCCTAAAGGATTTACTATTTATCTGATAATGTTTTTAAATAATCTAGGAGGAACTGGAAGAAATATGATTAGTAATTTTACTGAAAATATGCTTTACGCAGAGTCTATCAAAAATACTATTTTCCAGATTAACTGTTGAAATTAATTATTGCGATAACTGGAAGTACCGGTGTTATTTACGGGATTAGAATTTTGGAGATATTGAAAAAATTAGATGTTGAAACTCATTTGGTGATGTCTGAGTGGGGTGAAAAATGTATTTCTATGGAAACTGAGCACACTCCAGAATATGTTAAATCCCTTGCAAATACTACTTCAGATCCAAAAAATATGGCTGCAAGTGTTTCTAGTGGAACTCATAGAATTAATGGAATGATTGTTGCTCCTTGTAGCATGAAAACTTTAGCTGCAATTGCAAATGGATATGATGACACTCTTGTTGCAAGATCTGCTGGAGTTACAATTAAGGAAGGTAGAAAATTAATTCTAATGGTTAGAGAAACACCTCTTTCTGCAATTCATTTAGAAAATATGTTGAAACTATCTAGACTGGGTGTTGTAATTTTACCTCCTGTTACTGAATTTTATACAAATCCTAAAACAATTGATGATATTGTAAATCATGGTGTTGGTAAATGTTTAGACCAATTTGATATTGATCATGATTTATACCCTCGTTGGGGTAGTTTCTAAAACATCATTGGCTAAATTTTCTTTAGAAAAAATCATTCATGCAAAAAGAGAAGATGTTTTTAAGATTTTTTCAAATTATGAAAATTATCCCAAATTAGTTCCACAATACTATTCCTCAATTCGTATTCGTTCAGTTAGGGATAACATTGCTGTGGTTGAGGAGCATCTACTGCTGGGCGATTTGGAGTTATTATTTATGTCAAAACATGTTGCTAAACCATCTGTGTTACATGAAGTCTATGTTATTGGAGGTAAATCCAGAGGCAGTTACATTAGACAGGAATTTATTGAAATTCCTGAAGGTACTAAAATTTTGGTTGATGCTAATTTGAAATTAACTGGAAATATAAGAATTCCAAAATTACTGGATAAATCAAAACTAAGCAAAAATTATTCTAATCTTATGGATGATTTTGCCAAGATATGTGAAAATTAATCTGATTTTACTTCTTTATCTTTAGAAATGCTGTCTATTTCGCCTTTGAAATCTTTCAGTTCTTTATCTCCTTGAATTTTTCCCTTCTCAAATTCTCCTTTGGCTTTACCAAATGTTTTGGCAAGTTCAGGGATCTTTTTTGCACCAAAAATTAGTACACCAATCACTACAACTAATACTATGATTTCAGTACTTCCTAAAAATAATGATACACTTTCAAGCATTATATCCCTACTTTTCTGATTTCAGATTTAAGTGTTCAACTTTTTACGTTGTTTACGCTCGATGAACAATATACCTACAAAATACAATCCTATCATTGGACCTGCAACCAACATCATTGTTATACCTGTTCCATCGGGTGTAATCACTGCACCAAAAATTATTATTATCACTATTGCATATCTAATATTTTTTCTCCAAAAATCCTTACCGACCATTTCTGACACTGATATTGCATACATTACTAGTGGAAGCTGAAATGAGAAACCAAATGCTAATAAAAATTGTAATACAAAAGTTACAAATTCCATTACATTTAGAAATGTAACTAATCCTGCAGACTCCCCATACTTGTACAGAAATTCTAAAATAAATGGAATTACAAAATTATATGAAAATATACAACCTGCGATAAATAATCCTAAAGCTGGTAATGATATATTTCTACTAATATTAATCTCATTTTCTTTTAATGCTGGTTTGATGAATCCTACAAGTTCCCTAATGATAACTGGCATTCCTACTACCATCCCTACAAGAGCTGAGACATACATTTGAGCGAAAAAAGCTTGTCCTGGAGCTGTTTGAATTAATTGGACTCCTTCTGGTACTAGGTTTTCTTTCATGTGGTTTGTAATTTGAGCTGCGATATTGTTTTGCGGTTCTAATGTTGGATAGTATAATGTAATTCCTGATATTTCTACTGGTACTGCATGACAAGTTAGAAGAACCATTGTAATTACTCCAATAACTAAAACTATCCGAAGTAATCTTTTTCTTAATTCTTCAAGATGCTTATTGATACTTTCCAAATCTGCCATATGGTATCATTTTATCCTATGATATATGAAAATGTATATTTTTTGTAAAAATTTTCTATTTTGGAATTGGCAATAGTTTAGATTCTGGCATGCCTGCTTCTTTGAGTTGTTCGGCACTAATATCTTCAAATTCTAAAGATATGGTTGCTTTAGTATTAAATTTTATTTCCATTTCTTTTGCTAATTTTCCTATATCTTTACTGGAGAAAATTTGTTTTGAGTCTTTCAAAAACACTCTATCACCTTTTATCATTTCTTTACCCTCAAATTTACTTTGAAGGAATTTTGTAATTTCTGGAATTTCCTCTCTGGCTATGTTGTTGTGAAAATAGCATATTCCCTTTACTGATTCATAATCATATGCTGTTCCATTTCTATACATGAAAACTCCGATAAAATGATTTTCTACTTCTGGCTCTCTAATGCATTTAATTTCCCAATTTAGTAATTTAGATTCATCATAATCAAAAGTATCTGTGTCTTCTGAACTAATTTTCCAATATCTCATTCTCTCTTTTCTTGCCATGTTACATTGAGTCCAATTATTCTGGTATAACTATCTAACCCTGAATTTGTACTCTAGAAATCTAAATTACTAGTATAATCAAATACTATGGAATGGATATACGGAAATCTATTCGTGCACAATATCTAAAATTATTAGATAGAGAGCCTCATTTGAATGATTTAGATTACTATTCCACAGAATTAGAAAATCACAGAATAGAATTAGATGATCTAATAATTACCCTTAAAAATTCTGATGAATTCAAAGAATTAACAAAACATCAAAAAATTCCTGAACTTCACATGACTTCTATTGATACTTACAATGACATTAGAATAAATGGAAAAACAATTTCAGCAGGATATAGAAATTCTGAAAAAAGATATGATGAAATATTTAAATTTTGCAAGCAATTCAATCGCCCTATCTCTGTTTTAGATTTGGGTGCAGCTGAAGGTTATTTTACATTTAGACTAGCTGAAGATTTTTCTGGAGTTTTTATTGCTGTGGAAAGTAACCCTGAACGCAAACTATTGGAATTATGTGTCAAAAACAATAATCACAAAGTACTCCTTTTAGACAAACAAATGAATTTAAAAAATTTAAAAAATCTAAAAGAAGTCCAACATTTTGATGTTGTCTTGGCCTTGAATATTATTCATCATTTTGATGAGCCTTTTCAAGATGTTCTTGATACTTTAGTTTCCATGAGCTCTTTTTGTTTTATGGAGCATCCAAATCCTTTAGAAAATGATTCTACAAAAAATTATCAACGGCTTGAAAAAGAAAAATTAAAACTTGATTCCTTTGAACCAATTTTATTAAACAAAAATGAATCTGGACTTGGTAATTCCTTTAATCAAAAACTAGAGCGCAACCTCTGGTTACTAAAGAACACACAATCAAAGACTATTGATCGTGGATGGAGAGGCGCTGGCAAGTATGATGAGCAGTTTGGTCCTGGTAATCACATCAGTATAAAATCTAATTTTGATAACATTGACGTTGATTATGGTTTAAGGGATGAAAAAAGAACATGGATTCAAGGAATTGATTTAAGAACTTTTTTGGAACATAACGGTGTATATCCTACAAATGACGAAGTACTTGATTTAATTAATAATTTAAAAATTGATAACGCCAAAGATCTTGGTCCCCACAATTTAATACTAAATGGTGAAAGTCTTTTTCCAATTGATCAAGATGACAAACTTGATACTGTAAACACTAAAGAAAAATTAAAAGACTTTTTGAAACAAAGCGGATTATTATAATAATTTATAAAATTATTCGGAAGATAGATTAATCGCTGTTTTATTTTATTATTTACTATGGGTAATTATCGCGTTCATGTTACAATAGAAAATAAGCCTGGCATTAGTGATCCTGAAGGAAAAACAATTTTGAATGATCTGGTCTTAAAGGGAACTAAACAAAACGTATCTAACATTACCACTGCAAAAATGTTAAAATTTACAATTACTGAAAATAATAAAGAATCTGCACAATCTAAGGTTAAAGAAATATGTGATGAATTACGAATTTACAATCCTATGGTTAGTGTAGTTACAATAGACACATTTGATGCTTAGCCTGACTGACAATTCTAATTAAATTCGTATCTGGCTGTGGGCTCAAATTAAATAACTCTGAATCTAAAAGCAATTGTGAATGTTGGAGTTATAGTTTTTCCTGGAAGTAACTGTGATCGCGATATGTTTCATGTATTGTCTGATGTATTTCACATGACTCCTCAATATTGCTGGCATGATAAACCTCTTCCAGAAAATCTTGATGCTGTAGTTTTACCTGGAGGGTTTTCTTATGGCGATAGGCTTCGAGCAGGAGTAATAGCTGCACACAGTCCAATTATTAAAGATGTTAAAAAAATGGCTGAAAAAGGAATTCCTATTTTGGGTGTGTGTAATGGATTTCAAATTCTTGTAGAATCTGGATTACTTCCAGGTGTTTTACTAAAAAATGACTCTCTTAATTTTATGTGTGAATGGACTAATCTTACAGTTGAAAATAACAAAACCCCATTTACAAATCAATTTGAATTAAATGAAAAAATTCCAATACCTATCGCAAATGGAGATGGGCGTTATTTTGTTGATGATGAAACTTTAAAACAACTTGAGAGAAAAAATCAAATTGTTTTCAAATATGATCAAGTTGTAAATGGTTCTTCAAATCAAATTGCCGGTGTTTGTAATGAAGATGGAAATGTAGTTGGCATGATGCCTCATCCTGAAAGGGCTGTTGAATCTGAAATAAATCCTCATGACAATAAACCATCATCACTAATTTTTGAATCACTGTTAAACAATATGGGTGCTAACAATTGAGTCTAGAATCTCATGAATTAGAGGAACTAAAATTAAAAATTGGTAGAGATCCAACCTCTACTGAATTACAAATTGTAGCTGCTGAGTGGTCTGAACACTGCTCTTACAAATCATCTAAAAAATATCTTAAACTGTTACCGATGGATGGGCCTTTAGTAATTAATGAAAAAGGATATGATTCCGGAGTTTTAGATGTTGGTGATGGCTATGTCGTAACTGCTCATATTGAAAGCCATAATCATCCTTCTGCTGTTGAGCCTTACGGCGGAGCTGCAACCGGAGTAGGTGGTGTCATTAGGGATATTTTATCTGCTGGAACTCGTCCAATTGCACTTTTAGATGGATTGCGTTTTGGTGATATTGAAAAAGATCAACATGCAAAATGGCTTTTCAAAAATGCTGTTAAGGGAGTTGCAGATTATGGTAATTGTTTAGGCATTCCAACTATTGGTGGAGAAGTTGAATTTGATGAATGCTACTCAAACTATGCAATGGTCGACGTTGCTGCAATTGGTTTTGGTAAAAAAGAAAATTTAATTAAAAATCATGCAAAAAAAGGTGACTTGGTAGTGTTGATGGGTGGTGCTACTGGTAGAGATGGAATTGGTGGTTCTCAATTTGCATCTGATTCACTAGAATCTGAGAATCGCTCTGCAGTTCAAATTCCTGACCCTTTTATTGAAAAATTAATCATTGAAGCAATTTTAGAAGCTAGGGATGAAAAATTAATCCATGCTATGAAAGATCTCGGTGGCGGTGGTTTATCTTGTGCAGTATCTGAAACTGCTGATGCGTTAGATATTGGAATTGAAATGGATGTTGATAAAGTTCACACACGTGAATCTGATATGCATCCTGATGAAATTATGGTATCTGAATCTCAAGAAAGAATGCTGATTATCACAGATAGTATTAAATTAATAAAATTTCAAGATATCTGCAATAAATTTAGAATCGAATGTTCTGTTATTGGACATGTGACATTTGATAATAAAATGCACGTCAAGAAAGGTGAAAAAACAATTGCAAATATTTCTACTGATGTTGTTGTAAATGCAACTTTACTTGATTTACCTTCCAAGAAACCAAAATATTTAGAAAATATTGAAGACAAAAAATCATTTCCAGTTTTATCTGATTACTCTGAAATAATGTTGAAATTACTTGCGTCTCCTAACATTGCAAGCAAAATTTGGGTTTATGGTCAATATGATCATGAGGTTGGAATTAGAACTGTAATTAAACCCGGTTACGATGCATCAGTTTTAAGACTAGATAATGGAAAATTCCTTTCAATTAAGATTGATGGAAATCCTAAACAGTGTTACATTAATCCACGTGAAGGTGCAATTGGTTGCTTTGAGGAGGCATGTCGAAATGTAGTATGTACTGGAGCAAAACCTATTGGAATGCTTGATCATCTTCAATTTGGTAATCCCAAAGATCCTGAAATTTTTTGGACCTTTTTAGAATCATTGAATGGCCTAACTGATTTTGCAAAAGACTTTGAAATTCCGTGCATTGGTGGTAAAGTCAGTTTGTTTAATGAAACTACAAATGGCTCGATTAAACCAACACCTGTAATTGGAGTAATTGGATTAATTGACAAGAAACCTTTGAGAACCCAAAAAATTAATTCTGGTGATTGCTTAATCATGATTGGTAATACTAAAGATGAGTTGGGAGGTTCTGAATATTCTGAATATATTCATAAATTTATTGGAGGCAAATGCCCTACTGTTGATTTTTCCGAGTCAAAGAAAAATATGAATGCTGTATTGGAAATTATTGAAAACGAATTAATTAAATCTGCACATGATTGTTCAAAAGGTGGATTGGCAGTTGCAGTTTCTGAACTTTGCATGACCAATCTAATTGGTTGTACTGTATCTTTGGAGAGCGTCCCTGGTGACAAATTAGACCATGACAAAATTTTATTTTCTGAAAGTCATTCTAGATACCTAGTAACTTTTGAAAAGAAAAATATTCAAAATTTGGAAGAATTATTAAAAAAACATAATGTTACATTCAAAATTATTGGTGAGTTTGGTGGGGAGTCAATCAAATTCACTGCTGACTCTAAACCCATAATTGATCTAAGCGTTGATAAGACACAAAAAACTTGGTTAAATTCGTTAAAGGAGATGGTAATGCATGCCTAAAGTAAAAGAAAATTGTGGTGTTGTTGGGATTTACAGTCTTTCTGGAAAGAATGTCGTTCCAATGGTTTTTGATGCATTACGTGCTTTACAACATAGAGGCCAAGAAGCTTGGGGATTTGCAGTTCCAAATAAACCTCCGTTTAAGAAAATGGGATTGGTTTCACATTCATCATCTGAATTTAAAAAAATTTCACAAGAATACGCTTCTCCTTGCGTTATAGGACATGTGAGATATTCTACAATGGGAACTAGTACATTAGAAAATGCACAACCTCTCAAAGTAAAAGATCTTTGTATTGCTCATAATGGAACAATTGCAAATGCTCAGGAATTATCTAATTTGGTTGGCGGGTGTTCTTTTACACCTCAAAGTGCAAGTGATACATTAGTTGCTGCACAAAGATTGGTATCTTTAATTTCTGAAAATGGCGATATGGGGAAGGCTCTTTCAATTTTAAAAAATGAAATGGTTGGGTCGTATTGTTTCACTTTTATTTCTGATGATCATTCTGTATATGCTGCAAGAGATCCTAAAGGATTCCGTCCGATGGTTTTGGGACATAAGGAATCTGATGACACATACATTGTAACTTCTGAGTCTGCTGCTGTAACTGCAGTAGGTGCAACTCTTCAAAGAGATGTAGTTCCAGGTGAATTAATTAAATTAAGTAAAACAGGTATGGAATCTGAAATATTTTCACACGATACTTCTCGTGCACATTGTTCTTTTGAATTCACTTACTTTGCACATCCATCCAGTAACATGGAAGGACATAACATTTACATTTCAAGAAAAAATATTGGACGATTTATGGCAAAGAAATTTCCTATTTTTGATGCTGATTTGGTAATTCCAGTACCTGATTCTGCAAGACCTGCAGCCCTAGGATATGCGCAGGAGCTAGGTATTTCATTTGACGAAGGGTTACTAAAAGACAGGTACAGCAAGAAGGGCCCTTTGAGAAGTTTTATTGAACCCCATCAAAGTGACAGGGTAGAAATCAATCGCTGGATAATTCCAATTACTGAAATAATTAAAGACAAACATGTTGTAGTTATTGATGATAGTCTGGTTAGAGGGACAAGTTCTAAAGCCATAATCAAGGCACTTCGAAGATCAGGAGCTAAAAAAATTAGCATGCTAATTACATATCCACAAATCAATTATCCTTGTTATGCTGGAATTGATTTTCCATCTCAAGAGGAACTTGCAACATTCACTGATGGCAAAGAAATGACTGCTGATGAAATAACTGAAATGGTTAGAAAAAGCATTGGTGTTGACTTTTTGGGGTACAATGATGCTGATAATCTTGCTGATGCTGTAGGGATGCCAAAGGATTCCATGTGCTTTACATGTTCTTCTGGAAATTATGATTCTCTAGGAATTAAACCTGATTTTAGTAAACGTGAGCAAGTAAGATCAAAAATTTAATCATTATAGAATCTAGTACTGATCAAATAAAATAAAATATTCTACATTAGAGTTCGTTACGGAAAAAGAAAAGGCCTTTTTTAAAATCAGATAGATGTAATGATAATTAACCCGAATTGGTTAGTTGGTTGTGATCATCTTTAATTATGATTTTTTACTTAATGTGATTGTGACAAAGTGGAGAGGAAAAGGAATCATAATCCCGTTTATCATATTTGGGATCTTGTTTACTGTTGGAATGTTACTAAGTAATGTAGTTAAACCATAATTTACTGAATTAAATAAGAAATCTTGAGCCTAAGTGTATTTGATAATTAATCCAAACTGGCTAAATGGTAAAGAATAAAAATTAACCGCGAAGTTTACCGCGTTTTCTTCTACTCTCTTCTGATCTTACTTTGATAATTTTAAAATGAACTGCACATGAAATACAATAGTGTTTCAAAACAGTTGGTGATGCAATGTATGCACCTTGTGCACGTAATTCTTTAGCTAAAGTATGTTCTACTAAATTTAATCTGGAAGTAACTTTTTTGGCCTTATCTTTTGGAACTGTTTGTCCACAGTTTGTACATTGTACTGTTCCTGAAGATCCTTTTCCTCCTTTTGTACGACCTCTACTTGCACGTTTAAGTGGCATAAAATTCTGACATTTTGCCTCCTTATATTCTTGCGGGTAATTTAAAAAAATTATTAATTTCATACCTAATTTTGTCGAGAAATTACTTTATCTTTTAATGCTAGTTTAAGTAAATAATTTTGATTAGATTTGAAAGGATTATGCCATGTTTGTTTTAGGTCTGGTATAGAATTAATTATTTTAAAAGGCAAGATTCTCTGTTCTGACTGCCTTACTGAAAATAATGCAAAAAAATAAATTTACTAAATTTAAAAATTAATTATGAAATTATCTATTTTTTCACATTGTGCACTTGATACTATTTCGATTGAAGGCAATTCTTATGAGCAAATTGGAGGTGCTGCTTCTTATTGTGGGCTCATGGCACGTGAATTCAAATTTAATGTAAATCTTTTTACAAAATTTGGTCCTGATTTTCCAAAACAATATCTTACTAAACATAAAATTAACCTGATAAATTCAGAATCTAAAAAATATACTACTAAATTCTCTATATCTATTTCTGGTTCTGATAGAACTTTAAAACTTGAAAACGAATGTGATCCCATTGAGTATTCTAATCTTGATGCTGATGGTCATATTGTCAGTCCAATTTTTCATGAAATTTTGGATGATGTTTTTAAAAAAATTAAATCTGATTCTAATTTTCTATTTGTTGATCCTCAGGGATTTTTACGTCAAAAAGATTCTAACAATAACATTATTTTAAAAAAAACTGATCTTGATTTATCTAATGTAAATGCAATTAAAATTAATCCTGAAGAGGGCCAAAATATTGTTAGTGGTTCACACGATGAAATGATGTTGGCATTACAAAAAAAAGGTATCGAGTATGTACTATTAACTAATAAAACAGATGTTTCCTTATTGGTAAAAAATCGAGTTTATTCTCTTAAATTACCAAATAAAAATATCCATGACACAACTGGAATTGGAGATATTTTCTGTTCTGCATTTACTTGTACAATGCTAAAAGAAAAAGACTTTCTGTGGGCATTATGTTTTGCAGCCGGTTCTGCTCAGGCTGCACTTGAATCTAATGCTGTCGGGTTACAAAAAATTCCTAAAAAAGGAATGGTAGAAAACAATGCTTCATATTTTTATAATTTAGTAGATTTTAGAGACTTGTAATGTGTTAGTCTGTCTGTATCTGTACGTTTTATCTTTTGATCTTTAATTCTCCTGTTTTAATCGTTGAATAATTTTTTTCTTGTATAAACACGTTAGATTATTTGGATTTATT
Organism: Nitrosopumilus sp. BACL13 MAG-121220-bin23; assembly: GCA_001437625.1. Lineage (GTDB taxonomy): Archaea > Thermoproteota > Nitrososphaeria > Nitrososphaerales > Nitrosopumilaceae > Nitrosopumilus. The sequence goes on from LIAL01000025.1 coordinate 13,838, forward strand.
CAACTAATCTAGCATCTTCTTTTATTGTATTTAATACAAGATGAGTTAGTGTATTTTCAACATTAGGTATGGCTGATATTTTTTTTACAAAATCACTCAAAAATCCACGCGTTTTGAATTTTGCAATAATTACCATGTCTGCACCACCTGTTACATCATAAACTGCAATTGTATTATCATATTTTGCAATTTCATCTTCAATTTCTAACATTTTGCCTTTACTAGTTTTAATTTCAATTATTGCTGTAATATCAAACCCAAGTAATTCATGATTAAGACGAACTGAGTATCCTTGGATAATGTTTTCTTTTTCTAATTTTTTTATTCTAGATAGAACTGTTACAGTAGATACACCCAATCTATGAGATAATTGTCGTGCAGATTGCCTGCCATCTACTGAAAGATGTTTAAGAATTTCAATATCTTTGTCATCCATACTAATAATGTATCATGTTAACAAATATTTAAAAATATTAAATTAATTCAAGTATCTGTATAAAAATATCTGGAATTACTATAATTAGTTAATAAAAAATCATAATAACTTAAATATTTTAAAGTTGTAACTATGG
>LIAL01000026.1 GCA_001437625.1 Nitrosopumilus sp. BACL13 MAG-121220-bin23
TTCATTAAAGGATCTAATATGAAACTTTATCCTGTAAAGTTACTTACAATTACTTGTGAAATTCTAGCACAAAAAAATATTCTAGAAATTCTAACTAAGCATGAAATTACTGGTTATACAACTTATGAAGTAAATGGCAACGGTGCGCGTGGACTACGCACTCAGGGTTTGATAAATGAAAAAAATGTTAAAATTGAAATAATTTTACGTGAAGAAAAGTTACAGGATATTGTTGAGGAAGTTTCTAGAACTCTATTTGCAAATTTTGCTATCGTACTTTATGTTAGTGATATTGGCGTATTACGTACTGAAAAATTTTAACAACAGTTTTTATCTAAACATAAATTTGGAATTTCTTTTGATGTTTTTGTAACTTTTGTTATTAACTCTGATAACTGTTTACTTGAAATCATATACATTGCTTTTTTTCCTTCATCTCTTGATTTAACAATTCCACATTTTTTTAATGTCTTTAGATGATGTGATACTAATGGTTGATCTTTTTTTAATTCATTCACAAAATCATTGACACACAATTCATTATTTTTTTGTAATAATTCTAAAATTTCAAATCTCGTTTCATCACAAATACATTTTAAAAGACTAATTCCATTCATATCAATTTAAATTTATATAAACTAATATTTATGTTATATTATGAATGTGTCTAAAAATATTCTATTTGTATGCGTAGAAAATGCTGGAAGAAGTCAGATGGCTGAGGCATTTTTTAAACAATATGCTAAAAATCAATTTAACGTAGTTAGTGCTGGAACATCTCCTGCATCTGATCTTAATCCTGTTGTTGTTTCCGTTATGGCTGAAATTGGAATTGATTTGAAAAATCAACAACCTCGATTATTATTAACTTCTATGATTGAAAATTCTAATAAAACTATCAACATGGGATGTGTGGATAAAGAGTCTTGTCCATCCTTGTTTGTAAAAGATGTGGATGATTGGAATATAGATGATCCTAAAGGAAAATCTATTGAAGATATAAGAAAAATTCGTGATCAAATTAAAAATAATATTTTGAATTTACTTAATTCTCTTGAATGTGATAATTGATGTCTTATTCTAATTTACAAATTTTTACTGTAGAATTAATTGGAACTTTTATTCTTGTTGTTTTTGCAACTGGTTCTATTGTTTATGATGTTGAGTTTTTTGATGGTGATTTAGGAATTCCTTTTGCAGCTGTCGCACCGTTTATTGCATTATTAATTGGAGTTTATTCTTTTGGAAAAATTTCTTTAGCTCATTTTAATCCTGCAGTAACTATTGGATATTATGTTACAGGACATATAACTAAAATTCAAGTTTTATATTATTTAATTGCAGAAATTATTGGTGCTTTATTGGGTTCACTTTTTGTTTTAATTTTCATTGGTGAGAAAGCAAATCTTGGATCTAATGCTCCTAATTATGATTTTTCTATTTTTTTAATATTTTCAGTTGAGGTTTTAGCTTCTACACTGTTGATGGGTGTTATTTTCTATGTTGTATACACAAAGGGTTTACGAGGATTTAGTGGAGTTGCAATTGGGGGGATTGTCGCATTGGATATTTTATTTTTGGCTTTTATTTCTGGTGCATCTATGAACCCTGCCAGAGCCCTTGCTCCAGCATTATTATCTGGAACTTTTGATGATTTGTGGCTATACTGGAGTGCGCCATTTGTTGGAACTTTAATTGCTGCATTTCTATTTCGGGGTAAATTTCAACTCCAAAGAGATGAAATTAGGAATAATAATGACTATATTGTAGATTGAGTATGTCTGTATCTAGAAAATTATTCAATGATTCAAAAAAAGTAATTCCTTCAGGTGTTAATAGCCCTGTCCGATATTTTGATCCTTATCCATTTTTTACAAAAAAGGCAAATGGTGCATATATCTGGGATGAAGACAACAAGCGTTACATTGATTTTTGTAATGCATATGGTGCGTTACTTTTAGGCCATAGACGAAAAGAAATCATTACTTCTGTAACTAAACAACTTTCAAAAGGAACATTGTATTGTACTCCAACTGCATCTGAAATTGAATTATCAAAATTAATTATTGGAAATTTTCCTTCTATGGATAAAGTAAGATTGATGAACACTGGCGGTGAAGCTACGATGACTGCAATTAGATTAGCACGTGGTTTTACAAAAAAGAAAAAAATTATTAAATTTGAAGGGTGCTATCATGGTGCACATGATTCTGTTTTAGTTAAAGCGGGTTCTGGTTCAGCACATAATGGTATTTCTGTATCTGATGGTGGATTAGATGAAGTCTCCAAGAATACATTAGTTGTTGAATATAATAATATTGAAGATCTACAAAAAATAATTTCTAAAAATAAAGATATTGCTGGTGTTATTGTTGAACCAATTTTAGCTAACATGGGATTAATTTTACCTGAAAAAAATTTCCTTTCTGATTTAAGAAAAATTACTACAGAAAATAATATTCCATTAATTTTTGATGAGGTTGTTACTGGTTTTAGAGTATCTCCTGGTGGCGCACAAGAACATTTTGGTATTAAACCTGATATTACAACTTTAGCTAAATCTTTGAGTAATGGATTTGCAATATCTGCTGTTGGTGGTAAAAAAGAAATTATGGATTTACTTTCTCCAGCAGGAAAAGTTTACCAGGCAAGTACTTTTGCTGGAAATCCTATATCTGTTAGTGCTGCAATTAGTTCTATTAAGACAATAAATAAAATAAAAAATAAGCTTTATTCAAAACTTGAAAGATTCAATTTATTATTTTCTACAGCGTTGGATGATATGGCAACTGATATGAAAATCCCTCACCAAATTAATTTTACATCTTCAATGTTTCAAATTTTCTTTACAAATACACCTGTAACTGACTATAAAACATCGAAAAAAGCAAATGGTAAAAAATTCCAAAAATTATTTAGAACTTTGCTGAAAGAGGGGATCTTTATTCCTCCTTCTCAATTTGAAGTTGTTTTCTTATCTGATGCTCATTCTAAAAATGATTTAAACAAAACATTAGATGCATATCATACTGCATTAAAGTCGGTGAAAAATTGAAGTATGTAGTTGGTGCAAGGGGTAGTAAATTATCTCTGGCTCAAACTAATTGGGTTATTTTAGAATTAAAAAAAGTAAATCCTGATTGTGAATATAAAATTAAACCAATTACTACTAAAGGTGATACTGATACAAGACCATTATTTACTATTAATCAAAAAGGAATTTTTGAAAAAGAAATTGATAAAGCCGTTGCAGATAAAGAAATTGATTTTGCAGTACATAGTCTAAAAGATGTTCCTTCTCAGTTAGGTGATAATCTTATAATTGCATCTGTCCCAAAACGTGAAATAGTAAATGACGTGTTTATTTCATCTGATGGTTCATCTTTGGATAAAATTAAATCTGGTTCTGTAATTGGAACTAGCTCTTTAAGACGCGCTGTTCAGATTAGACGAAAAAGATCTGATGTTACTGTTAAATCTATTCGAGGTAATATTGAAACCAGAATTAAAAAAATATCTGGCGATAATTATGATGCTATAGTTCTTGCACATGCAGGCATTTCTAGATTGGGAGTTGATGTAAAATTTACTTCTTTATCTACTGAAGATTTCTCTCCTTCTCCTGGTCAAGGTGCTATTGCAATTGTTGCAAGGATTGATGACTCTCAAACAATTGAAATGCTAAAAAAAATTGAAGACTCTGATACTAGATTGGAAATTGAGGCTGAACGTACTTTATCTGATTTTATTGATTCTGGTTGTAGATTCCCTTTGGGTGCATATGCTAAATCAAATGGCTCTGAAATGACATTAACTGTATATGCCTTTTCTGTTGATGGTGAGCAATCTCTACAAGTAACTCACACTGGTGATAAAAATAATCCCAAATTATTGGGCAAACTGGTAGGTGAGGAACTGCGCAGTAAGGGAATTAATGATCTTGCATTAAATTGGAGGGAGAAAGTAGATGAATGGAATACGACATGACTGGTAAAGTATATCTTGTTGGAGCAGGGCCTGGAGATAGTAAGTTAATTACCCTACGGGCTGTTGAATTAATCCAAAAATCTGATGTTGTTTTGTATGATAGATTAGTAAGTAAACAAATTATTTCTATGATTCCTAAAACTGCCAAAAAAGTCTATGTTGGACGTGCAGTGGGTGATGACACAACTCATCAAAATACTACTAATGATCTAATGGTTGAATATGCAAAATCTAACAAAAATGTTGTTAGACTAAAGGGTGGTGATCCAATAATTTTTGGACGTGGAGGCGAAGAAGCTGAATTTCTAAAAGATCATAAAGTAAAATATGAAATTGTTCCTGGAATTACATCTGGTATTGGTTCTGCAACATATGCCGGAATTCCACTAACTCATAGAAAATATTCCTCATCAGTAGTTTTTGTAACTGGACATGAAGATCCTGAAAAGAAACAAGAAATTGTTAAATGGAAAAATCTTGCAAAATCTGTAGACACGATAGTTATCATGATGGGGTTGTCTAGACTTGATGTTATTTGTAAACAACTAATTCTAGGAGGTATGGATAAAAAAATGCCGGTAGCTGTAATTCAAAATGGAACTACTCCTGAACAAAAAATGATAAAAGGAAATGTTACTAATATTGCAAAAAAAGTTAAAGAAAATAAAATGATTCCTCCTACAAATATAATTATTGGCAGGGTAGTTGATCTATCTGATGTTATTGGATGGAAATAATGCTTAGCGGTAAAACTATTGCGATAACTCGTTCAACCGATGATGCCACAGAATTTATTTCACTTGCAAAAAAAAATAATGCAATTGCTGTACCTCTACCTACAATAGAACTAGTAAGCAAAGGTGAAAAAATTGTTGATGAATTTTTAGAATCTATATCCAAATACAATCCTGATTATTCTGTTTTTATGAGTTCAAAAGCTGTAAAATTATTATTTGATACTGCAAAACAATTAGGAAAACTTGAAAAATTACAATTAGCAGTTGCAAATACAATTGTAATGTCTGTTGGCCCTAAAACTTCTCTTACTCTTGAATCTGAAGGAATTAAAGTAAATCATCAACCTACAACGTATTCATCAGTTGGAATTGGCGAAGAATTTACAAAACTTAATGCTGTTGGAAAAAAAGTTATTGTTCCACGTAGCGGTGCATCCACTCCTTTTCTAAAAGAACTACTTTCAAAAATTGGAATTGATGTGTTAGAAATTCATCTCTATGATGTTTGTGCTTTTAGAGATACTTCTCAGTGGAATGAATTTAGGGAATTATTTTCTCAAAATAAAGTCGATGGTGTAATTTTTACCAGTGCATCATCTGTTAGGGGATTTTTTGAAATAATGTCTAAAGATTACGCTAATGATTTGTTGCTTGATAATCTTACAAAATTATCTGTTGTTTCAATTGGACCGTTCACTTCAGATGAATTAAAAAAATTCAACGTCAAAAATACTATTGCAGAAGTTCATACTGTTGCTGGTGCATTTGATGCTATCAAAACTACTTTAAACGCGATCTGAATGTAATTTAGCTCAACCTATTTAGCTTTACCTATTTTTCCTCATGTATTTATAATATAACGGAGTTATCATTGACATGACAACTGAGAATCTCGATATAGATTATACAAAATATGATTTTAAAGATTCTACAGAAATGTATGTTCACCTTAGTAAGAAAGGACTCTCAAAGGATACTGTTATTGAAATTAGTAAAATGAAAAATGAGCCACAGTGGATGCTTGATTTTAGATTACGTTCTTATGAAATTTTTATGCAAAAACCAATGCCAACTTGGGGTGGTGATCTTAGTCACATTGATTTCCAAAATATCTATTATTATGCTAAAGCATCTGAAAAAGTAGCAAAGAATTGGGATGATGTTCCAGACAATGTTAAAAAAACTTTTGATAAACTTGGAATTCCAGAAGCTGAAAAGAAATTTTTAGCAGGTGTTGGTGCACAATATGAATCTGAAGTTGTTTATCACAGTTTAAGAGAAGATTTAGCAAAACAAGGTGTTTTGTTTTTAGATACTGACCAAGCCTTAATTGATCATCCTGAATTATTCAAAAAATACTTTGGTAAAATTATCCCTCCAGAGGATAACAAATTTGCAGCACTAAACAGTGCTGTGTGGAGTGGTGGCTCATTTATCTATGTTCCAAAAGGTGTTCATATTGACATGCCTTTACAAGCATACTTTAGAATTAATGCCGAAAACATTGGTCAATTTGAAAGAACATTAATCATTGTTGATGAAGGTGCAGAAGTACATTACATCGAAGGTTGTACTGCTCCTGTATATTCTTCTGAATCACTTCACTCTGCTGTTGTTGAACTTGTTGCACACAAGGATGCAAAATTAAGATACACTACTATTCAAAACTGGAGTTCTGATGTTTACAACCTTGTAACAAAACGTGCTTATGCATACGAAGGTGCAACTGTTGAATGGATTGATGGAAACATTGGAAGTAAATTAACTATGAAATATCCTGGTGTGTATCTTATGGGCGAAGGAGCTTATGGTGAAACATTATCTATTGCATTTGCAGGTAAAGGTCAACATCAAGATACTGGAGCTAAAATGGTACATCTTGCACCAAACACAACTTCTAAAGTTACATCCAAATCTGTAAGCAGATTAGATGGACGTTCAACTTATAGAGGAATGTTACATGTTGCAAAAGGTGCTACTGGTGTAAAATCTACTGTTAGATGCGATGCATTACTAATGGATGATACATCAAAAACTGATACTTATCCATACATGGTAATTGATCAAGAGGATGCAACAATCACACACGAAGCTACTGTTGGAAAAATTGGAGATGAACAAATTTTCTATCTAATGTCTAGAGGATTTAGCGAAGAGGATGCCTTATCATTAATTGTTAATGGATTTATGGAGCCATTTACAAAAGAATTACCAATGGAATATGCAGTTGAATTAAACAGACTCATTAAATTAGAAATGGATGATTCTGTAGGATAAACTCCAAATCTTTATCTGATTAATCATGTCTCAAGAAATACTTTCAAAACTAAATACTTCTCATATTGAAGAAATTTCTTCATTCATGAATGAGCCTGAGTGGTTAAAAAATTATAGAAAAAACTCTTTATCCATTTATGATAATCTTCCAATTGAAACATCTCCATTATACAACAAGTATACTGATGCAAAAAAAATGGATCCTGAAAAAGTATCTCTTTCAAACACTACTACTCAAACAGTACCTGCTTTTCTTCAAAAAAGATTAGGTGAATTAGAAAATGAAATTTGTATTATTCAAATTGGAACTAACATTCATAGAATTAACCTACCTGATGAATTAAAATCAAAAGGACTTGTAATCTCTTCCATATCTGATGCTATTCAAAATAATTTTGAATTGGTAAAAAAGGCATTGGAGGCATCAGATTCTGGCGATGATAAATTTACAGCCTTAAATAATGCTGCCTTTAATTCTGGAATATTTATCCATATTCCGCGTAATTTTATTTTAGATAAACCAATTTACTTTTTGACATGCCTTTCTGAAGATGGACATTCAACAATTTCTAGAAATATTATTTTTGCAGATGAAAGTAGTAAATCTACACTTGTTCAAGAATTGTATTCTGCAAATATTCAAACACAGCAAGCATATCTTGAATTAATGAACACAAATGTTGCTGCAAATGCTCAATTGGATGTTACTACTTTACAAATGATGGACCAACACGCTGTAACTTTTTCAACAAAACGTACTGACCTAGGACAAGATGCTAAAGTAAACTGGTATTCTGGATTATTTGGTTCAATGTTATCTAGATATAAAATTGAATATTTTCTTAACGGCACTGGTGCATCTTCAAATGATTCTGAAGTTGTTTTTGGAAACAATGAACAATCATTTGATATTCAAACCAATGTAAATCACGAAAGTCCATCTACTGAAGGGCGTGTAGTTGAAAAGTCTATTCTTCGAAATAAATCTAAATCTCTTTTCAAAGGGATGATTAGAATTAAGGAAAATGCAACTAAATCAAATTCTTTCTTATCTGGCCGTTCAATTTTATTAGATCCTGATGCAAAATCTGATTCAATTCCTGGATTAGAAATATTCACCAATGATGTAAAAGCAACTCACTCTGCATCTGTTGCACAAATTGATGAGGAGCAACTTTTCTATCTCAAAACTAGATGTCTTAGTCATGCAGAAGCTGAAAGAACTATTGTTGAAGGTTTCTTAGAACCTCTTTCAAGAAAGATGTCTTTTCAAGTTAGAGCATGGATTGCATATCTTATTGAATCTAAATGGGATAATCGTGAACTTACTATTAACACAGATGAGGAATTGGCAAAGTTTGTTGAAATTGAAGAAACTCGTTATGATGAAAATTCTGAAGTTGAACAACACTACAAGTATCGGTGATTTTTTTGTCTGAATGGATTAAAGCATGTAATTTAGATCAAGTGAAAAAAGGCGAACTATTTGGTTTTATTAAAGATGATATGAAACTTCTCATAGCAAATCTTGATGGCACAATTCATGCTACTGATTTAATTTGTACTCATGCTGATGCCGATCTTTCTACTGGTTTTCTGAGCAAAGAAGGTGTTAGATGTCCATTACATCTTTCAGTTTTTAATTTAGTTAATGGTAAACCCAATAATCTTCCAGCTGAAACTGCTCTTAAAATATATCCAGTTAAAATTGATAACAACGAAATTTTTGTAGAGGTTTAAGAATTGCAAAGTATCGAAACCTCTTTTGAAAATCTTAGAAATGATTTTCCAATTTTAAAAAGAACTGTTAGGGATAACAAACGTCTTGTTTATTTAGATAATGCATCTACAACTCAAAAACCTAATCAAGTGATTGATGCTATTACTGATTATTATAGAAATCATAATGCAAATATTCATCGTGCAGTATATGCCCTTGCTGAAGAATCAACTGAAGCTTATGAAGGAGCTAGAGATAAAATTGCAAAATTTGTTAATATTAAAAATCGTCAAGAACTTATTTTTGTTAGAGGTACCACTGAAGCAATTAATTTAGTTGCATATGCATGGGGGAGACCTCATATCAACGAAGGCGATATTATTGTCACCACTGAATATGAACATCATAGTAATATTGTCCCATGGCAATTACTTACCCAAGAAAAACATGCAAAATTAGAATATATTGGAATGAATGATGATGGCCAATTAAATTTAGATGATCTTGATAAATATCTTGCAACTGGTAAAGTAAAACTTGTAACTTTTAGTTTGATGTCTAATGTTCTTGGAACTATTACTGATGCTGAAAAAATTATTTCAAAATGTAAGGTTGCAGGTGTTCCTACTTTGATTGATGGTGCACAAGCCGTACCTCACATGAAAGTTGATCTTGATACTTTGGGTTGTGATTTCTTTGCATTCTCTGGACACAAAATGTTGGCTCCTACTGGAATTGGTGTTTTGTGGGTTAGAAAATCTGTATTACAAACAATGAATCCATTTCATGGCGGTGGTGATATGATTAGAGAAGTTCACAAGTATGAAACTACTTGGAATGATTTACCTTACAAATTTGAAGCAGGAACTCCAAGTATTGCAGATGTTATAGGATTTGGAGCTGCAATTGACTATCTTACAAAAATTGGAATGGATAATGTGAGACAACATGAAATTGAATTAACTAAATATGCTATAGATGAATTTTCAAAAGTTCCAGGACTTCACATCTATGGTACTAAAGATATTACAAAACGTGGTGGTGTTATATCATTTAATTTTGCAGATGTACATCCGCATGATGTTGCTCAAATAATTGACGGAGAGGGTATTGCACTTCGTTCAGGTCATCATTGTGCCCAAGTACTAATGGAGAGACTCAACGTTGCTGCAACTTCTAGAGCTAGTTTCTATATTTATAATACAAAGGCAGATGTTGATGCTCTAATCAATTCATTACATATAGTGGCGAAGGTGTTTAAATTATGAGTGGTACTGATATCTACCATGAAATGATTGTTGATTATTCAAGAAACCCTCTCAACTATGGAGAAATTGAAAACCATGATGTCACATTTCATGATTCTAATCCTCTATGTGGTGATAGTATAGATATTGATATGAAAATTGATGATAACAAAGTCACTGATATTAAATTTCATGGAAAAGGCTGTGCAATTTGTATGGCTTGCACTTCCGTTCTAACTGAAATTACTAAAGGGAAATCTCTTGACGATGTACGAAAAATTGAAAAACATGACGTGTTGGGAGAATTAGGATTAGACCACTTACAAGCTGTTAGAATTAAATGCGCATTACTTTCTCTTAAGGTGCTCAAATCTGCATTGTATACCTACATTGGTTCTAATCTTGATGCTGAAACAGATGTAGATACGCTAAAAACAGAGGCTGAAAATCTGTATTAATATGAGTGATTTTACTCCTTTAATTCCAATTTCATTACAAATAAGAAAAATTATTTTTGAAAAATTTAATGATGTTGATATAAAATTTACAAATGATCAAATTTTTGAAATTCTTAAATCTGATGGTGACATTAATCCTTCTTGGATAATTGATGATACTGAATCTTCATTCAATGATCTTTGTGATTCTGGTCTTACAAGAAATATAGCTCAGAACCTTACTACTATTTTTCTAAAGTTATTTGATCCTGTTGAAAAACTTCATTGTAATTCTTGTAGTAATGATATCTACCTTGGAACTACTGAGGAAAGAACTTGTCCAAATCCATCTTGTAAATCTTCTATCTAGATCTATATCTTTCTGCAGCATCTTCTAATGCTTTCATCATTGAAAGTTTTTCTCCAGTTAGGTATAGTACTAATGCCCCACCTGCAGTGCTAATGTGATTAATTTTATCTGCCAATCCTTGTTGTTTTAATGCGGTTGTTAAATGTCCGCCACTGACAATTGTTGTTGCCATTGAGTTTGCCACTGCAGTTAACATTTGTGTTGTACCGTATTTGAAATTCTCTTTTTCAAAAAATCCTGCAGGACCGCTGATGAATACAGTTCCAGCACCTGAAATTAATTTTGAATAATATTCAACTGTTTTGGGACCTAAGTCAAAAATTTTATCTTCTTTTTCTATCTCTCTAACATCCATTTCTACTCTTTGACCATCTTTATCAATTGCAACATCTACTGGAGTTGCAAATACATCTGGATATTCTCCTATCAATGAATGTGCTTTTGCAACAATCTCTTCTTCTCTTTTAATTCCTAAAGGTGATTTAATTCTGGCTTGAGCACGCATAAACACATTTGCGATTAACCCTGTAAGTAAAACATGATCTGCTCGTCCATTTTGAATTAGTAATTTAATTGCCTCTAATCTATCTGGTACTTTGGATCCTCCTAGAATTATTACATGTGGTGCTTTTGCAACTGTCATTATGGTATCTAGATTTCTTACTTCTCTTTCAACAATTCGCCCTGCACATGCTGGTAGTACTTGTGCAAATCCTACAATGGATGGATGTGATCTATGTGCACTTGGAAATGAATCCAACACACAAAGATCAAATAATTTTGATAATCTTGAAACCATTATTGTTTTTGCAGCATTTTCTGGTGTAAATTCATAATTCTCTTCAGCACATAATCTTAAGTTGTCTAAAAGTAATATTTCGCCATCTTCTAAATTTTTAATTGCATTTTGTGCAGCTTCTCCAATAGTATCTTCAACATATTTTATTTTTCTACCCATTAATTTTTCAAGAACTTCTGCATGCTTGTTCATTCCTGTATATTCATTATTTCCTACTCTTCCTTGATGGGATGCTATCACTACTTTGGAATCTTTTAATGATTCTAGGGTTTCAATTGCTTCTTCAATTCTTTTTGTACCTAAAATTTCATTAGTTTCTGGATCTATGGGACAATTCATATCCATTCTAACAAAAACAGTTTTCCCCTTTAGATCAAAGTCATCTAATGTGAGTATTTTCACAATTTTTCTAGTATTTCCTTGGTTAAAATCTTTGAGCTGATCATACTTATTTTTATAAATTTTGTTTGTATTGCGTGGTTTATTTTTTAAAAGTTATGTATTAATGTAAATTAAAATATCTATAGTTGAGGTTTAATTAATTGAAAAATTGGCTTTTTGATATTCGGTCGCGCTCTTTTGTCTTATTGACTATACTCTTCCTTATTTTGACATCTTTTGTATTTTTTGAATTAACTGATGATTTTGATCAAAATGTAATTCTTTTCTTTTCAGATAATGTTGGAAATCCTACTCTAGATCTTGTTATGCAATATGTTACAGAAAGTGGAGATGTTTTCAACATGATGATGTTTGCGATTATAATATTATTAATTCCAAAAACCCGTAGAGTTGGAATTACTCTTTTAATCTTGATTGTAATTTCTACTCTACTTACAGGATACATCAAATGCGGTGTTGATAGGGATAGACCTGATTTTGAATACTCTGGTGTTGAATTTCCTGTACAGATTAGCCGTGATACATTTGCATTATTTTGTGAAGGTGGTTTTGATGCTTCATACCCTTCTGGACATGCAGCTAGATCAATGATATTTGCAATTATTTTGGGCTATGCGCTATCTAATAGATTTCCTCGTGGTGCGTATTTGATATTCGTTTATCCTGCAATGGTCTCTCTTAGTAGATTGTATGTTTTACAACATTTCCCAATGGATGTAATTGGTGGAACTATAATTGGTGTGATGCTTGCTGGTGTTATGGCAAACAGAACAAAATTATATCAAATTTTTGATAAATCAAAAACCTAATTCTGTTAGAGTTGAATTATCAATTAAAACAATTGCAAAATGATCTTCGTTATGATGATACGTCCAATACTTGATATCTCTTGTTTCATTTTTCTCTCGAAGTCCTTTTGTTACACCCGTGGTAACTGTATATCCTATTCTTTTTGCAATTTTAGTTTCTTTTGGCATTAAAACTTTGTAACCTGCATTTTTATCTTTAAATCCTAAATTTACCATGTCTTCCACTGCTTGTACTGCCTCGTTTTCATTTTTTACATCATATATTTTTGATATTGGTAGATCTTTTGGATGAAAATCCATGGTTTTAGTAAAATATTGTCACTAATATTTTTTAAAAAATCCTTTTTTTTGATTAATGTTAGTTAATTTTCTTAACCGAAAAGTCAAATCCTGATCATGTTAACAACTTAATCTACTCTTTTATTTTAGATTAACATTGGAATCATTAGAACAAACAGTAATTCAATTACGTCAAAAGAAGAAAGAAACAACACAATCAAAGCAAAATGCTGAGAATGAACTTCGTAAACTTCAGTCTATTGAAAAACGCTCTTCCACTGGATTACATAATGTTGATAAAAAAATTGAATCTGAGAAAGAGGATGTTTCAGATGTTTCAGATAATCTTACTAGAAAAATTGCTCAAGTTGAAAGTATTGAAAGATTAGTATCGGTTGCTCAAGAACGTGTTACTGGTGAAAAAGAACTCATTGATCAAACTGAACAAGAAATTGAATTTGCTGAAACTCCTGAAGAAAAACAGAGTGCTGAGACTAGATTAAGATCATTAAATGGTCATCTACAGGAATTAATCTCTGAAATTAAAAGTAGACAAAAAACATTAAAAAAAATAACTGGTGAAGTTTCTACATTTGATGACATTAAATCAAAAATTACAATGCAGATTAAAAAACAAACTCAATCAAAACCCTCTCTACGCACTACATTAAGTACAAGTCATAAGACTGCTGTAAAAGTCATAAAAGATATTGAACAAATAACTAAATCTGAAGAAAATATCACAAAGACTCTGGACAAAGCAACCTCAAAATTAAAAGAATATCTTGCAAAGAAAACTATTGCTAAAAGAAAACCAGCAAAGAAAACTATTGCTAAAAGAAAACCAGCAAAGAAAACTATTGCTAAAAGAAAACCAGCAAAGAAAACTATTGCTAAAAGAAAACCAGCAAAGAAAACTATTGCTAAAAGAAAACCAGCAAAGAAAACTA
>LIAL01000027.1 GCA_001437625.1 Nitrosopumilus sp. BACL13 MAG-121220-bin23
AAAGCAAAACCTGCAACTAAAGCAAAACCTGCAACTAAAGCAAAACCTGCAACTAAAGCAAAACCTGCAACTAAAATACAATAAATTAACTTAATTCTATTTTTATGTTGAAAACAATATTTATCCGTCAAATATCTAGAGTACTGTATAATGGAATCTCAAATACTTTCATCATCTATCGTTCAAAATTTTATACCTGCAAGAAAATCTACCTCTAGAAAAGGTGATAATGGTATTGTACTTGTTGTTGGTGGAAGTTACATTTACCATGGAGCTCCAGTACTATCTTCACTTGCTGCACTTAGATGTGGTACTGATTTAGTTTATACTTCTGTTCCAAAAATCAATGTAACTGCAACTCGTGCAATTTCTCCAAATCTTATTGTCATTCCTTTAGTTGATCAAAAATTAACTCTTGGCGCTGTAAAGAAACTTGTTGGAGCGTTACCTCGCAACTTACATTCTGCAACAATTGGAATGGGCCTTGCAATACAAGAAAAAAATTCTTTACTTCATTTGGTAAAATCTCTTTTGGATAGGGATGTTAGATTATCTTTGGATGCTAGTGCGTTAATCCCTGAATTATTGCCACTCTTATCTGACGCAAATGTTGTAGTCACACCTCATTCAGGAGAATTTAAGCGATTATTTGGTGATGTTCCATCTGATTCACAAAATGAACGAATTACATTAGTTGAAAAACATGCACTTGATAACGGTCTAACAATTTTACTAAAAGGTCCAACTGATATTATTTCAAATGGCAAAACAACATATCTTTGTGAAAAAAACACTCCTGCCATGACTGTAGGTGGCACTGGCGATGTATTGTCTGGATTGGTTGCTGGATTACTATCTACAAATAGAAATAGTTTAGAATCTGCAGCAGCAGCTAGTTTCATCTGTGGTTTAGCTGGAAAACATGTGCAAGATAAATTGGGTCTTCACATAACTCCTATGGATTTAATTGATGCAATTCCTAATGTGATGAAACCTTTTGATAAAATTATTTGATTAACATGAATGTATTAAAGCATGTAGATTCCCACATGGATGATCTTATTTCTGATCTTCAAAAATTAATTCAACAACCTAGTGTATCTGCAAAAAATGAAGGTATTGAAGAATGTGCAAAATTAGTTAAAACATTATTGAAATCTTCTGGTCTTAAATCTGAAATTTTACGATTAAAAAAAGGTGTGGCGCCAATTGTATTTGCTGAGATAAAATCTAAAAAAAACCCTGACAAAACATTGATGTTTTATAATCACTATGACGTTCAACCTGCAGAACCATTTGATTTATGGGATGATCCTCCTTTTAGTGGGATACGAAAAGGAAATAAAATTTTTGGAAGAGGTTCTACTGATGATAAGGGTGAATTAATTACTAGAATTAAAGCAGTTGAGGCTTGTTTGGCTGCAACTGGTGACGTCCCTTGTAACATAAAATTTGTAATTGAGGGTGAAGAGGAAACAGGTAGTGCTCATATTGAAGAATA
Source organism: Nitrosopumilus sp. BACL13 MAG-121220-bin23 (assembly GCA_001437625.1). Classification (GTDB taxonomy): domain Archaea; phylum Thermoproteota; class Nitrososphaeria; order Nitrososphaerales; family Nitrosopumilaceae; genus Nitrosopumilus. Next base: position 1,502 of record LIAL01000027.1, read on the forward strand.
TCTAAAAAAATACAAAAAGAAATTTTCCAATGATGGCGTGATTTGGGAATTTGGATATGTTGATGCAAAAAATAGACCTATCATTGGTCTTGGGATGAAAGGACTGCTGTTTGTTGAGTTATCTGTAAAAGAATCTATTCGAGATGCCCATTCCAGTTTAGCTGTGTTAATTAAAAATCCTGCATGGCGGCTAATTGATGCTATTCAGACATTGAGGGATTCTGACGGGCATATTTTGATTAAAGATTGGTATGATGAAGTTACTCCATTTTCAAAAAAAGATTTAGAATTAATTGAGAAAGAACCTTTTGATCAAAACGTGTTCAAAAAAGAATTTGGAATTAATTCTTTTGTAGGTAATAAAAAAAATCTTGATGCAAAAAAAGCTTTAGTTGGTGATGCGACATGCAACATCGCAGGATTTATTTCAGGTTACACTGGAGATGGAGCTAAAACTGTTCTCCCAAGTAATGCTTTGGTAAAAATTGATTTTAGATTAATTCCTAAAATGGATCCAAAGAAACAAGTCATTCGATTAAAAAAACATCTAAAATCATATGGGTTTAATGATGTAAAAATTAAAATTTTTCATGGTGAGGCTGCAGCTAGAACTAACTCTTCAGATCCTTTTGTATCTCAAGTAAAAAATGCAGCAGATAAAATTTTTGGAACATCTATTTTGAATGTTTCAAATGCTGGCACTGGTCCTATGTACTCCTTTATGGATATTTTAAAATCTCCATGCATATCCATAGGAAGTACGTACATGTTTTCAAGAATCCATTCTCCTAATGAATTTGCTAGAATTGATCTGTTAAAGAAAACTACAAAGTGTATTTGTTTGATTATGGATAATTTTGGAAAAAATTAGTGAAGACATCTGGGAATTTTTTTGATTATTTGTGACAATGATATCTTTCCTGGACCTACAACAATGATCACTAGTGCTACTGCAAGTAAAATTAAATCAAATTCAATCCCTTTATCCCCTGTGATGCTTTGAGCACCTTTTACATGGAATATTGCACCCAGCATAATCACTGAAATAATTGATGCTGAAATTCTACTGAACACCCCTATTATGAGCAGCATACCTGGAATTACTTCGGCCAAAGCGATAATTATTGCTAATTCTCCTGGAATTCCCATTGATGAGATCCATGAAACAAACCCATCATTGCTAAATTTACTATATCCGTGAATGATGAAAATTACGCCCATTACTAATCTTAATCCTACAAATACTGTATCATTCAAGATTTTTTCTTTAATTTCACTGGTGGTCAACTTGTTCAATCTTTTTTGTATTATTCTCATAAAAAAGTTATCTTCATTCTATTTTTCTATTACCTTATTCTGTTATTTCGTACCATCACTGCTCTGTTATTTTTAAATTTTAGCCACAAATTTGATCTGTATTGTAGAAAGCCCTTTATTATGTGAAAATTATATTTTAAATATGTCAATGTATATGCCGGGAGCAACTGCTGTTGGAATTACTTTTGATGGTGGTGTAGTTTTTGCTAGTGAAAAAAGGATCGCATTTGGAAATTTTCTCGTTAGTAAAAGTACAAAGAAAACTTTCTCAATAACGGATAAGGTTGGTGCAACTTGTGCTGGTCTTGTTGCCGATATGCAAATTTTAACTTTACAAATTTCAGCTCTTGCTAAAATCAGGAAAATGGATATCAAGAGAGATGTTCCTCCTAACACTGTTGCTAAAATGATGTCAAACATGATGTATGAGCGAAGATACTTCCCATTACTTACCCAGGTAATTGTTGGTGGTGTAGTTGACAAACCAGTTATGTATACTCTTGATCCTTTAGGCTCTGTACTTCCTGATGAATATGCAGCAGTTGGAACTGGTGCTGAAATGGCATTAGGTGTTTTAGATCCTCAGTTCAAACCAAATATGTCTAAGGATGATGCTATCAATTTAGCAAAACGTGCAGTTCGTGCAGCAGCTTTAAGAGATTCTGCTAGTGGTGATGGATTAGATATACTTGTAATTACTAAAGACGGTACAGAAGAATTCACTGAAAGTATCAAGTAATCGTTTTAGTTAATTGTAAATCGTTTTAGTTAATTGTAAATCGTTTTACCCGTTTCCCAAAATCTATCTGATATGTAATGTAAATTCTGTATTATTTCCCCTTTTTCCATATTTTCTAATTCTGAACTTGATACCATGGATTTCCCAATTGCTAAAAATTTATGATGTGTTTCCTCTACAATGCATACTAGTTTTTCTTTTTCAAATTCTGTAAATTTTTTAATTCCTGGCCGCATCAAATTTGCGCCTTTACACATGAATTTGACTGCACCCATATCTACTTCCACACTAGGAAATTTTTTCAAAATTTCTGTTTCTGATAAGAATGGTAAATAATCTTCATTTATTTTTAATATTTTTAATCCATCCCCTGTAATTATTTGAGCATCACTCAAAATTTGATGCACTTTAACATTTTTCATTTTAGGGAATTCAATACCCCATGCATCTGATATTTTTTTTAACAAAGATGCTGTTTCACTTTTTGAAATTAAATTGGATTTCATTTTTTTGCAATCTCTTGTCTGATATCTAAAAGATCTCTTAAGATTGAACTTGCAGTTTCAGTTCCTCCAGCCCCCTTTCCAATTATTGTTTGAGTTCCAGAATGTTCTGACGTAAATGCAATTGCATTTAATGTCCCGTTTACTCCTAGTGGATCCTCTTTTGGTATTTCTTTTGGACCTACCACTAGTTCATTATCACAAGATGCAATTAATTTTAACACTGAATTATTTTTCTCAGCTTTTTTAATATCTTCAATTGTTACTTTCCTTATCCCTGTACATTTGATGTCTGGCATTGTAACTTTCATTCCCATAACCCAATTAGCAAGAATAACTAATTTTGCAGCCGCATCTAATCCGTCTAGATCTAATGATTCATCTGCTTCAACATATCCTTTGTTTTTTGCATCTTTCAATGCTTCTTCAAATGATAACCCTGTAGCCATGTTTGATAAAATATAATTTGTTGTACCGTTTAGTATTCCTGCAAATGATGTTATCTTTTCTCCACTTAAACTATTTTTAGCATAATCTAAGATTGGAGTTCCTCCGCCAACTGTACCGCTAAATTTGAACATTACTTGATTATATGTTGCTAATTCCATTAATGATGGAAATGCTAATGCTAGTGGGCCTTTATTCACTGAAATAACATGCATTCCTTTTTTCATTGCTGTTGTTATGTGGGTCATTCCTGGTTCTGCATCTTTGTAATTACTAGCTGTAGTTTCAATTAATACATCTGCATCAATATTTTTTAATATTTCAATACCTGTCATTGAATTATTTTCTTTTGAATAATTTTTTACAGTTCCATATTTTTTCTTTATTTCTACAAGTTCGTTAAATTTTAATCCTGACTGATCTACTGCACTACCTTTACTATCGAACACTGCAATTAATCTTGGTTTTAATCCGTATTTTGCATACAGCTCATCTTTCCTTGATTCAAATAACTTCACTAAGCTTTGACCAACAACCCCAAAACCGCATAATATTATTTTCATATTTTTTTGTCCTTTTTTGTTATGTCTTTGAAGTTCATTTTATTTCTCTTTGATTCCTTATCCTTAATTGTGTTTTATTAAATATTTTTCAATATGCTCATAATTGTTTACTGACTGATTTTTCCACATCTATAATTACGATTATTCGTCTTTTTCATGCTTTAGTGAAATTGAATTTATACAATATCTTTGATTTGTAGGCTTTGGACCATCATCAAAGACATGTCCTAAATGTGAGCCACACTTCTTACAATTAACTTCTGTTCTAAGCATTCCATATTCTGTATCTGAGATGTATTCTATGTTATCCTCTGACACTGGTTCCCAGAAACTTGGCCAACCTGAACCTGAATCAAATTTTGCATTTGATGAAAATAGTTCTTCTCCGCAACAAACACATTTGAAAGAACCCTCTAGTTTACTATCGTTATATTTCCCTGAAAAAGGTGGTTCTGTTCCATGTTTAATACAAATTTCATATTGATCTGAAGTTAACTGATCCTTCCATTCTTGTGGATCTTTTACAATTTTTTCTACCATGAAATATCTTACTTTTATTGTTATTAGAATATTGTTCTATTTTCTTCTCTTTTCTTCTGTTCTTTTCTCAGCTTCAAATCTTTCTAAATCATATTCCTTTAAATCTACAAATTTCATAATTTTGCTTAAGTTTGGATGCACTTTGTTAATTTGCTTGTACATCTCTTGTGCAACGCGTCTATAATCAATGTGACCTTGTGGTATTGTTCTTAATTCAATTAAATGACATGCTTCTCTTAAATTTAATTTCATAAAATACGGATAGTTATATGCAAAATTTACAACATACTGACCTTGTTCGGGAAATTTTTTTCTAATTTTTTCAAATGTGGATTTTGTACTGTTCATACATTCTTTGAAATCTTTTTCAATTCCTAATGTTTTGATTTCTTTTGGTAATAGGTATCCATGATCTGTTGTTAACATCTGCCTTTCTAATGTGAGTGCTCTGTGTCTATGAAGATCTCTAAACATTCCAAAATTATTACATAGATCAAATGTATAGTAAGTATTCTCAAATGCACGGGATGGTCTATGTCTTTTGTTTGATCTTATTTTTGTAAATTCCTGTATGATCTTAATTTTTCTTTCTGTTGGTATTTTTTTAACTTGTTTCATTATATTTTGATATGATGTGCTTGGTGATTGTTCATACATTATGGATGTGATAATTTTATCAAGTGCTTGTTTTTCTGATTCATAATCTGTTAATTTTGTAATTGCCCCGACGGTTGGGTTTGATTTAATTTCTTTTAGAGTAATTGATCTAGATGTATCTTTTACATCTCTTAGGTATTTTTGAAATGCTTTTCCATATTTACCATCTGCCCTTTTGACAAATGATTTTATTGTTGTTTCTAATTCTTTTTTGATTTTTGAGGCTAATTTTTGCTCTTCATCTAGTTCTGATGAGCCTAATACTGTTAAAAGATACTCAAAAGCTCTTCCATTCCCTGTAATTCCAACATTTGTTAAAGTCGAAGCCGGTAATAGACCTCGTAAAATATCTAATGCTTTTGCTTTAGTTGAACCTCTGTAAATTAGGTTTGCTGATTTAATGTCTCCTTCTTTTTTTAATTTACTAAATAATTTTTCTTTTCCATCCGTTGAATCTTTAAAACTATATTTCTCAATTGGATATTTTTCTCTAATGTAATTTATCATTGGTTCAATATTTTTAGAATAAACATCAAAAGAAAAATTACAACTATCTTCATACATATCTGCAAATTTTGAATTCATAATTTTCTCATCTCTATAAAATCTATATTTTCCATTTTCTTTTTTATTCCATGTAACATACCTTGAAGATTTTTCTAAATATGATAATCCTATTCTTCTATCTTCAATTTTTTTTACTGCAATATTTGATAATCCTTCAATTGCAATTTGTGCTTCTCCAAGTTCTGCAACAGAATCATCCCCATACTCTAACAACACTCTATCGTAAAATTCTTCTCCTCTGTTTTTATTTTTTAAAAATTCATCTAGAAAAATTTTTCTCATACTTTTGTCGGTTCTACTATATCTTGACATCAATGCTCCACGATCAACTTGACGCGGAGTAATAATCGCAAATACATTATCTTCAGTATTTGAAAAATGCTCTGACAATGTTTTTCTTTCTTTAATTGTAAATTCGGACAATATCAATAACTTATTTTACAATTATTAAAACTCTATTTCTTTTTACCAATTTGAATTAGATCTGGACCTTTGTCTCTATTTTTGTCATTGCCTTTAGTTTGCCATCTTAGCAAAACTTCTTTAAATCCTGCTGCGTCTGATTCGTTTTCAGTATACATAATTGCTGTAATCCAGTGGCCTCCTTTTGCTGTTTTACCTCCAATAGAATTCATCCAAAAATCATTTGGTAGACTTTCCATTGCTTTGTTATCTGGCTCTTGTACTGTTTTACTCCATCTACTTGCGACAAAATTTAAAATTTGTTCTAGTTCTTCTCTTTGAATCATGATTATACTCAAAAAACTCTGAATTTTAAAATTACTCTTGAGCCCAATAACCAAAGTTAGTTAATTTAATCTTACTAAAACTAAAAAGATTACTTACACTTTGTGGGTTATACAAATCTCATTAGTAACTACCATGACAAACAACGATACCGAAATAATCGGTAAAAACGTCAAAGACATGTACGGAACATTCATGGGTAAAGTCATAGGAACAATCACTGAAATTGACGGTAGTATTCAATCCGTCGGTATTGACTGCGGTTCTCAAGGATTACAGCAAATCCAATACGAGCAACTAGTAGTGCAAGGTGACACTGTAATCTTCATTCCAAAATGGAGACTTGACTCACAAAAATTACTTCGTGAAAAACAACTAACTCTACGTCGTCTAAAAGCATTGATAGATATTGTTTCAGAAAATGATGATATGAAAGCGGATGCTGAAATCATTCATGAAAAATACAAGTCAAAACTTGTATCCTTAGATGAAATGGAATGTAAAATCAAAGCTAAACTTGAGGCAAGATTAATTGAGTTAGATGAACAAATGAAGTCTGCAAAAATGTTATCGTTTGATGCAAAAGTACAATTCAAGAGCAATGAAATCTCTGATGCAACATTTGAAACTGTGAAATTATGTACAACTGAGGTAGTTGAACATGTATCACATGAACAATCTGAAATTTTAAATGTAAAGAGTAGAATTGCCGACTTAGAATTAGAAGTGCACGAGTTAACATCCACTGCAGAAACAAATATCCAAGAATCTGCCGTTTCATATCTGGAGATAGATGAACCACAACAAGTAGTTCAGACAATACTTCCAGAAGTACCAACAGAACATATCGCAGCATATTCAGAACCAATTGAATCTAATGTATTACCAATACCTGAAGATACAATTGCAGCTGAAGTCACAATTGCATTTCCAGAGCCACCTCAGCAGGTAAAATCAGAAGTGTCTAAAGGTGACAACGATAACGATTGGTTAGCTAGAATGGAAGCACAATAATTTTTTTTAATTTATTTTTTTATTATTTACCCACACTGGTAAGTGTGGTTTTCATTTTTATGCTCAGGAGATTCAATATCTTGAGGGTGTTTGGATTAGGTGGTCCAATATTTGCATGTATGAAAATTAACTAATTTAGATATTTTTCAAATTCCTCTTTTGAAATAATCTCATGTTCTAATTGTTTTATTTCATTGAAACATTTCTTACATGAATACGTGACAAATTGATTCTCATCAACGGTACAAATTGTAAAAACAGCTTGAGATGATTCTATTCTTATTCCAGAGACATCAATATGGTCACACATTTTGACTTTCATAGATGCCAACTATTGAAATTAAATTTAAAGTCTATTCTAAGACTAATTTCGTAAATATGGACTATGCTTGAAGATGATATTGAAACATGTATTGATTACTGCAATGCTATCTATTGTTGTGATTTGGTTGATGGTTCCAAGCGTGTTTACTGAAGTGGGTTTATAGATTCAAAAATAATGATAGTAACTGAAATGGTAAATTTGAAGCAAATAGATGAGCAGATTGAAGACATCTATGATAAACTATTTGAAAATGAGCATACACTTCATGAGAAATTAGAGGAATTGATTAACGACAAGGGTTGGAATGATCCTGAATTAAGAAAAGAAATTGAAGCCCTAGATGATACTTGGGTGGAACTTCAGCACAACGTCTTTGCCTTGGAGGATAAGAAAGAAGGTAAGCAACATGATCCTGAATGTATGTGTGGGTTCAATGATGATAAAACTAATAATTGATTTCTAAATCTAAAATGAATAATAATCTTCAGGTAGATTACATTTCGCTTCAGATTCTATCTTTTTGCTTGAATTAGATTCTGGCAAATCCATTATCAAACAAAATACCTTTCTTTCAAAGCCAGATATCCATGGGTTTTTCATTAATCAATAATGTTTTTCTATCATTTAGGTTCTCCTCTACTTTTTCTTTAAATTCATTTAGAAAACAACCAAAAAAAGATATGATACCTTTCAATAACTTACCAAAATTAACAAGTTTATTTTTAACACTTAGAAAGATCTAACTTCATACATTTTTTGATGTCTGAAAAATATGATATTGGATTAGGAAATAATAACGATGATTTAAGAAAACAAGCAAATTCTGATTTTGTTTCTTTTTGGAGTGATCAGGCCAAAAATTTACTGTGGTTTTCCACTTGGCAAAAAACACTTGATTGGAGGCCTCCTTTCGCTAAATGGTTTGTTGGGGGCAAAATTAACGCATCCTATAATGCCCTTGATGTACATCAAAATACTAAATATGATAAACCTGCAATTTTGTGGGAAGGTGAAAACGGTGATTCTAGAATACTCACTTATGGTGATTTATTCATTGAAGTTCAAAAGTTTGCCAATGTCTTAAAATCACTTGGAGTAAAAAAAGGCGATAGAGTAACAATCTATCTTCCGATGGTTCCTGAGTTACCTATTACAATGCTTGCTTGTGCACGAATAGGTGCTATTCACACTGTTATTTTTTCTGGATTTAGTGTTGAATCTATTAGAGATAGAATTGATGATTCTAAATCTAAAATTGTAGTTACTGCTGATGGTGGATATAGACGAGGAAAAATTGTTAAACTTAAAGAAGTAGTAGATGAAGCAATTCATGATTTTGAATTTGTTGAACATGTAGTTGTTTTGGAACGAACAAAAAATAAAATTTCCATTTTACCTAAGGACAAACTTTGGAACGATTTGATGGCTACTGCTTCTGATTCATGTGATGCTGAAAAATTAGATAGTGATCACCCTCTTTACATTCTATACACTTCTGGAACTACTGGAAAACCTAAGGGTGTTTTACATGGAACTGGTGGATATCTGACTCATCTTTATTCTACTTTCAAATGGGCATTTGACATTAAAGATTCTGATATCTTTTTTTGTACAGCTGATATTGGATGGGTCACTGGCCATAGCTATGTTGTTTATGCACCCTTACTTCACGGTGCAACTCAAATAATGTATGAAGGTGCACCTGATTTTCCTGATATGTCTAGAATGTGGCATATTTTAGAAAAATACCGCGTTTCTATTTTTTACACCACTCCGACTGCTCTTAGAATGTTTATGAAATTTGGTGATGATATTCCAAATTCATTTAATCTTTCTTCATTACGATTACTTGGAACTGTTGGAGAGCCAATTAATCCTGAAGTTTGGCGGTGGTATTACAAAATTATTGGAAAAGAGAAATGTCCAATTATTGATACTTGGTGGCAAACTGAAACTGGAGGTATAATGATTTCTCCACTGCCTGGATTGGAGACAATTCCTCTAAAACCTGGTTCTGCAACTCTTCCAATTCCAGGCATAGATATCTCTGTAGTTGATGAATTTGGTTCAGAAGTTCCTCCAAACACTAAGGGTTATCTGATTATTAAAAATCCATGGCCTGGTATGCTTCTAACACTATGGGGAAATGATAAAAAATATAAAAATGTCTACTGGTCAAAATATTCTAATTGTTACTATCCTGGTGATTATGCTCTAAAAGATAGTGATGGATACCTGTGGTTACTTGGACGTGCAGATGATATTTTAAAAATAGCAGGACATAGAATCGGTACTGCTGAACTTGAAAGTTGTATTGCATCTGATTATTCCGTAGCAGAATCTGCTGTATGTGGAATTCCTGATGACATTAAAGGTGAGGTAATTATTGTATTTGCTGTTTTAAAAGATGGAGTTACAACTGATAAAACTATTTTAGAAAAAAATCTTTTTAATAAAATTAGAACTGATATTGGACCTATTGCTACTCCTAAACAAATCTATTTTGTTTCAAAACTGCCAAAGACTCGTAGCGGAAAAATTATGCGAAGATTATTGAAATCTATTGCCAGTGGTGAAAAAATTGGTGACACTAGTACACTAGATGATCCGTCTGCTGTTGCTGAAATTCAAAAAATTGTAACACAAATTTAATATTTTATTTTAATTTTTTTAAATCTATTTCTAAAAGCATTTGAAACATTTCTTTTAGTCCATCATATTCTGATTTTGAATTTTTATCTAATTGATCATATTCTTTTTCTTTTATTTCATCTAATCTTTCATTTGTTTCTATGAAAAACAATTCATATTTTTTTATATTTTCATCTGTCATTTGTGTTAGATCAAAAATCACTGTATTACTTCCAAGCACATTCTTGTTCTCATCATAAAGGCTTGTAGCTTGCAATAATCCTGAAAATATAGTTTTATCTTGTCTGATGAATGGAATTTTTCTATCTGTTACTTTACCTGTTTCAAACCATCTTTTTAGAGAATCATTCATGAGTCCCCAAGATTCTTTTGGTACGTGTTCAAATATTGGTTTTCCTAGAATTTCTGATTTTGCATATCCTAAATTTGCAGCATATGTTGAATTACAGTCTAAAATCATGCCTATTGAGTTGATTCTCCTCCACATTACTGGTGCATCTTTCAATGTTTTTCTTGCTTCTGTTTGAGGCATTTCTTAAAATTAGATTACCTGCTTATTAAATTGAAATATATCTAAAACCACTGATCTAAATTTTGACTTTTCTTCTCAAGTGCTTTTTTTAATCTGTTTAATGTGGACTGTATTCTATCTTCAGAAAAACTTCTTTCTTTCACCAAATAATTCATAATTCCATCATAATCCACCTCATTAAAGATAATTTCATCTACATCTGCCACTTCTGGATTTAGAAATATTTTTCTAATTTGTTGAAAATCTATATCCTCTAACTGCTCTTGAATTTGTGGAATATCTTCTAATCTTGAATGCTGTTTAATTAACTTCATTGCTGTTTTTGGACCTATTCTTTCAAATCCATTAGGATTGAAATCTGTACCAATTAGTATTCCTACATCTACTAGTTCTTCTCTGGTCATTTTTATTGAATCTAAAGTTTTTTGTGTTTCAATAATTTCTGGAAATACCTCGATGTATGTATTCCTGTTTGGAATTTTGCGTCTTCCACTACTTGTAAAATTTCTTACTAATCTTTTTGCACCGCACAAAACTGAATCATAATCTTGACTTGCGGATGCATATGCTTGTCCTGTATTTGTTAAATGTGCTGCAGTTGCTTCTCCCTCTGAAGGTGCTTCGACATACGGTATTCCAAAATATGTTAAAAATTCTTTTGATTCTTTTACCATTCCATCTCTCATACTGGTAGTTTGCTGTGCATACTTTCTAGCATCTTCCATATTTCCTTCAGATACTGCTTTTTCATATTTTATTGTTGCATCTTTTTTAATTTGTTTTCTACGTTCAATTTCTGCTGTTTTTAGGGATGGAGGTTTTCCATCAAAGACGTAAACTGGTTTTATTCCCAATGATAAGAAATTAACATTTCTATAAAGTAATCCGCTTAAATGACTTGTAATCCTTCCTTCTGTATCTGTTAATTGTAATCCATCTGGACCTCTTATGCTTGCTAGAAATTGATAAATTGCATTGTATGCATCAATTGCAACTATTTTATTTGAAAATGCTTCTAGTGTTGTTTTCTCTCTTATGACTAAGTCTTTTAGATTTAATCCCATGATTATTTGATTATTTTATGGTATTTTGTCTTTATCTTTTAAAATCGATCTAATTTTTTGTTCTAATTTACCTGATCTTTTTTCCTTCATATGTGGAAATTAATTTAATGTCTCTTTACTTTCCAATAATCACCTTGAAGCCTTTTAACATTCCTGATAATATTGAGGATAAAATTTTTGAAATAAAATTTAATTCTGATGAATCGTTTTTAAAATTATTTCTTATTTCCCTTTATCTGAAACAGAGCGACAAATAATTATTTCTGTGTTAGATCAACCTGGTTTCTCCGCATTTCATTCTATTTTTACTGATACTGTAACTGATGATGATTGGAATAAAACTAAAAACCAAATAAAACAGCGATTTCAAAATGAACTTTTTGACATTAACTCAAAAATATAATTTTAATCCAATTTGTTTTATTATGGTTGATTTTCAATACTAAATGCCGGGATAGCCAAGTGGTACGGCGGCTGTCTCGAAAACAGCTACGCGAAAGCGTGCAGGGGTTCGAATCCCTTTCCCGGCGTTCTACCAAGAGTCCGAACTCTGACCGAATTTTTCAAACAAAAAAACGTTTTCCGCAAGTCAAGCCCTTGT
>LIAL01000028.1 GCA_001437625.1 Nitrosopumilus sp. BACL13 MAG-121220-bin23
TGAAGCAACTACATCTGCCTTTGGTTCTGCCTTTGGTTCTGCCTTTGGTTCTGCCTTTGGTTCTGCCTTTGGTTCTATTACTGGTTCATCATATGCTTTTTTTACTGTTATTGAAATATTTTCTCTATCTTCTTGATTATTAGCTTTAACAATAATATCAAAATTATAAATTACATCCTTAAAACTTCCATAAGATTTTGATGGAGTCCAAACAAATTTTCCGGTTACTGAATCAATTGTAGCACCTGTAATCGTATTTTTTAAATTTGTAGTTATATTTTCTAAACTATATACTGCATCTATAATTGAACTATCTGTTACACTGGCTGTAAAAGTAATGGTTCTTTCTACTTCTACTATTTTATCTTGAATTGAATTTAATTGTAATACGTATTTTGTTGGTTCTATAACTTTATTCCCATCAAATTCAAGAGAAATAATTTTACCATTGTCTTTCTGAATTGTAAATGCTGTAAATTGATATGTACCAATTATTGAAAAGAAATCATCTACATTTTTCGGTACTGTTTCAAACATTCCATCTGAGTTAGACATTGCACTTACTAACATTCTTTCTTTTCCATTTGGATTTGTCATCAACACACTAATCAATTTTCTTCCTTCATCTTCAGTTCCTACAAATACCAATCCTTCATCAACTGTGTAAAAATTTTTTTCAATTGAAAATTCAGTCACTTCTGCATAAACTGGTACTAATATGATCAAAAATAATGATAAAATTCCAAATCCCGCTAATTTTACTTGCATGTTGTTACTTAGAAAGTTGATTTTTAAAAAACAAGCATAATTTTTTCCAGTTTATAGCAAATAATTATTCACAAACTTACAAATCAAGAAGGAATTTCATGTATACATTCTCTTCATTTCTAATCACCATGTCATAAAATGTAGGTGCCTTTATCTCTACTTTGAAATTATGTTTTTTCAAATCAAGGGCCTCACCAAATGCTTTTGCCTTAATTTCATAGAAATCCTTCTTTTCAATTGAAAATTCTATTCTCTTTATTGCAAATCCTTCAGTAATGAGAACAAATGGAATTTCTTCTAACCAACTAAAAAGAAGATAATAGAGATCCTTACCTTGAGCTACAAATTCTTTATTTTCTTTCTCTTCAACTTTATCTTGATCTAATGTTAAATTAATGACTGCATCTGCTGCAACTGAAAATGCTTCTTTTAGATCTTTTGCATTAATTTCAATTATTGCATCTGTTGCATGATCTAGAAATTTGTAACTCAATAATATTTTTTAATTTTCTCTAATTATTAATCTACATAATATGTGTTATTTTACCATCATATCACAATCTTTTAAAATTGCGATACATATTCATTATTTTATGAAAGCAACTTTTTTTGACGGTAAACAAATGATTTTTGATAATAATTACCCTGATCCTGAATTTAATGAAACACTGGTTAGAGTTAATTTGGCTGGAATTTGTGGAACTGATTTAGAAATTTTAAATGGTTACATGAAATATAGTGGAATTTTAGGTCATGAATTTGTTGGAACTGTAGTAAAATCTAACAATTCTAATTTAATCGGTAAGAGAGTTGTAGGTGAAATTAATGCTGGATGTACTAAATGTGATTTTTGTATTCAAGGGATGGAGAGACATTGTCCCTCAAGAACCGTACTTGGAATTTTAAAACGAGATGGAGCATTTGCTGAATTTCTTTCATTACCTGAAAAAAATTTACATGTCATTCCTGATTCAATTAGTGATGAACAAGCAGTATTTGTAGAGCCTTTAGCTGCTGCTTTTGAAATTAATGAACAAATATCTTTGAAACCTGAATGGAATGTTGCAGTTGTAGGGGATGGGAGATTAGCTCAATTAATTATTCAAGTTATAAAATTAACCTGCTCTAATATTACATGTTTTGGTAAACATCAAAATAAACTTCAGGGCTTAATTCAATCTGGAATTAAAATAAAAATTGGTATTGAATCTACTGATGAACAACTATTTGATCTGGTAGTGGAAGCTACGGGAAGTAATTCTGGATTTACTGATACCATGAAACTTGTAAAACCCCGTGGTACTGTAGTTTTAAAATCTACAATCACATCGCGAGAAAATCTTGATTTAACTTCCACTATAATTAATGAAATTACTTTAATTGGTTCTAGATGTGGACTATTCAAACCTGCAATTGATGCACTTGCTACAGGCGTTATTTGTGTTAATTCAATGATTGATTGTACTTTTTCTTTGGATAAATTTGAGGATGCAATTATCCATGCAAAAAAACCTGATACCCTGAAAGTTTTTTTAAAACCTTAATTCCATTTTTTTACAAAACTCAATACTCTGCATATTGGATAATCCAATTCCATATATTTGGTATTTTGGACATGTTATGGTAAAAAAGATAAAATTTTTACATTAAACATTTTAAGTCAATTTTAAAAGATTAATCATATTGGACGCAGCAGAAATTTCAATAATCTTGCCTACCTATAACGAATCTAAAAATATTTGTGAAATTTTAGATCACATTAAGAAATCTTTTCCATCTAATTTGAAACTTGAAACTATAGTTGTAGATGATAATTCCCCTGATAACACTGCCAAAATTGCTGAAGATTATTTTCATTCAATTAAAGAAAAATCTAGTCATACAATTAATGTAATTAAACGAAAAGCAAAAAATGGATTAAGTTCTGCAATTCTTAATGGAATTCAAGAATCTTCAGCAAATACAATTGTGGTGATGGATAGTGATTTTTCACATCCTCCAAATCTTATTCCAAAATTAATTGATACAATTAAACAAACTAGATGTGATATTGCAATTGCTTCACGGTATGTGCATGGAGGTTCAATTCAGGGTTGGCCAATTAAAAGAAAATTAATGAGTAAAGTTGCAACTTTAATTGCAAAAAAAGGATTGGGGATAGAATCTCATGATCCTATGTCTGGATTTTTTGCTTTTAAGAAAAATATTCTTAATGGATTAAACTTTGACGCGCTTGGTTACAAAATGCTATTAGAAATTTTAGTTAAAACAAAAGGTGTCAGAATAGAAGAAGTACCCTATACTTTTACTGATAGAGAATTTGGTTCTAGTAAACTTGACACTTCCACCATTTTTAATTATTTTAAATCTGTCTGGAAATTATACAAATATGGAATAACCGTTGAAAAAGATGAATCACGAACATCTGTTAAATTTCTTTCAAAAGCAGCAAGATTTTTTACTGTTGGTGCTTCTGGTCTAGCAATTAATTATTTTACATCTATGCTTTTTTCATTAAATTCTGATATGTGGTATATTCATGCTACTACATTTGGAATAATATTTTCAATTACAAGTAATTTCTTACTAAACAAGTATTGGACATTTGAAGATAGAAATTTTTCTCCAAAACTAACAATTATTCAATATGGAAAATTTATTGCATTTAGCTCTATTGGCGCATTAGTTCAACTTGGCATGGTCTATAATCTTGTAGATCAATGGAGCATATCATACCCAATTTCATTAGTTTTAGCAGTTGGTGTTGCAGCATTTGGCAATTTCTTATTAAACAAGAGATGGACTTTCAAAGAAAAAGTTTGGAGTTAGATTTTTTTAAATTTTTCATTAAATTTTGATATTTGGGCATAAAAATTAATTATTTGTTTAATTTTTTACTCGTAAGGTAATTTAGTGAGATTTTTTGTAATAAAAAAGTGGAACTATTTGATTCATTTTTAATATTTATTGCAGATTTTTTAGGCCAACATCTTTACGAAGGAATATTCTTTGCAGCGTTAATTGAAACTGTGATCCCCCCAATTCCAACTCTTGCAATATTTCCAACAGCTGGATTTTTGGCAGCACAACAAGGAATTTCTTTATTTGGAGTTATTCCAATGATCCTTCTTGGTGGATCTGGTGCTACAATTGGAACAACCGTTATCTATCTAATTGCATTAAAGCTTGGACGTACTGTTTTACTTCGATATTTAAAAAATTTTAGAATTTCTGAAAAAAAATTAGAACGTGTAGAAATATGGTTTGAAAAATATGGTGATAAGGCAGTTTTGATCGGAAGAATGGTTCCAGTAATGCGAGAAATGATTTCAGTACCTGCTGGATTATTAAAAATGAAAATTCCTAAATTTATTTTATTTACTTTTATCGGTTCATGTATTTGGGCATCTATTACTATCCTTGGAGGATATTATTTTGGTGAGGCCATGGGTCTTAGTAACTAATTTTTTATTTTTATCAAAATTCACTCCTACTCTATTTTAAAAACTCCCTAGTGTTTTCTGTTTTTTTTCTTCCCAAATTAATTCCCGCATACCTAAATTTTTTCCTAAAGCATTTGCAGTTGCAGGTCCAAAGCCTTCAAAATGGTTATTTGCCATTACCATTGCAAGTGGAATGTTTGAAATTCCTGCTAATTTTTGTGCCCAATTTTTAATTAATTCTGATTTATTTTTCCTTATTGTGCCAAATTGATTATCTGGAATACTCCTATCTCCAATTAATCTAACATAAACATAATTTGATGTTATTGGCATTGGATTGTTTACGCCTTCTATTACATTCCATACAAGACAATGTTTTTTTTGTTTGAGATAATTCAATGCTTCATCTGTAAACCATGATTCGTGTCTTCCTTCAATTGGATATACAAAATCAGCAGGTAAAATATCGAATAGTTCTTCTAATCTTGGTTTTGCTTCTTCAAAACTTAATGATGGTGGTAACTGTAATACCAACGCTGAAATTTTTTCATGAATTGGTATAAGAGATGTTAAAAATGAAAAAATTTCTGAATTTATTCCTTCTAATCTTTTTTCATGTGTAATGATAGATGGAAATTTTGCTGTAAATTTAAAATGTCTTGGTGTGTTTACATTCCATCTTCTAACCATTTCTTGTGATGGAATTTTATAAAATGTAGAATTTATTTCAGTAATACTAAAAATTTGTGAATAATATTTTAGCCATTCTGAATTTTTTAGATTTTTTGGATAAAAAGTTCCAGACCATCCTTGATAACTCCATCCTGTACACCCAATTTTTATTTCCATATTTTTTTTATCTATACTCATCTCCACAATCACCTATTACATCAAACAAATCATTTGCTTTTGTAGTAACTGTAGATATTAATGAAATATCATCTTGTTCTATTTTCAAATCAAAAACTTTACTATTGTCTATTATGTGATCTGTAATTCCTAACCTTGCTCCAATTATTACTCCTGCTACTTGTGGTTTGTCTAGAATAAATTTTGTAGCAATGTTTGCAATGCTACAATTATGTTTTTTTGCTATATTGTTTAAAACTTGAAGTAGTTCTTGAAATAATTGCCATCCTCCCCATACGTCAATCATATTTTTGTATTTTTGTAAACTGGCTGTAGTTAAATCTATTCTAGTTGGTTCATCTGTGTTAAGATATTTTTCTGAAAAAAATCCTCCTAACAATGTTCCATATGTAATGATTTGAATTTCATGTTTGATAAAAAATGGAACCATTATTTTTTCTGGTCTTTGATCTAAAATAGAATATTGAACTTGATTTGATATGATTTTAAAACCCTTTTCAATAATTATTTTAATTCTCTTAGTATCAAAATTTGTAAGTCCTAAATGTTTTATTTTCCCTTCATTTTGTAATTTTGATAAATGTTGTAATGCCTCCAGATAACTTGAATCTTGATAATCCCACCAATGAAATTGAAGTAAATCAATACAATCTACATTCATTTTTTTTAATGATTCATCAATATAGTGAGTTACAATGCTGTTACTCATCGGTCCTGAATTTGGAACAAATTTTGTAAACGCTTGAAACTTTTGTTTTGTTTTTTTACTAAATCCTCCAATTAGTGACTCTGCGGGACCATAAATATCTGCAAGATCCCATGTTGTAAAGCCTAATTCTTGATATTTTTCCATATCTTGTATTGCTAATTCAGAATCAATTTGACCATGACCTCCCGCTACCTGCCACATTCCATTTAGAATTCTACAAATTTCTAAATCGTTTCCCAGAATTGTTTTTTCCATATTCATTAATTGTACAAAAAATCTCTCTAAAAAATAGTCACTTTTTAATTATCATCATAAATTATGATTCCTCTATTAAATTACAAATATACTCTACTTTTTAATTATTTAGTAAATTTGATTATTTTGTTTTACAAAGATCTATAAGCTAAGAAAAAACATTTTGATTAGATATGATTACAACTAAAAATTGGTGGGATGATTTTCCTGAACTTGAACAAGATTTAGAAGAAAATATTGTATAATATTATAGAAATATCTAAATCACAACTCTCTAACAGATAAATAACTTGGAATTACCACGTGGAATGAAAGATTTTACAAGATCTGAAACAGAAAATATTGAACATATTAGATCTCATTTTAAACAACTATCAAATTTGTATGGATTTTCATTCATGGATCCTTCCCCAATTGAACTATTATCTACCCTTGAAACTAAATCTGGCCCTGCAATTCGAGATGAAATTTATTATTTTAAAGATAAAGGAGATCGTGAAATTGCATTAAGATTTGATTTTACAATGGGTCTCACAAGATATGCCACATCGCAAAAATCTATGAAACTTCCCGCAAAAATTTCTAGTTTTGGTGGTGTGTTTAGATATGATGAACCTCAAAAAGGACGTTATCGATATTTCCATCAATGGGATCTTGAAATTTACGGTAAATCAAATTTAGAATCAGAATCTGAAATTATTGAATTAACCTCAAGATTGTTTGATTCATTATTACTCAAAAATATCACAATTGATGTTAATCATAGAAATCTTGTTGAATCATACATTAACAAAATTTTTAATTCAAAAGATCCACAATTAGTAGGTGACATGTTACGTGCAGTTGATAAAATTGCAAAAAAATCAAAAGATGAAATAATTAAAGAATTTGAAGATAGATATTCTAGAGATAATTTGGAAAAAATTCTAGAATTTTCACAAATTAAAGGATCAATTAAAGAAGTTGAATCTCTATTTGATGTATCTCAATTGGAATCTTGGAATGAAATTAAAATATTATTTGAATCTCTAGAAAATCGTGGAGTATCTAATGTTAGAATTAATTTTGGAATAGTTAGAGGATTAGATTATTACTCTGGAATTGTTTTTGAAGTATTTGATAAAAATTCTAAACTTGGTGCTTTAGCTGGTGGGGGAAGATATGATACATTAACTAAGGCATTCAAAAGAGATGATATTGGTGCAACTGGAGTTGCCGGTGGAGTTGAAAGAATTATTCTAATTATGGAGGAACAAAATCTTATTTCACAAATTGAACAACCTAGAGTTTCAGTTCTATACATTAACGATGATATGCAAAAAGTTGCACATTCTATTACATCATTACTTCGATTAAATAAAATACCTACTGATATTGATTTAGCAGGAAGAAATTTAAAAAAACAAATGGATATTGCAAATACTGCAAGATTTACCCTTATTGTTGGGCCGCAAGAATTAGAACAAGGAAATATAGTGCTCAAAGATATGAAAACTGGAACTGAAGGAACTATTTCTTTAGAAAAATTAACTGATGATCCAAAATCTATTTTTAATTTAGAAATGCTCTAGTTAAATTCATAATTTCAGAACCACTAGTCATTGAACCTACTACGATGCAATGATTATTTGCTAAAATACCTGATGTGACATATGGAACACCGCCGTTTATTGAAGTTTGTTCAATATTTACAGATAAGAAATCCGCAATAATTTCAATATCTTTTTCTTCTGCTTCTGGATGAATTACGCCGCCTGTATTGTTTGCTTTAAGTGAAACTCCTGATAAATGAGATCCTGCTATCTTTTTTTGAAGTACTTCTACACCCATTACATCTGATATTACTTTACAATCTTCTTTTGATAATGCCGGTGAAACAATTGCTCCTTTATCATTAGCACAAATTATGTTTCCAAGTGCATTAAATTTAGTATCTAAAACTCCTACTTCTAGATCTGTTTCATTTTTTAAATAATCATATTCATCTTGATATGCAGTGGATGGCAACAACACTCCTTTATTGTTCATTACTGATAATGTTCCAATTAACCTAGTGTTGGCAATTGCAGTGTATAGAATTTCTATGTTTAAATATTCTGCTAGTTTGTTTGCTTTAGTTTCTGCAAATCCCATTGGTACTAATCCTATTGTATCGTTAACATTGATGTAAATCCCAATATTTGGCTGTCTATACACATCATACTTGACAATATCCATATCCAGATAACTGATCGTTCAGCGTTATGAACGTAAGGAAATTATTCTTGCCTATTTGATATGTCAATTTCATGTCAATTTGTTAGTTTCAACTAATTGTATGTAGCTTTAAATAATAACTCTCAGAATTCACCTTATGCCAATAGCAGAAAATTTCCCTGAAGGTTTAACGCCAACTGGAAAAATTAACCTAGATGATGGAAATTTCCATATTATGTGGGGTCCAGGTAAAAAAACAAACACTGATGGTTCACAGGCTGAAGTCTTTGCAGATTCAGATGTTGTAGCAGCATATGCTGCAAGAGGAGAAGAACAAGTTCCTCTTGGTGTAAGTGGTACCATGGTTGCAGTAGATTGGGATTCTTGTGTTGCAGATGGTGCATGTATTGAAGCCTGTCCTGTACAAGTATTCCAATGGTATAGAACTGAAAAAGATATTCCAGCAAAAGATATTGTTGGTCAAACCTTTGCCGGAACTGGTAGTGATGTTAAAGATGAACGTAAAGATCTAACTGATAAAGCAGATCCAATCAGAGAACATGATTGTATTTGGTGTATGGCATGCGTATCTGTATGTCCGCCTCAAGCTATCAAAGTCGATCAATCTAATGTTGAAAAACATGAGAGCGCAGCTAAATCTTTGTAAGTATAACTTATTTTTTATATTCATATTTTCTCTTTTTTAATTTAGTCTTGACTAATTTTCTCTAGATTTAAATAATATTCTAAATATACGGAACTAATGGCAGATCTACAAATACCTGAAGACTTTTGTCAACACGGAGATCCTAAAGGAAAAACAAGCCACGGTGATGGTGAAAATTTCCATTATATCTGGGGTGACGGAAGAACAGATGGTGCAGCATTCTCAAACGAAGATGTAAAGGCAGCCTATGCAGAAAGAGGGGAAGAACAAGTTCCTCTTGGAATTCATGGTACTAGCGTTGCAGTCGATTGGGATTCATGTGTAGCAGCTGGTTCATGCATGAGTGTATGTCCAGTTCAAACATTCCAATGGTTTAGAACCGAACAAGATATTCCTGCAGCAAGCTGTATGGATACAACCTTTGAAGGTACTGGTTTAACAGAAATGGATGAAAGATTAGATTATACCGACAAATCACAACCAATCAGAGAACATGATTGTACGGTTTGTATGGCATGTCAAGAAATTTGTCCTGAAGGAGCAATCCTTATTGAATCAGCTAATCAAGAATGGCACGAAAAAGCAGCCGGAACATATGTACTTATGAAATCCAGCGGCAATAATCCACACGCACACGATTAAAGATTTTTTCTTTTTTCTTATTTTTCTATTTATTTATCAACAGATTTTAATCCGTATTTACAAACATTTTTTGCCGAGGTCGCTTAGTTCGGTAGAGCGCGGGCCTTGAGAGCCTGTGTACGCAAGTACGCGGGGGTTCAAATCCCTCTCTCGGCGTTTTTATTTTCCTATTTTTGCTAGTTCTGCAAGCATTGCAGATAATTGAATTTCAGAATTTGCTCCAACTAAAATTCTATAATCATACTTTGCTATTACTTCTAAAATATCTGATAATTTTTCATGTTTAGATTTAAAGACTGCTGAGTTAATGTATTTGAGAAAATCTGATACTGACATTCCATAAACTTTAATCAATTCAATCATTTTCTCTCTTGATTCTGTAATATTGCCTGATAATGCAATTTTTAAAACCTCATCCACATCACTTGTTTTAGTTAAACCTGATGAGACTTTCACAGTTTCTTCAGTAATTTCACCAAGACTTGCAGTTGCTTGCATTAAATTAATTGCATGTCTTAAATCACCTTCTGAATAATCATAAATTGCTTTTAGACCTTTTTTATCTGTCTTTATTTTCTCTTTTTTAGAAATTACTTCTAATCTACCTATGATATCTTCTTCTGATACTGTAGTAAACTTGAATGTAGCACATCTGCTTTGAATTGGGTCAATAATTTTTGAAACATTATTTGCAATTAAAATAAATCTACAAATTTTAGCAGTATCTTCTATGATTCTTCTCAGTGCTGTTTGAGCATCTGAAGTCATCTCATCTGCTTCATCTAAAATAATAATTTTAAATGGTGCATCTGATAATCCTGCAAAACCTGAAAACTTTTTTACTTTTTCTCTAACCATACCTATGCCTCTTTCATCTGAGGCATTTAGCTCTAGAAGATTTCCTTCAATATTATCTCCTAGAATTTGTCTTGTAATGCATAATGCAGTAGTTGTTTTACCTACTCCTGCAGAACCTGAAAACATCAAATGAGGCATATCTGTTGGATCTTTGATTAATGCCTTTAAACTCCCAATAATTTCAGTTTGACCTACAATCTCTGAAATCTCTTTAGGTCGATATTTTTCTACCCACATTCCTGTTGCAGACATATGAATATCAAAACTCTAATCCCACTAATAAATCCGAATTGGTTATTATGATATGCTATATGTTAAAATCAAAACCTACTCTAATGTAC
Organism: Nitrosopumilus sp. BACL13 MAG-121220-bin23; assembly: GCA_001437625.1. Lineage (GTDB taxonomy): Archaea > Thermoproteota > Nitrososphaeria > Nitrososphaerales > Nitrosopumilaceae > Nitrosopumilus. The sequence goes on from LIAL01000028.1 coordinate 10,750, forward strand.
ACTGTAGTCAGGCTGTAATTAATTAGGATCAAATGATCTCACTAAATTGTTAACAGAATTGATCGATCCGATACTTGAGGATCTAAAATTGATAAGTGATCTCATATGGAAATTGAAAAAATAGAAAAAGTGCATACTATAGGATATAGGCTAAAGGATGCTAAAGTTACAGTTAATCAGGATTTTAAGTACAATATTGCTGGTATCAAAATTGAAGGTATTCAGGGTGATACAAACAACATGCCTCAATGGATTGGAAAAATCCTGAATGATAGTGGTGTGGGTACGCTAGATTCACTTGATATGATTACTCAATTAAAACAAGCATTATCTAAAGAAAAAATGGTTGGAGAATACCAATTATCTACATTAGAACCTCATTTTTATATCAAATTAAAAGAATCCATAAAAGAATTTGATCGTAATGATTTTGATCAAGTTGAAAGCATATTGTTAGAGTTATTCCGAATGAGAAGAGGTAAAATTGTAAAGCTTGCAGATTCTATTAAACTAAATTCTGATATTTACAAACAACTAACCGTTGAAGAAAATATTTTCTATAAAACTATCTATGATAATAGCAAAGAATTTGAAAATCAAGTAAGAGGAACTAGAAATGAGTAATACTCAAACTAGTACATTTACTGATTCTGCATTATCAGATAAAGTAAAACAATTTTTAACTAGATTCAAGGATAAACAAGGAAATTACACATACGTTGATGCAATTGATTCAATGATGCCAAAAAATGCAAAATATATTGTAGTTGATTATAATGATCTTGTAACTGAACCTGAAATAGAAATTATATTTTCTGAAAACCCCGATAGAATTTTTGATGCTTTTGGAAGAGCGATTAAAGAAGCATTACAAACAAGATTTCCAGGTTATGCTGAAAAAATTAAGGAAGAAGTTCGTGTAAGAATAGCTAATTTTCCATTAGAGCGAAGTTTAAGACAAATCAATGCTGAAACGATTGGAAATATCACCAGTGTTTCAGGAATGGTTGTTAGAGCCTCAGAAGTAAAACCACTCGCAAAAGAATTAGTTTTTAGTTGTCCTGATGAGCATATTACAAAAATAATTCAACTACAAGGAATGGATGCAAAAATACCTGTAATTTGTGATAACCCTAGTTGTAAACAACGAGATTTTGAATTAAAACCTGAAGTAAGTAAGTTTATAGATTTTCAAATTCTTAGATTACAAGAACTTCCTGAAGATTTACCTCCGGGACAATTACCTCACTATGTTGATGTCACAATTAGGCAGGATTTAGTTGATAATGCAAGACCTGGAGACAGAATTATTCTTACAGGTGTAGTCAGAGTAGAACAAGAGTCTGTTGCCGGTGTTCAAAGAGGTCATAGTGGATTGTATAGATTAAGAATTGAAGGTAACAATATTGAATTTTTAAGTGGCCGTGGTTCTAAAACTGATAGAAAAATTGGCAGAGAAGAAATTTCTCCAGAAGATGAAAAACGAATTAAATCTCTTAGTCAAAGTTCTGATGTTTATCAAAGATTGATAGATTCATTTGCTCCACACATACAAGGTCAATCTTTAATCAAAGAAGCTATTCTCTTACTTATTGTCGGTTCTAATCAAAGAATCTTGGGTGATGGTAGTAAAATTAGAGGTGACATTAATGTATTTTTAGTTGGAGATCCTGGTACTGCAAAAAGTGAAATGTTAAAATTCTGTGCAAGAATTGCACCACGAGGTTTGTATACTTCTGGTAGAGGTTCCACAGCTGCAGGACTTACAGCTGCTGTAGTTCGTGATAAATCTGGAATTATGATGTTAGAAGCAGGAGCAGTTGTACTTGGTGATCAAGGTTTAGTTAGCATAGATGAATTTGATAAAATGAAACCTGAAGATAGAAGTGCACTACACGAAGTTATGGAACAACAATCTGCAAGTATTGCAAAAGGTGGAATTGTAGCTACATTAAATGCTAGGACATCTATTTTGGCTGCAGCAAACCCTATGTATGGAAAATATGATCCATTCAAAAATATCACAGAAAATGTAAATTTACCTATTCCGCTATTAACAAGATTTGATTTGATTTTTGTTGTTAGGGATATTCCTAGTAAAGAAAAAGATACAAAAATTGCAACACACATCATTCGAAGAAATACTAACTCTGGAACTGATAAAAAATCTGTAATTGAAGTTGATTTGTTAACAAAATATCTTTCATATGCAAAACGTGGTGCCCCTGAATTAACAAAAGAAGCTGAAGCAAAAATTCTTGATTATTATTTACAGATGAGAAATGTAGAATCTGAAGAAATGATTACTGTAACTCCCAGACAATTGGAAGGAATTATTAGACTTTCAACTGCCAGGGCTAGATTACTCATGAAAGATAAAGTTGAAGAGGAAGATGCTAACCGTGCAATATTTCTAATTCAAAGCATGCTTCAAGATGCTGGTGTTGACGTTAATACTGGTAAAGTTGATCTTGGTGTTTTACAAGGAAGGCCTAGAAGTGAGGTTTCAAAAATGCAATTATTTATGGATGTATTAAAAAGTCTTGAAGGTGATAATAAAGTTCCAGTTGAAGAAAGAGCATTTGTAAAAGAACTTGAAAAAAGTGAAAAATTTAGTGAAGAGGAAGCAAGAAATTACATTAGACGAATGCTTAGAGAAGCATCTATTTATGAATCAAAACCTGGTCATTATAATCGAGTATGAAAATAGATACACTAGCACTCCCAGACTCTGCAATTAATTTTTTAAAATCACAAGGGTATGAAAAATTGTATCCGCCACAAGCTGATAGTGTTAAGTTTGGATTATTGGATGGAAAAAGTATTTTAGTTTCTGCACCTACTGCTAGTGGAAAAACTTTGATTGCAATGCTTGCAATGCTTAGTTACCTTTCAAAAAATAATGGCAAGGTAGTTTATCTTAGTCCATTACGTGCATTAGCTGCTGAGAAATTTACAGAGTTTAAAAAATTAGAAAAAATTTTAATTGGT
>LIAL01000029.1 GCA_001437625.1 Nitrosopumilus sp. BACL13 MAG-121220-bin23
AAATTAATTTTTAGAAATATTTTAAAATTAGAATTAGAAACAAAAGGATTTGATGAAGGAGAAATAGAAGGAGAAATAATTAAATTAAAACAAGAGGTGGATTTAAAAGAAAAAGAACGAATTATGTATTCGCAAGAAAGAGATAGATTTGTAGCAGAATTGCAAAAAATAAGAGATGCAGAAGCAACACTCAGAGCACATTCAATTAAAACTAAAGAAGAATTAGTTGCAATTCAAAATAATACAGAAATTAAAAAAGAAAAAATATCATTAGCGAATAATGAAAATTTAGAGGAAATATCACAAATAGATGATCATACAAAATTAATTTTTAGAAATATTTTAAAATTAGAATTAGAAACAAAAGGATTTGATGAAGGAGAAATAGAAGGAGAAATAATTAAATTAAAACAAGAGGTGGATTTAAAAGAAAAAGAACGAATTATGTATTCGCAAGAAAGAGATAGATTTGTAGCAGAATTGCAAAAAATAAGAGATGCAGAAGCAACACTCAGAGCACATTCAATTAAAACTAAAGAAGAATTAGTTGCAATTCAAAATAATACAGAAATTAAAAAAGAAAAAATATCATTAGCGAATAATGAAAATTTAGAGGAAATATCACAAATAGATGATCATACAAAATTAATTTTTAGAAATATTTTAAAATTAGAATTAGAAACAAAAGGATTTGATGAAGGAGAATTTAAAAATCTCAAGGACAGCATAGTGGAAAAACGAAGTAATTTGTCTCAAATTGATCAACATATGGGAGGAGTCTTAGAGAAAATAGAAAAAGCTAAAAAACAATCAAGTGTTATTGAAAAATCAATTCTAGAACTTGAAAAAGTTAAAAAATACATGTCAAGATTAGATAAAATTCAGAGCAGTGTTTTTAGTAGAGATGGTTCAGTTGCAACAAGTTTAAGATCATGGGCATTGAATTCAATTTCAATTAAAGCTTCAGACTATCTATCAATTTTAAATACAAAAATTCAAAGAATCGCATTATCAGAAAAAGCCAGAGATGTATCCATTGCATGTCATTCAAAAACAGAAGTTTTAGAATTAGAATCTCTAAGCGGTGGAGAAAAAGTAAGTGTGGCGTTGGCTTTACGATTAGGAATGGCAAGTTTACTAGGTGCATCAAATCTAAATTTAATGATACTTGATGAACCAACAACACATCTAGATACTGAAAGAAAGAAATCATTGGTTGATGTATTATCACAATTATCAAGAATTGAAAAATCACAATTACCAATGCAATTTTTAATCATTACTCACGATGCAGAAATATTTGAGAATTCAAATGTTGAACAAATTTATAAATTTGAATCGGGAGAAGAAGGAAGTAAAGTTACAGCACTTTAGGAAATAATTTTACTTTATCCAACATAAATTTTAAAAATTCAGATAACGACTTTTTTCCATCGTATTTCAAATTCCATTCTCTAACAAGTTTATCATAGAATTCCCATTCAGATTTATCTTCTTTGAGATGAGGTATCATCATTTTCTCAAATGCATCAAGATTCCAATCAGTCGGGCACATTATATCACTCATCTGAGATAATTTTCCGCCCTTCATTTCAAAAGGATATGATTTACACACACCTGGCTTAAAATCATTAACTGTGCATCTAAAGACTTCATCAGTTTCTTCAAGGAATTCACACGCACCATTTTTTTGTTTTAAAGTAAGATCTATCAAGCCCTCTTCCACTTTAATTCCAAGAGAATAGTCCTTTGCACCAATTAATTCTAAAAAACTTTCAGGTTTCAAATTTAATCCATTTGAAAGTCGATAAACATCATGAGCGTTAACAAATATCGTATATTCTTTACAACAATCGGTATGACATGAAACACATGGAAACTTAGGAGAGTTATCTATAACGGATGTCATGCATTATAAAATAAATTTTAAGTATTAAATGTGTAAAAAATTATTCTACAATAATGGTTCCTTGCATCCAAGTGTGTAGCATACAATAGTATGGTTGTTCACCTGCATTTTCTGGAATCCATTCAAATGAATCATCTGCACCCATAATTCCAGTATCAAAAGTTCCACTCGGAGAAGGACTAAATCCATCTACAGTTCCAGCAGTAAAGGAATGCATTGCTGCAGTTGAATCAGAATTTATCATTGTTATTACATCACCAACACTTACTGTAACGATACTTGGAGTGTAACAATCAAGGGCTATCTGACAATCCATACTCATGCCAGAGTTATCTGCTGTTTTTATTACAGTTTCAGTAGGAGTTTGAGATGATACTGTAGGAGCAATACTAAATGCAGTTTCAATATTTTTAGGACCAAAGATAGCATCACCATGACCTAAACCTTGAACAACAACTTGGATTTGAATTAAAGAGTTATCTAATTCACTACTTTCATGAATCGGATATTTTCCAGGATGGCGATGTGATGCAGGATCTGAAAGAATTGAATTAGAATTTTGAGTAGCAAAGATATCATAATTTACATGATCAACAATATTTCCATCGTCATCTCTAAATTCAACTTCAAGAACTAGTGCCTCACCAACATTTGTAGTACTTGGCAAAAGACTAGGATTAACTGAAAGTTGATTTAGGTCTTCTTTGATTTGAGCAATTTTATTTTCAGGAATTACTATTGCATGAAATTCAGGTGCTTCTTCAGGATCAAGAATAATTAGAACAATAGATATTGCAACTAAAAATCCAACAATTGCTATTAATCCATATGTAAAGTTCATCTCATCCACCTGTTAATTTAGCAAACTTTTCGTTCTTACTTAACTTTTCCATAAATTCAATATTAGATAAAGCAACTATTGCAGATTCAACTACTGGTTTATCTGGATCGTTTAATGCCTTTTGAAGAGCTTCTTTTGCTGCTGTGGATCCAACAACACCCAATGCAATGGCAGCTTCATGGCGAACAAACATACTAGAATCATTCAAAGTAGAATCAATTAAAGGCGGAATAGCGCTAGAATAAGACATTTGACCTAATGCAAATGCTGCCTCATGTCGTACCAATTCATTTTCATCATTTTTTAAAACTTTAGCAATATGAGCAATTTTATCTTCTCCACCAAAATCAACTAAAATACAGGCAACCCTTGTTCTAACAACATAATCTGAATGTTGTAAAAGAGAAATAAAATATTCGGTATCTTTTTGTTCATATTTTAATTCCATCTCTGCAAAAAGTGCTAATCTTTCGGGAGTTACAACCTGCAATTTATTTTAAAAAATTCCACGGTCTATATTATCCTACTTAAAAAAATATGAAAAAACATAGCGGTATCTATTTATCGTAAAAAAAAATAACTCAACAACATGGCTGTAAAAATAGGTGAAAAAGCACCAAACTTTGGAGTTTCAGAATGGGTTCAAGGCGCTCCAACAAATTTTGATCAGGAAAAAGATCACATTGTATTGTTAGAAGTATTTCAAGTAAATTGTCCAGGGTGTTTTATGGGTGCAATTCCAGATGCAATTAAAATTTATGAAAAATATAAGGATGAAGGAGTAAGAGTTCTAGGTCTTGCAACAGCATTTGAAGATTTTGATAAAAATAATTTAGATAATTTGAAAATGCTTGTAGAGACAGGAGAAGTAGTAGGTGAAACAAAAAGTGCATTAGCACAGTATGGCCAATTACAAGAAGGAAATAGATTATCTTTTAAAATTCCATTTCCATTAGGAATGGATAATTTAATAAAAAGTGCAGATGAAATAACTCAAGAAAAAATACTGGAATTCATTTATCCACAAATTCCAGATTTTGATTCAAAGACTGAAGAATACAGAAATCAAATAATTCAAAGAGTAAAAGATCATATGAAAACAAAAGAATACTCTGCTGAAACATTTGAGAATTTTTCACTGCAAGGTACACCGTCAGCAATTCTAGTAGATAGAAAAGGGATTCTAAGAGACGTATCTTTTGGTCAAACAGGCCATATTGATGGAATGATAAAGAAATTACTTAGTGAAGATTAAATTATTTTTTAATTTTTCTAATTATAATTACAATACACGTAATTATAACAATCAAAATAGATCCAAAAACTAACCAAATAAAATAATTATTGAAAAGAAATTCAGAATCCAAGGGTAAAATATCACTAGATGTAATTGAATCTAAACCAACAAGATATTCAGAACCAATAATTTTTACAACATTAGTTCCAGAACCAGTAAAATTTAGAGTGATAAAACTAATTTGTTTATTAGATTCAACTCGAGGTAAAAACTCTTGATCATTTAGATAAAACATAAAATTTCCACTCAAAAGGTCTTTAGGTATAATTATTTCAGCCAAATTATTTTCTAACGCACTGTCAAAATAGAGAGTAATTTGTTTTTCATCCTTATCAAAGGTGTAATCGGTAAGATCAAAATTAGAAGTTAATTTTATTTCAAACGCATAGCCAGAAGTTTGAACATCAAGTCTATTGATAATACCAGTTGCATCAGATAAGGGTTGTCCAGATACAGGAGTAATTACAAAAAATAATACAATTAAAATAAAAATAACAGGTTTCAATCTATGCAGATCTTGTTGCTCGTCTGTTTGATACCTTTTGTAATACTCGTCTGTTTAATTCTTTATCCTGAGCAATTCTAGGATGATCTGGATCTGCCAAAATAACTTCAAACCAATAGTGTTTTCCATCTTTATAGATATAGTAAGAACCTAAAAGTTTCATGTTAGGATAACGCTCAAGAACTCTTCTTTCTGCAACAGTTTTCATATCGTCATCAGCTTTAATTCGAAGAACACCAAGATGTTTTGGTCTTCTACCACCAGTTGGTCTTTGTTTTCTCATACCACCAGTTCCAACTCTCATTCTAACAACAACAATACCTTGTTTTGCTTTATAGCCTAATCTTCTAGCCCTCTCTATTCGACTTGGTCTATCAATACGAAGAATCGCATTTTGTTTACGCCATCTAATTACACGTTCACGTAACTCAGGTGCATTTTCTTTCCAGAGTCTGATCCATGTTTGATCTTGATAACTAGGCATATCAAGAATAAAAAATCCCCTTTAATAACTGATTTCAGAGTCTTTATTGATAATCTAGCAGTGAATTTTAGAATATGGATAAAAAACAATCAATTATTCTAATTAATCAAAAAATCTCCGAGTGATAAACATAGTCATCAACTCAGAGATCTGCTTCCGCAGAAAACGCGATAATCTAAATTAAATAAAGTTAGTAGAAAAGATTCCTCGATAAAAGATTTCAGATTTTTATTGATCAAGTAAAATATCAAATCAATGATTTCAAAAAAAGTCATATTTTTTATAATGTTCATCGGAAGTACGGGTGTTTTAGCATCAGCGTATGCAGAACCATTAGTTACAATCATAATGGAAAAAACAACATACACCTATTGTGAAAAATTGGTTTATTCAATCAAGGTTTCAGAAATTACAGGAGATCCCGCAATTATTCACATTAGAGATGGTGTAGGTGGATCAAGTAGCGCCATACCAATTCCAATAGAGAAATTATTAAATCACATTCCATCATTACATGCATTTGAAAAAGATATCTTTCCATTAGGGCAATATTTTATTGACGTCCAATATTTAGGAATAGAGACTTCAGCAGAATTTAATTTAATAGATTCAGATAACATGTGTATTTCTGAAGCAATGCAACCAGTTGTAGTAAAATGGATAAATCAAGAATTTACAGATGGAATGTTAATTAGTGGATTTCAAAATATAGTAGATAAAAAATTAATCAACATACCATTTGAATTTACAGAAAAAAATATAGACAAATTAAATATTCCAGAATGGGTTAAGAGCGTAGCAAAAGGATGGGTAATGGGAATAATTTCAGATCAAATGTTTGTTCAAAATTTACAATATCTAATAAATGAAAAAATTATTTCATTTACAATAGAAGGGGAGAATGAAATATGAATAGATATTCAGCAATCACGTTAGTTGCAATAATTATAATCATCATTCCATTTGTATATTCAGGATTAAATATTATCGGAGCTAATCAATTAGAATATAGATGGAATAATAATGTAGAAGGATTTTCATTTTTTGAAATGTCAAATAATGGAGAAGTGGAATTTTGCAATCCAATGTTATTTTCTACAAGTTTTCAAAAATTTGAAATAACATCATTTTATGATGCAAAAAACATAGGTGAATTTGAAATTAATTCATCAATGATTGAATCACAATCATCATCAATACAAGCGGGTAGTTTTTCAACTGAAGAATTTCAATCTACTCAGCACATGTTCATGACATTAGATTATGAATTTAATGGAGGTGCAGTAAGAATAGATCCTAACAAATTCATAGTACTGGTAACAATTGAAACCCCAATAATAGGAATAATCCCATATTCAAATACAATTCAGATTTCAGGATTTGAATTAGATCAAATTATGAATAATAAAGAATTAACTTGTAACTAATTTTTATTTTTATTAACTCTTGCAATTATTGCAAGAACAATACCAATAACTCCTGCAATTCCCAAAGCAGTTGTAACACTCATGATTAATTCTTTAGTATATCCGGTAGAGGATGATTTTACAAGAGTAGAATCAAGAACGCATGCATTGCCTTGCAAAATAGTTCCAGGACCACATCTTTGATCTAAAATACAAATATTATTTTCAAGAATAGTTCCAGGACCACATTCATTATCAGGCATATCATTAACAATTATTTCTTCAACAATTATTTCTTCAACAATTATTTCTTCAACAATTATTTCTTCAACAATTATTTCTTCAACAATTATTTCTTCAACAATTATTTCTTTAACAGAATTATTAAATCCAGAACCAATAATTTCTAAATCAACAGTACCGGATGGAACTGTAATAATTAAACTTCTACTTTGTGAAGTAGTTTGAATTTCTTCGGAAATTGCTTTATCGTTATCAGCTAAAATAAAAAAAAGATCATCAACATTATCATAAATAGAATCAAAGAATGAACGTTTTAATTCCACATTTAGTGTTCCAGTGGAATCAGTAACATCAACTGAAAAAATTAAAGACATAGATTCAGTGTCAGATTCAATTCCAGTAACAGTCATACCCACTGTAGTGTATTGAACATCAAATGAAGTACCATCAACATCAACAGAAAGAGTTTCAGCATAAACAAATGCTGTAGAAATTATAGTAAAGAAGATTAATCCAAGGGAGATTTTCATTAATGAGTTTACATTAGGAAGGCATCTAACTCGTTCAGATTTTAAATTATTGATATTTTTATTCTCTATCACAAATTTTAAACGTAAAAAAGGTCTTAAAAACAAAGAGATGATAATTAATCACGCACGGGTCAATTTTTTTATGTATTTTTAAAATTTAGGCAGAAAAAATTACTAAAAAATCTAAATTACGCCACGAAGAATTTGAATAATTTTTTCACCAATCACGTTTGCAGCTAAAGATTGGGCTTCTTTTGTTTGAGCACCGATATGAGGAGTTAAAATAACATTATCAAGTTCTGCCAATTTATTTCCAGTAGCAGGTTCTTTTTCAAATACATCCAAAGCTGCACCACCCAAAGTACCATTTTTAATTGCTTCATACAATGCATCCTCATCAACAACACCACCTCTAGAAGTATTGATGATCTTTGCTGTTTTTTTCATTGTGGACATTTTTTCTGCATCCAAAAGATGATAAGTAGAATCTAAAAGTGGGACATGAATTGAAATATAATCAGAACTTTGTAAAAGAGTACTCAAATCAGCTTTCATCAAACCAACTTCTTTTGCAAATTCTTCATCAATTGGCATTACATCATATCCAATAATATTCATGTTCAGTCCACGTGCAAGTCGTGCAAGTCTTTTTCCAATATTACCCAAACCAATAATTCCCAAATATTTTCCACGAAGTTCAGTTCCCTTTAGTTCTTTTTTGAGCCATTTGCCATCACGAATTGCCCTATCACCTCTAGTTGTTTGTCTTGCAAGAGATAACATGAAACCTAAAACTAATTCTGCAACAGCATTCATTGCACCCTCTACGGCATTAATTACACGAATGTTTTTTGCTTTAGCAGCTACTTGATCAACATTATCAAGTCCAACACCAACACGTGCAATTATTTTACAATTATCAGCTTTGTCAATCATTTCTTTTGTGATTGTAGTTCTGCTTCTTACAATAATGATATTAAAAGTAGAAATTTTTTCTAAAATTTGTTCAGGGGTAATTTCAGGTTCATAAGAAACCTTTAGACCATTATCTATCAAGATTTTATTTAAAACAGCATCTACTTCATCACAAATCAATACTGAATCTTGAAAACTCATAATACAGTAAAATAAAATGCAGCATATAATTCATTAAAAAATTAAAAAAAAAAAATAATTTATTGTTCAGCGAGGATTCCAGCTACTACAGGAATTACTTCCCAGAGTGGAATTACACCATTGTCTTTCAATTCAGAAGCTACTTCATCAGTGTACAAACCGTGAATGTTTAATGCAGGGTGGGCAATACTGTTGACTCCAGTTGGAGGAACGGCATCACTTGGATTGCCTAAAACATATGCATAAGATGCAACTGGTGCTGGAATAATCTCAGCTCCGACTAGAACTGGGTTCAAGCCGAATGGATCACCTGCAACAAAGATTGTTGCTGCGCCAGTGTAAATTGCTGCATAATCATGGTTTACTGCTGCGTATACACCTGGTTCATCAAAGACCACATCAACAATCATATTTTGTGAGCCACCGAGTAACCATGTTTCAGTTGCTGCGGATTGTACTCTATTGCCTTGGACAACTCTATCCAATATTTCTCCAACAATGTGGAAGAAAACTGGTTCGTTACCTTGGTTTTCAATAAAGAGTCTCACGTGTTGATCATTTTCAACAAATAATAGTTGAGATTGGTATTGCTCGTGTTCAAGTCCATTCCATGGTTGTGCAACAAAAATATTTTTGTTGGTATCACCATTTACAAGTAAGTTGTGTGCCATGTTTGGTACATAACCGAATTGCATTCCGTTAACTACAGTTGCGGTGTTTTGATGACCAAACATTGCTGTTGCGTCATAATTACCGTCTGCGGTAAGGTACAATTGATTGTATTGGAGTGTGAACTCTAGTGCATCTGCATCATAGAACTGTCTGTCTAATTCACCGCTGCCGCTAGTTTTCTCAACCATTAATTTCTTGTATCCATTAGCTGGGTCAACGATTGCAATTCCGTACATGCCGGAAAGAACGTGTTGATCCATACCTGCTAAGTGAACACCAGAACAGTGGTATTTGAAAACACCAGCTGATTCAGCAATGTAGCAATATTGACTTGTCTCTCCTGGGTTAACAGAATCAAAGTATGTTGCTGACATTTGTGATGCGTGCATGTCGTTACCGTGACCAGTAACTTCATCTGCTGGAATAGATAGTGTCATTTGTACAACGTCACCTTGTGTAACTCTTAATGTTGGTCCTGGGACTTGTCCATTAAAGGTCATTGCGTTGTAGGTTTTTCCTCCCATAATTGGAAGTTCGACACTTTCACCAGTTAGATTGAACTCGACGATAGTACGTCCAGTATCTGCAAGTGCACCACAATCAGTTTCTGCGAATGCTTGAGGCATTACAAGTTGTAAACCGCCCATTTGATGAATTTGTTCAAGTACGTTGGCATCCATTTTGGAGATGTCAAGTGATTGTCCACCATTTTGGGTTTGTGTGTATGTGCTTCCGAATAAGGTTGCTCCCATTACAGCTACTGCTGCAATTGTGAAGAGCATACTAGTTTTCTTATTCATGGTACAATTACCAATCTGGAATATAAATATCAAACCAGCATTTTCATGGTGCTAACGATCTAATCTAGAGTTAAGATCGAAAAGATATCTTGGAAGCATATTCTAGATCTATGGAATATGTAGAAAACGAATGAATAATAGAAGTGAAATGGTAAAGTCAACATGGAATTTAGATTAGATCAAGATTCTCTAGGAAAGGTCAAAATTCCAGCAGATGCATATTATGGAGCATTTACAGGAAGAGCCATCAAGCAATATCACGTTACAGGAAATAAATCCCACAAAAATTTGATTGATGCATTTGTTATGATAAAAAGATCTGCAGCAGTAGCCAATATGAAAACAAAAGCTATTGATCTAAAACGTGGAAAAGCCATAGTTTCAGCATGCGATAAAATATTGGCAGGAAAATTTATTGATCAATTTGTTGTAGATATGATAAATTCAGGTGCAGGAACTGCGTTTAACATGAATACAAATGAAGTAATATCAAATGTGGCATTAGAAGTTCTACATAAGAAAAAAGGACAGCATGAATTCCTACATCCAAATGATCATGTAAACATGTCACAATCAAGTAACGACACATATCCAACTGCAATGCATGTTGCAATTTTGATGAATCTTAAAGAAACAATTCCTGCAATTGAAATTTTAATTAAATCATTATCTAAAAAAGCAAAAGAATTTTCAACATTTAAAAAAATTGGAAGAACACATTTGATGGATGCATTGCCAATCACATTAGGTAGTGAATTTGCAGCTTATGCTACATCAATTACAAAAGCTAAAAACAGTATTATTTTAGCACAGAAAGAATTACAAAATGTAGCACTTGGCGGTACTGCAGTAGGTAATGGAGCAAATACACCAAAAGGATATAGAAAAATTGCAATAACAGAACTTGCAAAAATTTCCAAGTTAACATTAAAACCAGAACCAGATATGCAATTTAGTTTACAAAGTAAATTTCCAGTTGCAAATGCATCAAGTGCATTGAAAAACTTGGCGTTAGAAATTGGAAAAATTGCAAATGATATAAGACTAATGGCATCAGGTCCAATTGCAGGATTGGCAGAAATAGGAATTCCGGCAGTTCATGCAGGCTCATCAATCATGCCAGGGAAAGTAAATCCATCATTAGCTGAATGCATGAATATGATTTGTTTCAATGTTATTGGAAACGATACAGCAGTTTCATATGCAGCTCAAGGAGGACAATTTGAGCTTAATGTAATGCTACCAGGAATGTTAAAGTGTGTATTAGAGTCAACAGACATGCTAAAAAATTTCTTGCCAATATTTTCTGCAAATCTAATTGATGGACTTACAGCAAATAAGCAAAAACTACAAGAAAATATTGAAAATAGTCCAGTCATAGTAACACTGCTAACTCCAAAAATAGGATATTTGAAATCAGCAGAACTTTTTAAAGAATCACTAAAAACTGGCAAAACAATTAGAGAGTTAGTGGTTTCAAAAAAATTAATGAGTAACAAAGAAATTGATTATTTATTTAAATAAATTATGGCAAAAATTTTCGTAGAAGCATACGGGTGTTCTGCAAGTTTTGCAGATTCAGAAATGATTTCAGGATTAATTGTGAATGGAGGGCACACATTAGTAACTGATTCATCAGAATCAGATCTTAATCTTATCGTAACATGTTCAGTTAAAGATACTACTGCAAATAAAATGATGCATAGAATAAAATCACTAAAAACAAAACCCCTAATCGTAGCAGGATGCTTACCAAAAGCAGAACAAAGTACTGTTGAAAAATTTATAGAAAACGCAAGTTTACTTGGACCAAATTCACTTGGTAAAACACTTGAGGTAATTAATTCAACATTAATGGGTAAAAAACAAATTGCTTTAGAAGATTCAGATTTATCAAAAGTAGGATTACCAAAAGTTCGACTAAATTCAGCAGTAGGGATTGTAGAAATTGCAAGTGGGTGTATGAGTGAATGTACATTTTGTCAGACTAAATTGGCTAAAGGAGATCTTACAAGTTACAGATTAGGAGACATTGTAAGACAAGTTCAAACAGAAATTAAAGAAGGATGTAAAGAAGTATGGTTAACATCAACAGATAATGGATGTTATGGTTTGGATATTGGAACTGACTTACCAACATTAGTAAATGCAGTTTCAGAAATTCCAGAAGATTTTATGATTAGAGTTGGAATGATGAATCCAATGTACATGCCAAGAATAAAGCAAAAACTAATAGAATCTTATGATAATGATAAGGTCTTCAAATTTCTACACATTCCAGTACAGAGTGGAAGTAACAAAGTACTCAACGATATGAAAAGAGGTCATACATCTGAAACATTCAGGGAAATTGTAAAAAAAGTAAAAGAAAGATTTGAAAATTTTACAATTTCAACAGACATCATAGTTGGATTTCCATCAGAAACAGAAGAAGACTTTCAAAAAACTATAGCACTGTTAGATGAAACAAAACCAGATGTAGTAAATTTATCAAAATATAGTGCCAGACCTGGAACAGATGCTGCAGAATTAAAACAATTAGACGCAGCAGAAATTAAACGAAGAAGTAAACTAATTTATGAACAGATCAACAAAATATCCCTAAAAAGCAATGAAAAGTGGATCGGTTGGAAAGGAAAAGTGTTGTTTGATGAAAATACAGAAGAAGGTATCAAGGGTAGAAACTATGCTTACAAACCTATTTCCGTGAATGATAAAGTCAGTATAGGTCAATCACATGTGGTCGAAATTACAAATGCCACTAGAAAAAGACTGATTGGTAAGATCGCAAGCTAAAAAATTTCGATCTAAAATTTGATAAAAAAAACGTCAGAAGGTTTTTTATGTAATTTACACAATAAGATTAGAATGAGTTTTCAGATAAAACAACCAATTTTAGTAATAGGCTTAGGCGGCGTAGGCTCAAAATTAGCAAATGAAGCAAAAAATACACTAAACTCAGATTGTTTAATCATCAGTAATGATTCAAAAGACCTATTATCAGAAAACGAATCAATTCATGTTTCAACGGATTCAATAATTAATCCATCAGTTCAATTAATCAGAGGTTCAACTTACAAAGTATCAAAAGAGATAAAATCTAAAATTTCACAATATTCAACCATTGTATTGATGGGCAATTTAGCTGGAAAAGCAGGTGCAGCAATAGCACCAGTAGTTTCTGAAATATGTAAAGAAGCAGATAAAGGATTAATTTCATTTGTAGTAATGCCATTCAAATATGAAAAAGAAAGAATTTTCAATTCAGGAGTATCTCTGAAAAGAGTTAGAGAAAATTCAGAATGTACAATTGTATTAGATAATGACTCATTACTTGATAGTAATCCAGATTTAACTCCTAAAGCATGTTACAGTATTGCAAACTCTGCAATAATGCACGTAGTAAAATCACTTGAATCATCAAAAATTTCTTCTGAGATAAATATTCTAACTACAAGTAAAGATGGACTAAGTATGGAAGACTCACTAAGAGATTCATTAAAAATGCTTTATGAGAATGCACCGCCAAACGCAATAAAAGGTTCAATATTATACGTATCAGGAGGAGAGAACATACCAGTGGGAGTAATTAATTCAATTAAAAATATCACAGGCGGAATTACAAATGAATCAAATTCAGAAATAGAAATGTCATCATCAGACACATCTAAAGTTATAATGTTATCATCAGTTCAAGGAATGACAAAATTTGATAAATATGATCCATTAGGAATGATACCACAAGAACAAACACTTGATTGGAGCATACCGGATTGTAGCATAGATTGTAAATTAGACATATATCAATTAGAATAGAA
>LIAL01000030.1 GCA_001437625.1 Nitrosopumilus sp. BACL13 MAG-121220-bin23
GTTACTTTTTATCTAATTATTTTGTAATTATAAAAATTAAATTGAAAAAAGATGGAAAAGCATATTTCCAATGCAAAAAAAGTATACAACGTTAATTGGTTAGATTGGGAATATACTGAATACCATTCGTTCTAATTTTGAATGATTAAAGCGGTTTGACATTCAAAATGGAATGCTGATACCAATTAACACTACAAAGTTTATTCTAGACAATAAATAATTAAAAAATATGAGTAAAATGATATTCATTAAAGAAATTATCAGCATAGCAAAAGAACCAAGACTTTGTCCAACATGTCAAAAAGAGGATAAACTAGAAAAAGATTTGATCAGAGAAGAAAGATCATGTGGAAGAACAATTCTTTGTACAAGATGTGAAGCACTGATTGTAATAACAGCAAATAATTTAGTTAAAGTTGAGTTATCATCAATTAAAGGCGATACAATTATGCTCAAAGAACCACATTTGATTCGGAAAGTAACGTACTAAGTTAACATAAGAAATTAGTCACTAAACTGTTAGATGTTTGAGATTACAGTTTCGTATAAATCAAAGTTACAAGATAGTTATCAAGTAATGGGGATTTGTCATGAGTGAGTTTAGTTTGGATTTGTTAGTTGAGACATTGCCATCCAAAATTACTCAAAAAAATTACAAGTGTATCTTAAAATTATTTTTAGAATCTATTAGATAATTTTCTTAAAATGTATTTCATATCTATTTTTGTTACGGACTTACGATTTGTTAAGAAATATGTCTGTGAAATAAATAATTTATCTTAGAAGGGCTAAAATTCCACCCGCAATCAATCCACCAATTACAAGAATAATCATGCTCTTACCAGAGAATACCGAATCAGTATACTTTTTCCAAAATTTATCCATGTTAAATAAAATACCGTTTGGTTCATTAAGTTTTGGAATAAATTAAAAAAATGAATAAAATATGTGAGTACAAATAGAAGTGTAAATAAACAAAATCATGCCATTATTATGTAAGGAATGTAATGGAAGAAGATTCCCAATTGCATTTACAGGAGAAAGAGACGCATTGTGGCTTTGCGAAAAATGTAAAAATTTTACAAATATTAAAGATGAATTTATTCGTGATTGGACAGAAAAAGAAATTGAAGAAAATAAAGTAAAATTGGATAATTTCAAAAATGGTGTCACAACCGAAAAAACACCTGAAATTAAAAGACGTACTGGCGTAAATTAGAAAATACATTGGAATAAATAATTTAATTGTAGATAAGCGACATGGTATTTCTAAATAAAAAAAATATAATTAAAAATAGTATGCTAGTAATAGGAATAATATTTGTAATAATATTTGTAATTTTAGCATCAAACGATTTAGAATTAGGTAAAATCACTCAATGGACAGTAATGTCATCATACTTTATGATTATTTTTATGATAATTGGAATAGTTCTTAGAATTACTCAGAAATAGTTCTCAAATATCCTGTCCGGTAGTTACCCATTCAAGTGTTCGAAGTGCACCTTGATAATAATTCATGGCAGTCATAGGATCAGGCAATTTAGATACATTTTCCAATCTTTGCTCTATGTCTTTTCTAAATTCCTCAATTTCTTTTTCAGTTTTCATCATTTACAATAATATTGAAAAAATATAAATTAATTCATTACAATTGCCAAAGACTAAATAATTTATGGAAAAATAATTATTATGGCAATTCCATGTAAATTTCCAATTTTAAAAAATATTAGTTATCTTAGTGGAATAATGTTTACATTTTCATTATTTGTTCCGCTAATTTTTGAAACACCATCAGCAGTAGATACTAATTCACTAGTAATACTTTCAATAACTGGAATGATCATATCATTTGGAATAGGCATGAAGATTAGAAAAAAATTAGCAAAGAAAAAAATTAATTGGTAATTTTCATAAATCCTTCTTTGACCAAGAATTGAATTCCTTGTACAAATGAAGCATCGTCAATTGAGCCATCTGCCCACCAGCCGGCGTTATTTTTAATCCAGACAGGGATTTCATTGCTACCAGAACCAGAACCCTGTTGAGTTACAGGAATTTTCATAAATCCTTCTTTGACCAAGAATTGAATTCCTTGTACAAATGAAGCATCGTCAATTGAGCCATCTGCCCACCAGCCGGCGTTATTTTTAATCCAGACAGGGATTTCAGATATGTTTGAAGTCATTGTAGAAGTATTTCCAGTAGTAATCATAAGAGAAGAGGTGTTTACAGTGGATTTAGAATTACCATATTGGGATTTTACGATATAATTTCCAGCAGAAAATTTTTCATTTAATTCAACAGTGTAAGAGAATTTACCATAAGTGTCAACAGGTGTTTTTTTAGTTATGATTAAATTATTACTAGAATCAAAAACAGAAATTCTCAAAGAACGGTCTTCATCATATTTATTTACAGATCCAGTAAACATTACAGATTCTCCAAGAGTATATGATTCTTGGTCGGATGTAATTTCTACAGTATAGTTATTTGCAGAGTTATTTGCAGGAGGGCCACCATATCCAAAAGCAGATTGGCCTAGTGCAGAAATAGTAAAGATTGAAACCATCGTAATTATAAAAAATAATTTAAGTTTCATTTCGTTATTTCGTGTTTTAATTTGAATTTAAAGGTGAGGAATAGAATAAATTTTAAAAATAAATTGTGATCGCAAATAAATTGTAATTATCGAGATCCATATATGGAACAATTAGATATAATTTGTATGAGTGATTCTTTTGAGAGACCAGATTGGGACGAATATTTTATGTTACAAGCAGAATTAGCAAAATTGCGTTCAAATTGTATAACTAGACAAGTGGGAGCAGTAATTGTTAGAAACCACAGACAGTTAGCAACAGGGTATAATGGAACACCCCCTGGAATTAAAAATTGTTTTGAAGGTGGATGTAAAAGATGTCAACTTAGAATGGAAGGTAAAATTGAATCAGGTGCAGCACTAGATAGATGTCTGTGTAATCATGCAGAAGCAAATGCAATCATGCATTGTGCAATTTTAGGAATTGAGGCAGGTGCAGCAGGTGCAGTACTGTACACAACATTTGTGCCCTGCCTAGAATGTACAAAAATGGCAATAACAATTGGAATTAAAAAATTTGTTTGTCTTGACAAATATCCTGAAACAGACTATGACTTGCTAGAAGAAGCTGGTGTAGAAATAGTTCATTTAGATAAAAATAAAATTGTAAGATGGGCAAAAGAGTTAGTTACTAAGTACGAGAATTTAGTGTAAGAAAATGCAAGCCAAAGTATCGCAAGTAGAAAAAATAGAAGCAATGCTCCCGTCAATGCTGGTGTCTGCAACATATGATGGAATCAGTAAATCAGCAGTTCTAAAATTTTATGAGCCAACAGCACAAAAATTATTTTTATGGAAAGATGAAATAGGACACAAACCATATTGTTACTCAAAATTATCTCCAGATGAATTAGATTTTTTACAAGAAAGAGAAGATGTTTTAGAAATTAAAACAGTTAAGAAATATGATTTAATCGAAGATAAAGAAATTGAAGTATCCAAGATAACAGTAGACAATCCACTTACAATTGGAGGAAACTATGCAGACAGCATTAAAAATCAAATCGAGACATGGGAATCAGACATCAAATATTATGAAACATATTTGCACGATAGAAAATTAATTATTGGAAAATATTATGAGATAGTAGATGGTTTACTCAAACCGCATAACATGGAAATTTCAGATGAAGTAAAAATTGCACTAAAAAGTTTGTTGTGGGATAAAGTAGATAGTAAAAGTATGATAGATGCAGAAGAGTTTAAAGAATTTATTTCAGAATGGGCAGATTTACTCAACCAGCCAATTCCAAAAATAAAAAGATTAAGTGTAGATATTGAGGTTGAATTTGATCCAGGAAGATTTCCAGATCCTAAACTTGCTGAAAAAAGAATTACAGCAATAGGACTGAAAGGAACAGATGATTATGACCAAATTTTTGTGCTCAAAACAGAAGGAACTGAGAAGGGATTTAACGAATTAAAGGAAAATATCAAAGTCACATTCTATGATATAGATAAAGAAAAAGAAATGATTGCAGACGCATTCAAAATAATTGAAGAATTTCCATTTGTACTCACATACAATGGAGATGAATTTGATTTACCATATTTGTACAACAGAGCAGAACGACTAGGAATTTCAAATCAAGATAACCCTCTATACATGATGAGGGATTCTGCAACTCTAAAACACGGAGTTCACATTGATTTGTATAGAACACTATCAAATCGCTCATTTCAGATCTATGCATTTAGTCAATCGTATACAGATTTTTCTTTAAACAGTGTATCAAAAGCACTGTTAGGAAAAGAAAAAATTGATTATGGTTTAGAGTTTGACAAGTTATCACTTTACCAAACTGCAAATTATTGTTATAATGATGCGCAATTAACGTATGAACTTACAAGTTTCAACAGCGACTTGTTGATGAACTTGCTTGTAATTATTGCAAGAATTGGAAGAATGCCAATCGACGATATTGCAAGAGTAGGAGTGTCACAATGGATTAGAAGTTTAATGTATTATGAACATAGAAAAAGAAACGCACTAATTCCAAAAAGAGAAGAATTACAAAAAAGATCAGAAGGAGTTATGTCAGATGCAGTGATTAAAGATAAAAAATATCGAGGAGGTTTAGTTATTGAACCAAAACAAGGAATTCATTTTAACGTGGTTGTAATGGATTTTGCAAGTCTATATCCAAGTATAATTAAAGTTAGAAATTTATCTTATGAAACAGTTAGATGTTCTCACGAAGAATGTAAAAAAAATACAATCCCTCAAACAAATCATTGGACATGTTCTAAAAAAAATGGGTTGACTGCATTAATCATTGGATCATTACGGGACTTGAGAGTAAACTATTACAAAAGTCTCTCTAAAAAAGAGACGTTAACTGATGAACAAAGACAGCAATACACAGTTGTCAGTCAAGCACTTAAGGTGATTTTGAATGCCAGTTATGGAGTAATGGGTGCCGAGATATTTCCACTATATTTCCTTCCAGTAGCAGAAGCGACAACTGCAGTAGGCAGACATACAATTTTAGAAACAATCAAGAAATGTGAAGACATCGGTATTGAAGTCCTATATGGAGATACAGATTCATTATTTATTAAAAATCCCACAGAAGAACAAATTCAAAAAGTAATTGAACAAGCTAAAATTGATCATGGAGTAGATTTAGAAATTGACAAGACATACAGATACTGTGTTCTAAGTAATAGAAAGAAAAATTATTTGGGGGTAACAAATTCTGGAAAAGTAGATGTAAAAGGACTTACTGGGAAAAAATCCCACACTCCAGCATTTATTAAAAAATTATTTTTTGAATTAGTGGATGTTTTATCTGAAGTTCAAACAATGGAAGATTTTGTAAAAGCAAAAAAACAAATTTCTGAAAAAATTTCAGTGTGCGGTAAAAAATTAGAAGCAAAGGAAATTCCTTTGGAAGATTTAACATTTAACGTGATGTTAAGTAAAGCACCATCAGAATATACAAAAACAATACCACAGCATATCAGAGCAGCTAAACAATTAGAGGGGATAAGGGAAATAAAAAAAGGAGATAAAATTTCATTCATCAAGATACTAAACAAACCCGGAGTGAAACCAGCTGAATTAGCAAAAAAAGAAGAAATTGATTCCAAAAAATATATGGAATTTTTAGAGTCAACATTAGAGCAAATAACATCATCGATGGATTTAGATTTTGATGTAATGCTTGGAAAACCAAAACAAACAGGATTGGATGAATTCTTTTGGAGTTAATTGAATAATGGAAGTTGATTCAGTATTATTAACAATTCTTGGAACATTAGCAGGAATTTTAATTCTTTCAGGGTGGGTAGAACAAATCTACAAAGGCTACAAGACCAAAAGCATGCAAGATATTTCTAAATTTTTAATGATATTTATCGCAGCAGGTTCAGCATTATGGCTAATTTATGGATCAATCGTATCAGATGTATTTATCATAGGAACAAACATTGCAGGACTAATTTTAATGATCATCGTTTCAACAATGAAAAGAAGATATCAAAAGACAGTTAATGTACAATAAATTCAACCAAGAATTAAATACGTTATAAAAAAATCCAAACAAAGATGTTTGTAATTAATTGTAAAAACTATGAAGAAATATCAGGTGACAAGATTATCAAATTTATAAAAATTGCAGAAGAAGTTTCTAAAAAATATAAAATTGAAATTGCCATATCACCACCGCAGCATCTAATAGGATTAGTTGCAAATAGTTCAATTTCAATCTTAGCTCAGCACATAGATGATTCAAAAATTGGAAGTACTACAGGTTTCATAGTCCCAGAATTGTTAAAAAAATCTAAAGTTAAAGGGTCATTGATCAATCATAGTGAACATAGAATTTCAAGTAAAGAAATTGAAAAATTAGTTTTGAAATTAAAGGAATTAAAAATGATATCCATAGTATGTGTAAAAGATATTGCAGAAGTTAAAAAATATGTTAAACTTGATCCAGACTTTATTGCAATAGAACCACCAGAACTAATTGGTTCTGGAAAATCAGTTTCTAAAGAAAAGCCAGAATTAATTGTAAAAGCTGCAAGCATCGTTAATAATTCAAAAAATAAAACAAAATTGCTTTGTGGTGCGGGGATTGTATCAGGTGAGGATGTATCAAAAGCAATAGAATTGGGATCAAAAGGAATTCTTGTTGCAAGTGGAATAATTAAAGCAAAAAATTGGAATAAAATAATTTCTGAATTTTCGAAGGCATTAGTTTAAAAAGCGAAAAAGATCGTAAATTTTTGAATGGTAAAAAATAAGCCAGTTTATGCATTCGAAGAAGCAGATAGTAAAAAAATAATATTGTTAGGCGGAAAAGGTGCAGGCTTATGTGAAATGACGCAATTAAAACTACCAGTACCAGCAGGATTTACAATTACAACTGAAGTTTGTAACAAGTATTATGGTAATGATAAAAAACTTCCAAAAGATGTGATGCCAGCAGTAATGAAAAACATTACAAAAATGGAAAAAAAGACAGGTAAAAAATGGAATTCAATAAAAAATCCATTGCTAGTTTCAGTTCGTTCAGGTGCAGCAGTGTCAATGCCTGGAATGATGGACACAATTTTGAATTTAGGGCTAAATGAAAAAACAGTAGAAGGATTTGCTGAACAGACAAAAAATCCACGATTTTCATGGGATTCGTATAGAAGATTTATACAAATATTTGGAAAAGTGGTATTTGGCGTAAATGATGAAAAATTTGATCATGTGTTGGACGTAGCAAAAGAAAAACAAGGAGTTACAGATGACAGTAAACTAAACGTAGAATCTCTAAAAACAATTGCATCAGAATATAAAAAAATATGTGAAGAACATACAAAAAGAAAATTTCCAGATACACCAGATGAACAGTTAGTGTTAGCTATTGAAGCAGTTTTTAAAAGTTGGATGGGAGAAAGAGCAATAGTTTATCGTGAAAAAAACAACATTACAAAAGATATTGCAAGTGGAACTGCAGTAAACATAGTAGCAATGGTATTTGGGAATATGGGGGATGATAGTGCAACGGGAGTTGTGTTTACAAGAAACGGCCATAATGGTAAAAAAGAGATGGAAGGAGAATATCTGATTAATGCTCAAGGAGAAGATGTTGTTGCAGGTGTAAGAACAGGAATGAGTATAGAATTATTAAAAAAAGATATGCCAAAATCATATAAAGAATTAAGCAGTGCATGTACAAAATTAGAAAAGCATTTCAAAGAACCGCAAGATATTGAATTTACGATAGAAGAAGGAAAATTTTACTTATTACAAACAAGAACTGCAAAGATGAGTGCAGGAGCATTAGTGAAAACATCAGTAGACATGGTTAAAGAAAAATTAATTGATAAAAATAAAGCACTTACAAGAATTCCAGCACAGCAATTAGAAGCATTGTTACACAGAACAATGGATGAATCTAAAATCAATGACTTTAAACAACTAGCAAAAGGAATTGCAGCATCCCCAGGAGCTGCAAGTGGAATAGTAGTATTTGATGTAAAAAAAGCAATAGAGTTAGGAGACGCAGGTAAAAAAATCATACTGGTAAGAAAAGAAACAAAACCAGAAGATGTCCCAGCATTCTTTTCATCAGAAGGTATTTTGACAAGTTTAGGAGGAAAGTCATCGCATGCAGCAATTGTTTCAAGAGGAATGGGAAAACCATGCATAGTAGGATGTCCAGAATTAAAAATTGATTATGATAAAAAGACAGGCACTGCAAACGGAATAACAATCAAGGAAGGCGATACAATCACCATTGATGGGAGTAAAGGAACTGTCTTTATTGGAGAAATTCCAACAGTAGAGCCAAAAGTGACAAAAGAATTTGAGCAGATCTTAGAATGGGCACAAAAAACAAAAACATTAGGAATTAGGGCTAATGCAGATACACCAGAAGGTGCTGTGTTAGCAAGAAAGTTTGGAGCTCAAGGAATTGGATTATGCAGAACAGAAAGAATGTTCAATGGTGTAGATAGAATTAATTTGTTTGTAGAAATGATTATGGCTGAAAATATTCAAGAGCGAAGCAAAATTTTGGAAAAACTAGGTCAATTACAAAAAAGTGACTTTATTGAAATTCTAAAAGCAATGGAAGGGTATGAAGTTACAATTAGACTGCTAGATCCGCCATTACACGAATTTTTACCGAATCCAGAAGAAGTGGTTGAACAAATTCAAAAATTAAAAGCAAGTGGAAATACAAGCGGAGTTGATAAAGCAGAAACTATACTAAAAAGAGCAAGAGAACTTGCAGAAATTAATCCAATGATGGGACATAGAGGAGTAAGAGTAGGAATTACACATCCGGAAATTTATGAAATGCAAATCAGAGCAGTGTTTGAAGCATTAGTTGAATTAACAAAGAAAAAAGTTAAAGCACATCCACAAATCATGGTACCACAAATTAGTAGTATTGCAGAATTAAATCACATAAAGAAAATATATGATATTATTAAAAAAGAAACAGAAACAAAATACAAGATGAAATTAAAAATAAACTTTGGAACCATGATCGAAGTGGTAAGGGCTGCATTGACTGCAGATGAACTTGCAAAGACAGCAGAATTCTTTAGTTTTGGTACTAATGATTTGACTCAAGGAACATTTAGTTTCAGCAGAGAGGATGTCGAAGGAAAATTCTTGTCAGAATATATTGAAAAAGAATTGTTAGAAAGAAATCCGTTTCAATCAATTGATGTAACAGGCGTAGGCAGTTTAATTAGAATAGGCATAGCAGCAGGTCGCGGCGTTAGGCCAAATATGGAAATTGGAATATGTGGAGAACATGGAGGAGATCCAAGTTCAATTAAATTCTGTCATGGAGAAGGACTAAGTTATGTTAGTGCATCACCACACAGAATTCCCATTGCAATTGTAGCAGCAGCACAAGCAGCAATTGAGCAACCAAAGAAAGTAAAGAAGAAGAGAAAATAATACATTTTAAACTAACCAAGATTCATTATAATTGAATTGTTACCAAGAATTGATTCGATAAAGCAAATAAGATTAAAAATTGGCATCACACAAAAAAAACTAGCAGAAATGACACAGGTTAGCACATCAATGATTAACCAGATAGAATCAGGAAGAAGTCAACCAAGTTATGAGACAGCAAAGAAAATTTTTGAAAATCTTTCACAGTTAGAGGGAGAATCATCATCACATACAGCAGGGGATTTTTGTAGTAAGGTCATCATAAAATTAAAACCAACAAACACGTTACATGACGCAATTAAAAAAATGCATGAATTATCAATTAGTCAAATTCCAGTTTTTGATGGAATTAACGTAGTAGGGGTGGTTTCAGAAGATGGGATTGTGAGACATTTAGCAGACAAAGGACAAGCAGAGTTAAAAAAAGCAAAACTATCAGATACAATGGATTCAATTCCACCAATTGTAGATTTTGATACTCCAGCAAATGTGTTAGTTCCATTGATAAGATATTCAAAATGCATTCTAGTATCAAAAAATTCAAAAATTATAGGAATTATTACAGCATCAGACACTTTAAAAATGATGGAATAGTTTTATCAAATTTATGTTCTAACATCAATTTTACTAATTAAACTAAATTCAACAAACAGCGATAAGATTATGGGAATTTATTTTCAAAAACAACCTCACCTAAACTCAATTGACCACCACGTTCTTTGGCAGGTTCACTAGATTTTCCAACAACTATCATTAAAACAATCAAATGATCATCTGGAAGATTAATTATTTGTGCCATTTCATCATAATCAAAACCGACCATAGGACAAGAATCAAGTCCCATTTGTCTGGCTGCAAGCATTATTGTTTGACCTGCAAAACCACAAGAACGCATTGCTTCATCACGCCTATTTTGAAGACTCTCAGAATATTTTTTTTCTAAAGAGGATTTTACTAGTTCTTGTTTTTCAACAGGATGATTTTTCCAATATCTCAATGGATCATCTTTCCAGGCGTTCAGATTTCCACATAATAATATCACCAACGAACCGTCTACAGGTTGTGCTTGATTTCTTGCAGCAATACCAATTTTTTCTTTTATAGATTGATCAGAAATAGTTACAAATCTCCAGTTTTGTTGATTGTAGCTAGTAGGTGAAAGAAGGGTTAATTTCATTAAGGAATCAATTTGTTCAAATGTCATTTTGTAGTTGCTATCAAATTTTTTAATTGCACGTCTACTAGAAATTGCTTCAAAAGTATCCATGTTCAAGTATTCTAAATCATTTATCAATTTAATTGATTGTAAAAAAGTGAAAAGTGATCGAACACAGTATTACAGGATAACCTTCGGCTCATATATCTAAATTCAAGAGACATGATATGGGAGTTCAAGATCTTGAAAAATTATTTGACATCAATCAACAGATAAAACAAATTGATAAAGAAAAATATTATAATTTTATGATTGATACGGATACCAAAGAAGGTAAAACAAGAATAATCATAGATGAATTTGGAACATGGCAGAAAGTTCCATTCTTAACAGAAGAGGAAGCAGGTGAATTTAGAAAAAAAGGATTTAGACAATTTGTACCAGATTTAATTGATTTTAAAAATAAAGTAATTATTGAATACCAAGAAGAATCAAAGGGTAGGCAAGGAGTACTACGAAGACGTGGAAAAATTAACAAAAAAGGACATGATGAATTTAGTGATGAGGACAAAGATATTTTCTATGAATTAGCAAAATTTAATCAATTAAAAATTTGGGAAAATACTCCACCTGAAAAACAAAAAGAAGAATTAAGAGAATTTTTAAAAGTATTTTCTAGTAAAAAGTAGTCAATTAGGGTTAATCAGGACATTGTTCTAGCCACGATTAGTTAGAGCATAAAGTGTTTCTAGAAGGACACAGCAATTAACCAATTTCCTAAATACTCACCACAGTTGAAGAGTGTATTGAATTCTGACAAGTTAGATGTTATTGATTATGTCATTCTTGCTTGCATTAAAAATGGAGTAAAAAAATATACAAAAATTTTTAAAAATTGTAAAAAAACTAACGCTGGAAAATTTAGAGAACATGTTAATGAATTAGAAGATATGAATTTCATTACTATTGATTCAAGTGAAAGTTGGTTTACCAGGAACACCAATCCATCAATAATATTAAAAAAAGATGGAATAAAATTTGTTGAAGAAAATATATCTAAAGTACAAGAACATTGGAGTTTACTAATGAAAGATTTTGAGAAAACAAGTTAAGATTTTTGTCTAAATTAGATAGGAATATTTTTGTTTTAAAATTATAATTTAGTAAAACAAGTAGAGGTAATTTTTACCCTAAATCTGTTTTATTCTCTTTAGATTATTCTTTTGACGTATCATCTAAAATATCTTCAGTCATTTTTTTAATTGTATAATCATATTGATTTTTTTGGTTTTTGGATACTAATTTTTTAATTTTCATTTTTAGATTTACTCCTGCAACAATCATTGCAATTCCGAAAAAGAGAGATATAGCAGTATAGAAACTTAGACCATAAGTCATGACAAGGTTGAACCCAATAATTATGACTACTATTCCAACTACAACTAGTAGAGTTGGGATTTGCTTTATCATGATATAACAAGATAATGGGCCTTGATTAACTTTGATTGGATATCCAATCATGATTTATCAGAAGGATTGGATTAAAGTTCAAAACTACTGTGAGCAGTCATATCATCAAAAGTTTGTTCTAGACGTATTGTTTCATGTGTACAGGTGTTGTTATTTCCTATCAATCCTTTTGCAACATTACAGTTATGACAAAGTATTTGAAATCCATCAGGATAATTATTATCTATAATCCAATGTATCAAGCCTTTACCTCTTAATTTTGATGAATAGTCCAATTGGATTAATTCATGTTCAGAATCCATTTGGTTTTTACCTGCAATATGATCAATGTCTAAAAAGTCAACATGTGAATTTTCCCCACAACAATTACAACATGGAATGTTACTGTTTGAAATATATTTTGAATAATGCAATAATATTTTCAAACGATTTGTGACGTAAGTTACATGTTTGGTTGTATTGTATTCGGGAGTTGATTGTCGTGTTTTAGCATTCACCATGTATTCAGGAATTTGTCAGCGTTGTTTTATTTTTATCTTACGTTCTTCATCATTTTGAACCAATATTGATTAGATAATTTTCTAATAGATTAGAATTATTTTTTTATCATGAGTATGAAACACCAAGAGAATAATCAAGCAATGTAGATCAAACAAGTAGTAAAAAGAATTAGGTCTTAAATTTTATTTTGGATGAGAGCACAATTCAGTCAAAACACCGTTTAATGATTTAGGATGAATAAAAGTAATTTTAGTTCCAGCAGAGCCAGGTCTAATTTTGCCTAAAAATTGAATACCACATCCTTCCATTCGTTCAACTTCACCCTCAATGTTATCAGTGTCTAATGCCATATGATGAAGACCCTGACCTTTCTTATCAAGGAATTTTTTAATTGGGCTAGAGTCATTCATTGGTTGTATCAATTCAATTCGTCCATTTTCTAATTCAATGATAGCAATTTTTACGCCTTCAGATTCCACTGTTTCAAATTCAACATGGTCGGCACCCAATGCTTGTTGGTATATTTTTGCAGATTCTTCAACATCATCTACAGCAATTGCAATATGATCAATTTTCAATTAAAAGACATCCATTTGGCGGATAGTTTAAGGGTTTTATTCTTCATCTTCTGTCCTGTTCGAGATACTCCTCTTCTTCTTCATCAACTTCTTCTTCTTCTTGAAACGATTCATCTTCAACAACTTTCTCGATAACTTCTTCATCAATATTTTCTTCGGACATTATTCTAATCTATAAAGAAAGTGTTTGTTCATTAACTTTTTTTATGGTAAATGATAAAATTAGTCACAAAAATATAGATTGTAAAAAATCAGCACATTATGATGATATGTTTTGTTTTATTAAAAATGATAAAAAATAATTTGAAATGATAAAAAATAATTTGAAATGATAAAAAATAATTTGAAATGATAAAAAATAATTTGAAATGATAAAAAATAATTTGAAATGATAAAAA